>JBJOOS010000001.1:0-32732 GCA_046051155.1 Candidatus Parcubacteria bacterium
CAATCGCCTTCACCCCGGTCTCAAACACTTCTGCTTTCGTTGTCTGCTCCTCGTATGAGGGCGGCGCGCGGTGAATCGGGAGGCGCGGGACGCTCGCAGGAATCGCTCCCTTGCCGTCGACTGGCTCGCCAAGCACGTTGAAAAGGCGACCGAGTGCCGACTCGCCGACCGGAACAGAGATCGGTGCGCCCGTAGCCGTGACGGTCTCGCCGCGTGCGAGGCCCGCGGTCTCGTTCATAGAAATGGCGCGGATGCGGTCGAGGCCAAGGTGCGATGCGACCTCGAGCACGATGCGCCGATGCTCGCCAGCCTTCTCGATAACGAGCGCATCGCCGATAGCCGGGCGCTTCTGCGGGAAGTGCACGTCGACGACTGGCCCGATGATTTCTGTAATTGTTCCGTTCATACTAGTAAAATAAGTAATAAATCTACGCGGCTAACGCCTCGCGGCCGCCCACGATCTCAGAGACCTCGCGCGTAATCGCCGCCTGACGTATCTTGTTATACATCCGGGTGAGATCGTGCGCGACTTCCTCTGACTTGTCCGACGCGTTCTTCATCGCGACCATACGCGCCGAGTGCTCCGACGCCTTCGTCTCGAGCAACATATGGTAGAGCGACGTCGCGACAAGGCGCGGAAGAAGCGTGCTGAGCACGTCGCCAGTCGCAGACTCTACCTCGTACGCCGCCGGTGACTCTACCTTGGCCGGCTCACTATACTTGCCCTTGGCGGGCACGATGTCTTTGACCAAGTGCTCGATGTTCTCGAGCTCGAGTGGTAGAAGCGTGCGAAGCGTCGGCGCCTGTTCGAAGGTCGACTTGAAATTGCTGTAGACGACGAGCGCTTGATCGAAGTCACCCTTGGTGAATCCATCTGACAGCGTTTGCGCGAGCTCCTCCATGTGCGAGAGGTCGATGTCGTCGCCCTTATTCTCGAGCGACTTGGCGATGGTGTAGCCACGGCGCGCGAAGTACTCTTGACCCTTTCGCCCATACGCGAAGACGGTGACATCTTCGCGCGCGTACTTAGCGACGTCCTGCGCCGCCTCCTTAATGACCCCGCTATTGAGCGCACCCGCGAGACCCTTATCGCTCGTGATGATAACGAGCGCAATACGCTTTACCTCGCGCTTAGTCGCGAGCGGGTGGCGCGAGATATCAGCGCTCCCCGAGAGGCGCGCGAGGATAGAGAGCGCCGCGCGAGCGTACGGTCTGCCGGCGAGCGCGGCGCTCTGCGTCTTACGCATCTTCACCGCCGAGACAGCCTCCATCGCGCGCGTCACCTTGTGTGTGCGCTCAGTGGACTTAATCTTCGCTTTGATATCCTTCAGCGCCATGGTTTTATTATGAGCGATAGCGAATTAGAAAACCAGAAGTACTCTTTGGGGTGCGCCATGGTTACTTAGAGCGACTCACGAATGCGTCGAGTACCGCGCGAAGCTTCGCCTCGGTAGTCTCGTCAATCTGCTTGCTCGTTTTAATCGCCTCGAGTGCGTCCTTACCTTCGCGCAGAAGAAACTCTTGCAACTTCTTCTCTGCGGCGCTCGCCTCTTCAGGAGCGAAGGTGTTGAAGTAGCCGTTAGTCGCGGCGAAGATAACTGCAGCTTCCATCTCGAACGCGAGCGGTACGCCGCGATTCTGCTTAAGCACCTCCGTCATGCGACGACCGGAGTCGATAGCCTTCTTGGTGTCAGCATCGAGATCAGACGAGAACTGCATGAACGCTTCAAGCTCTCGGAACTGCGCGAGCTCGAGCTTAATCTTACCGGCAACCTTCTTCATCGCCTTCGTTTGTGCGGCAGAACCTACACGTGACACCGAGATGCCGACGTTAATCGCTGGACGCTGACCCTTGTTGAAGAGATCGCTCTCGAGGAATATCTGTCCGTCGGTGATGGAAATAACGTTCGTCGGAATATATGCCGATACGTCGCCTTCCTGCGTTTCAATAATCGGGAGCGCAGTGAGCGACCCTCCGCCCTTCTCCTTAGAGAGTTTCGCGGCGCGTTCGAGGAGGCGCGAGTGTAGGTAGAAGATGTCTCCCGGATACGCCTCGCGTCCTGGCGGACGGCGCAAGAGGAGCGACATCTGGCGATACGCGACTGCCTGCTTCGAGAGGTCGTCGTAGACGACGAGCGCATCCTTCCCTGCCTCCATAAAGTGTTCGCCGATAGCGGCGCCTGCAAACGGTGCAAGGAACTGCAATGCCGCCGGCGCGGACGCCGGCGCCGTGACGATAATCGTGTACTCCATCGCACCCTTCTCTGCGAGTTCCGCGACGAGCTTCGCTGTCTTGCTTTCCTTCTGGCCGATGGCGACGTAGATGCAGGTCGGACGAGTCTCCTTGGGCTCGTTCTTTTGATTCAAAATCGTATCGATGGCGATGGCGGTCTTACCGACTCCGCGGTCGCCAATGATGAGCTCGCGTTGACCGCGGCCGATTGGAATCATGGCATCGATAGCCTTGATGCCGGTGTGAAGCGGGGTGTTCACTGAGGCACGGTCAATGACGCCGTACGCCTCGCTCTCGATTGGGCGGGGCTTCGCGCCTTTAATAGGACCCTTGCCGTCTACCGGCTCGCCGAGCGGGTTCACGACGCGACCGACGAGCGAGTCCCCCACCGGGATAGAGAGGAGTCGCCCGACACGGCGCACCAGCATGCCCTCGTAGACCTTTGATGTGTCGCCGAGAATCACGGCGCGCACGCCATCTTCCTCAAGGTTGAGCACGAGACCGTAAATAGGCTGAGGGTCCTTAAGAGCTTCCTCGAGCGTGCGGTCGTAGGTCGCATCGAAGAGCACCATTTCTGACATCACCGCGCTCGTAAGCCCGTCAATCTCGGCAATGCCGTCGCCGGTCGCGCGGACCTGGCCGACCTCTTCGACGCCGCCTTTGGGGCTCCACGCGGCGATTTCTGCTTCGATTTTTTTAATAACGGATTCCATATTAGGCTATGATGTTCTTATAAATATCTATGAGCGCCCGCTTGCCCGTAGTGTCGGTGAGCACGCCGTTCTCAATAGAGCGCCAGCCACTGATGAGCGACGGGTTCTCCTTGGCGGTCTCTTTCTTCGCGCCCAAGCGCTTCACGCGGGCGGACTCTTCGCGTAACTCGCGCAGAACCTGCGGCAAAAGCTTCAGACGACCAGTCTTACGCAGGTGCGCGACGAAGGTATCGTAGTCGGTAATCATGCCTTCGAGCGCATCACCTTCTCTGCGGCGAGAATCGCGAGACGAGCGACTTCCTTCTCGCTCTCACGGAGCGCCTTCGCGGCTGCCTCAGTCGCGCGCGCCTGCGCGTCTCGCGTCACCATAGCGGCACGCGTCTCTGCCTCTTTAAGGATTCGTACTTTCTCCTCGGTCGCAGACTCGCGGGCACTCGAGACAATCTCTTCTGCCTGTTTATCTGCTGTAGCGACGCGCAAGTGCGCCTCGCCGTCGGCGTTTGAGAGCTTCTCATTCGCAAGCTCGGCATCATGCACCCCCTGCTCCACGACGCGCTTGCGCTCGTCGAGCATGCGCAGTACCGGCTTATAGAGGAAGTAGGTGAGCGCGACAAGCACAATAGCGAAGTTCACCGCTTGCGCGAGGAGAAGCGACCAGTTGATGCCGAACGCGGAGAGAAGCTGTGCCATACCGACCAACCAGAGGGGCTAGACGAACTTAATGATGAAGGAAACCACGAGCGCCAAGATACCGAGCGCCTCGGTGAACACGATCGCGAGAATCATGTTCGAGACAATCTTGCCCGAAGCTTCTGGGTTACGGCCTATCGCCTGCATAGCGCCACCGCCGATAAGGCCGATACCGATACCAGGACCAATAACGCCGAGGCCGGCCGCGAGCGCCATTCCGATCATACGTGCTGAATCTATATCCATACTGTGAAATTACGTTGCAATAATAAAAGGCTCTCATCCCGGAGCCGCGCGAAGTGCCACTAGTGCGCCTCGTGCGGATCAGCGATGGCTAATTTGATGAAGAACAAGGTCAACATCGCAAAGACCAGTGCCTGCACCAAGCCAATGAACATCTCAAATCCCATCAAGGGCGCTGGGAGCACGTACGGCAGGAAGTATCCGGCGACCATCACCATCACCTCCCCCGCGAAAATATTCCCAAAAAGACGGAAGGAAAACGATACCAGGCGACCGAGATTGCTCACCAGCTCGATAATGCCAACGGCGAACCCTACCGGTGACTTGAGTGTAACATATTTCCCTGCATATTTGAAAAAGCCGAGCGTGGCGATACCCGTCACTTCGATGGTAAAAAATGCGATCATCGCGAGCGCGAGAGTGAAGTTGAGGTCAGTGGTGGGGGCGCGGAGGATGGGCAGGAACTCCGGCGCATGGAGCCCAATAGAGCCCACGCCCGGGAAGAACTCGATTTCATTGATAGCGGCAATAAAGATAAACATCGACGCCACGAGTGGGAAAAAACGACGAGCAAGCGTGTCGCTCCCCAACACCTCGGTCATGTACGCGAGTGCGCCCTCAAAGGCCCACTCGATCCCCGCCTGGACCTTGCCCGGAACAAGCGAGAGCCGGCGACCGAAGAAATACGAGGCGATAAGGACAATCGCCATCACGAGCCACGCCATAATCAGCGAGTTGGTAATAGGAAATCCAAAAAAGGAGCCCAATTGCTCCGCCTTGAGCACCACTACGATACCCCCATGCATGGCTTGCATTCTACCAGATGACCCGTAATCTATACAGTAGGTTTGTAAGTCTTAATACAATAATTCAATTATGGCAATAAATTCAGCGCTCGCGAAACCTCTTAACCTCTCGGCAGAACTCGAAGCAGTCGTCGGGAAGGGCCCCCTTCCCCGCACAGAAGTGGTCAAGAAGCTTTGGGAGTACATCAAGAAGAATAACCTCCAGAATCCAGCCAATAAGCGCAACATCCTCGCGGATGAGAAGCTGAAGGCAATCTTCGGCGGCAAGGCAGAAGTCACGATGTTCGAGATGACCAAGCTCGTCTCGGCGCACATGAAATAACAGATCTTCTCTGTTAAACAGAAAACCCGCCTTACAGGCGGGTTTTCTGTTTTTACTCACCTCTTATGCGGGCTGACTGCAGAACTTACAACGCTTCGCCTCGAGCGGGATCTCGCTCATGCACTCCTTACACTTCTTGGTCGTCGGATCAGCTGGAGCCTCCTTGCGTGACTTCGCGATAAGATAGTTCATCGGCTTCACGACGAAGAAGAACACCGCGCCTGCGACAAGCAGGAACGAGATAAGCGCGTTTATAAAGTGTCCGTACATGAACTTACTGCCGTTAAGCGTGAGTGTGAGCCCGCCGAAGTCAGGCACCTTGGCGATAGCAGCAATAAGCGGGGTCAATATGTCGCTCACGAGCGCCGACACAATCGTGCCGAACGCGGCGCCGACCACGACGCCGACTGCCAGGTCGACGACATTCCCACGAAGTAGAAACGCTTTAAATTCTTTCAACATGTGCGTAAATTAGTTTGTACCTCTTAAGCGTACACCCCTTTTATTGGTACGTCGACTGCACCCCTTCGTATACCATGCGAGATATCCCCGCGATGACGGTCTCAAGACCTGCGTTATCATCTCCCCGCCCTTTGGTCATAATGCATAGCAAGTACGGGTGGCTCGGATAATACACAATGCCGCAGTTATTGAGCTCTTTTCCGAGCAGAGTTCCGGCTGTATCGGTCATCCGTACCTCGCCGAACTTCTCCGCCACCGTCACGTTGTTGGGCACACCGCTTTCGATCCCTTGCGAGAAGTCCGTTTCAGACAAGAGTTTGAGCGCGCGCTCTGAGTCGTCTCGACTAAGGTAGGTGGCGTTATAGAGCGCGCGCAAGAATATCGAATAGTTTTGCACGGTCATGTTGTCCGTATATGCGTTGAGCACAGAGGGGTCGATCCCGAGGTCGCTATAGACACTTGTGTGTGCGCTTGTGTTGCCCGTGTCCGTAAAATTCTGTACGAGAAGGTCGGTAGCATTGTTGTCAGAATAACGGATCATGTGTTCGATTAACTGCTCCACGGTATAGCTCGCGCCTGGAGTCAGCTGGACCACCGCCTTAATCCCCTCGACACTGTTGCTGTCAGTTGCGCCGGTATACTTCAAGCTTTGCGAGAGAATAGAGGGGTCCCGCTCAGCAATCTTGTAGTAGGCCATCATCACCGGAACCTTATTCAGACTAGCGGGCGTATAGCGCTCGGTCGGATTCAAGGTGAACCCTCCCGGCTCGTTAATATCGCGGAACTGAACCGATGCTGAAATGAGGTCATTTTTAGCCTGCTGATCAATGAAAGCTGCGATCTTTGACTTCAGGCCATCATACTGTGTAGTGTTGTCGACGCCCCTGATACCGATGAGCGGGTCAATAAAGGAATATGTCGAGTGACTAGTCGGGATGTCACTCTCGCGAAGAGGCCGCGGCTTAACGCTCGGCTCGAGGTATTGGAACAGGAAAAAGAATATGCAGGTGCAGACAACGCCCCCAAAGAAGGCGACGAGGGCGACGAGGGAAAAGTTTTGATTGTTACTCAACTTCATCTCACCTATATAGTACCACTTGACTCAGTAGTCTGTTTCGTGGGCCTGCTCCTGGCCGCTTCCTTCGTAGTGGACCTACGGGGAGTCGAACCCCGACCTCGTCCATGCCATGGACGCGTTCTACCGCTGAACTATAGGCCCCACTTTACCTCTACTCTACTTCGCCGAGTATCGCTTTGGCAACATCTAGCGCTGAGGCAAAGGCGCCCTCAACTGTCGACGCTGAAGAATCTCGCGCGAGCGCTTCTCCTGCGAAGTACAGTTTCCTTCCAACAGGCTTCCGCAACTCCGTAGCCGCACCCCCCGACTCCGGCGTGCTGTAACTATAGGCCCCGCGCATGAACGGTTCGTTTTCCCACACAAACGTCTCTGTGGTAATAAGTTCCTTCCGAAGCTCTTCGACCGAAATGCTGAAGATGTGCGAGAGCGATGTGAGAGACAGCTCAGTGAATTCCTCTGCAGTCACATCCCGAAGCTTGTGGGCGGAAGGCCCCGCGACCCAGCCCGTGAGCGTGGTATGCGGCTGCGGAAATTGCGTCCACCACGAAGGGATGACTTCTTTTGAGAACATGAAGAAAAGCTTATCAAACGCCTTTTCGCGTAGACCTCCCCACCACTTACTCCTGAACCGGAGGAGTACCTTAATAGCGGGACCGAATCCAAGCTTCTCCGCTGCGCTTACCTTCTCGGGCAAGGCGGGAATGAAATTCAGCTCACTAATGAGCGGTACCGGCACGGTGACCACTACCGAGGACGCCTCATGCACTGATCCGTCAGCACAAGTTATCCTCACTCCGTCACCGGAAGTATCGACGGTTGTAACGGCCGCGTTTAAAAGAATTTCTACCCCTCGCATCCGCAATTCACTCTCAATAAAACGAGCGAGCACTCCATATCCTCCCTGTAAACGACGCTCCTGCCAACTTTTTTCATCTAAAATCTCATCACGGAATGCGAGGATGCTCGACCGTGCGGGATCACCTGCATCATACCCTTCCACCTCGCGGCACACGTAGTGGCGCAACTTCTCGTGGTGTTCTGCGGGAAAATATCGATCAAGGAATTCCATAACGGTCATATCCTCTTTCAACTCGCGGAGTTTTGCCTCTAGCTCGGGTCGGTGAAATTGTGGGAGGTGATGCACAGGACTCGGGTCGCCATCAACGGCGCTCCACCATTCTTCTGAGTGGGTAAAGGTGAGTCCGGCCTCTTCGACCAGCTTTGTAGTTATGGGCGCTGGGCCATGCACAAACTCTGCCCCACCCATCGCTTCGTATCCAAACTTCTCAATCGACAGGGGATAGATGCGCCCACCGATGCGATCGCGCGCCTCGAGAATCGTCACCGTCTTGCCGGCACGCGCGAGCTCCCGCGCGGCCATTAGACCAGCAGCTCCTGCACCAATAATAATCACATCCATGGTGGACCCAAGGGAATTCGAATCCCTGGCCTCGTCAATGCGAATGACGCGCTCTACCAGCTGAGCTATGGGCCCTTATGCGGGATTTTATCACAAAAGTTTAGTCGGGCTACCGGGAATCGAACCCGGACTACAAGACCCCCAGCCTTGCGTACTACCACTATACGATAGCCCGTATATGAGAAGACTTTACAGCCCGAAGACGCCGGTCGCAATGAGGTATACGAGCGCCGACACTGCCCCGCCAGCAAACGCGCCCCACGCCATATCGACGAAACTCATCAGCACGGGCCAGTTGGCCGTGAGGCCGAGGTTGGTCAAGTCGTAGGTCCCGTAGGCGATAAGACCGAAGAATGCCCCGCCGAGCAGAGCCCTCGAGAGCGAGTGCGCTCCGACTGCGGGAACGATAACAAAATACACAAGCCCCGCGACATAGAGCAAGTAGAAGAGACCTATCGCCCACCAAACCGGACTATCGGTGAGCATCGCGCCGAGCTGGCCCTTATAGTAATTCTTCGCGATGCCGCCGACCCACGCAAGATCGAGCACGATTAAAATCGGAAGCGTGATCAAGTATAGATAGATAGTTTGCATGCGCTAATTATACACGGAGATGTGCTCTGTCGGGCCGCCGGGAATCGAACCCGGTCTCTACGAACCCGAATCGTATGTACTACCGGCATACTCCGGCCCGACACAGGACACCTCCTGCTTGCACTTTCGCCCTCTTGTTGTACCACGTTCATGATACTATACAAATACACAGTACTTCCTCGTATGAAAACGGACAAAACACGCGTATACGTTTGGCTCGCCGTGCTCGTGGCGGATATAATTTTGTTGAGCATCGCTTTGAGTGGCGGGATCACCTTTGATATTTTTCAACTAATATTTGTCTTCTCAGCTCTGTTCATCACCGCCGTTCCGGTTCGGATTTCTGAAAGTAGTAGCCGTTTTAAGAATTGGTTTGGATACGGGATACCGATTGCGTTGCTGTTGCCGGTCATATACTTCGTATACGACTATTACACATGCACGGGTAAATTTTGCCAACTTGGCGATATGATTTCTGGAGGGTTGTTCTGCATCGGAGCGGCACTGTTCGCACTTTTCTACACATTTGGCCTGTACGCTCGGAGGTGGAGGGAGGCATTCGCCCTCTCTGTTTTGGTGGTTGAGTTGGTACTATTAGTATGGGTTGGCTCTCGAATAATTTCCGCAAGCACGATGTAACATATTACTGGAAAGAATATCCTAGAACATCGAAATCCTTGGAGCCATACCTGGTCGCCCAGTAGAGATAGTCGGGTGTGATTATCTCCGGGACCATGCGAGACGTGACGAGATCTTCAGTGCGTAGCTGCTCATAGACCAAGTCCGCACAGGTTGTTCTCTTATGCCCAACCTCTGGTAGGCCGAATGTATAATCGGGGTCGTTTGCAACCCGTATCAACGCACTACTCATGTCGGCTACTTCCGATTCACTATCTTTCGGGCGCATGATGACAAACGTGCGGACATCATCATTAAACCAGTCACTTCCCGACAGCTGCGTAACTTGAATATCGTCTTTGGACTGTTTTTCAGTCCCAACCGCTTCTACGATCTGATCACCGCCAACATAGTAGGCCACATGTGTGAAAAAGGGGTGCGCGAGCGTATCGAAGAGCCAGGTGCGCTTCGTGATGTATCTACGAATGAGGATATCACCAGGCAACAACGCACAGGTACGTATTGTAGTGCACTGCACGTGAGTAGCGGCGAGCGAGCTCGTAACTTGTTCTGCAGTCAATCGAAATAAGTTTGCGTATACGGCCTCCTCGACAGACACCCACCGCATACAGACAAACAATCCAGCTCCGACAACGAGCGTCACGGCTATGGATAACGCAATTCTATTCCACATTTCTGGTGCGCTCTATAGGATTCGAACCTATGACCTTTCGCGTGTGAAGCGAACGCTCTAACCAACTGAGCTAAGAGCGCGAACACGCTTCACCTTATCAGAAATGCGCGCAGATTCCCAGACAAGATATCTAGAATGCGGCAAACCCGTTTGGAGTCCCAAGACCGGTCGGGCCATCATAGCCCACGAGAGCAGTGCAGAGGAGCGAGCCGCCACACGAGCCATTGGAACCAGAGACCACGTCGTGAAGACTGGTGGAGCTACCCTGACTGTACGGGAGCTGTGGCGACAGTGAGCCTCCGCCGAGCAGATACGATGCAGCGATGATGGGCGACGCAAGCGAGGTTCCACCGACCTGGAACCAGCCCGACTGGCCACTGTAACGCACACTGTCGTAGACAGCCGCTCCGGTAGCTGGATCGGCCACAGCCGAGACGTCAGAGACGGTTCGTCGGGCACAGGAGCCGTTGGTCTGCCACGTCGGCTTGGGCTCATAGGCGCTACAGCCGCTTCCTGTCCCGAGCCACGCGGCCTCGCCGCCGTAACTGCCGTCAGGATTAAAGACCAGCGAAGTGCCGCCAACCGCTGTCACATAGCGAGACGCGGCTGGATATTCTACTCCGTATCCATTGTCTCCCGCAGATGCCGTAATACTAATCCCTGGCTTATTGAAGTGTCCGTCATACGATGATGAAGTCTCGCTAGAGAATTCCCCGCCTCCCCACGAATTAGAAATCGCATTGGCACCAAGCGTTGCCGCGCGATCTTCTGCGGTAAGCAGATTTGAGTAGCTTGATGAGTCAGCTTCGACAAGGAGAATACTGCAGTTCTGACACATTGCGTGAGCAGACTCCACGTCGAGAGCGACCTCGAGAGCCCAGCCAGAATTCACCGCCGGGTAACGAGTGCCGCCACGCTGATCCACCTTTTGGAAACAGGGCGTCGGAGACGAAGCAACCGCGACCGTACAGGTCGGCAGCGAAGAAATACCGAACGTCGAGGAATACTTTGCAAGGTCAGCAATAATATTGGGATCGTCGTATGCATCAACGATAGCGAGGACCTTGCGTCCTGAGACGGCTGTTTGGGACCCATAGGCGGCATGAAGGTTGGCGGGAGATAGTCCCGATGGCAGTGTGTTGGTTAGGGGTATATTCCCCGCGTCAGTCACCACTCGAACATCGCAGGCCGCTCCACCCTCAACCGCGTCGGCACAGACACGAGAGTGGTGTACGTTTCGAACCGTGTTGAACAGGTCATTCAAGTGACCCTGCCTCTGATCTGATGGTTCGGACGAATTAATCCCCCTATCGGCGAGAGCAGACGGGCCGAAGCTTGCGAGTAAGCCAACCACGATTATTAATAGAGTTTTTTTATGCATGGAGGTAGTAGTTGCTTGGCCGCTCTAAATAGAGTTGCCGACGGTCTTCTTACCAACCTGTGATAATCGCACCCATCACCGCGAGCGAGAGAAGCGAACAGAAACATTCAAACAGCCACAGCTTGTAGCTTCTCTTCAGCCAAATCACTTCCATCGAAGACGAGGTGACGAGGAGTCCGAGCCACGCCCACGCGGCGCAGATAGCCCCCTTGTACCACGTTTCTGCTCCCATCACTGGTGAAGAAAATACTACCCACATCGCGCCAGCGAAGACGGTCGCAGTCACGAGATTCGCGACGAAGTTCCACAGCATCTGCGGCACCATGTCTGAGAACTTTTCATTCCCCGTAGGGACTATGTTGGAGAGTCTCATCCAGAGCTTGCCTGCGACTGGTCCGTGCATCAAGAACCCGACGACGAACATCGCGAGCGCCGCTACAAACACTGCTACAAAGTTTATTTCCATACCGTTTGGTTAACTGTTAAAGGCTTCTTCGAGCTTAGCAACATCAAACTTCTTCATCTTAAGAAACGCTTGCGTGACCTTCCCTATCTTCCCCTTGTCCCCGCTCGCCATCATCGTGTCCATCGCGGTGGGTACCACCTGCCACGAGAGCCCGTACTTATCCTTAAGCCACCCGCACTGACTCTCGCTCCCACCGCCCGCGGTGAGCTTCTCCCAGTAATAGTCTACCTCTTTTTGGTCTTCGCATTTGATAACAAGGGATATCGCCTCGGTGAACTTAAACATCGGTCCCGCAGTCATCAGACTCAACTCTTGATCAAATATCGTGAGCGTCGCCATCTCCACATTTCCTGACGGCGTATCCGAGAGCTCGCCAGCGCTACGCAGGGTCGCGTTTGGAAACACAGAAAGGTAAAAGTCAGTAATCTCCTTAAGATTTTTATCGAACCAGAGAAACGGGGTTAGTTTTTTCATATGCCAATTGTAGCACTCGGGCTCAAAAACTTTGGTGGACCCTAGGAGATTCGAACTCCTGACCCCCTCATTGCAAATGAGGTGCTCTACCAGCTGAGCTAAGGGCCCA
Organism: Candidatus Parcubacteria bacterium; assembly: GCA_046051155.1. Classification (GTDB taxonomy): domain Bacteria; phylum Patescibacteriota; class Minisyncoccia; order Phycocordibacterales; family Phycocordibacteraceae; genus C7867-001. The sequence continues at coordinate 12,304 of JBJOOS010000001.1, forward strand.
CCAAAACCTTCGATATTCTTATGCCCTGTATCCTATCATTTCTTTCCGATAATTTGAAGCCATACCGTTTTCCCCGACGGGCTCGGGTTTCGAAATTTTAGAGCAATGGCTAGTCCTGCGTTCCTGAAGTACTGCTCCAACTCGCTCATGGTGAAGTAGCTGAAAAAGCGCTCGTAGTCGTACCCGTAGTCGTTTTCCTTTAACATTTCTTCATCTGGCTTCCCTTCGCGCAATTCTTTAACTGCAATGTAGAGTAGTCCACCCGGCACGAGACGTTGTGCCATTTTCCTCACCACGTTTTCTGCATCTTTCTTGGGGATATGGAGTAACGATGCTTGCGCGAACACGCCGTCAAACATTTCCGGCATGGAGTCGAGCTCCGTCATTGAGATCTGCCTAAAGTCGCCCTCTGGCACTTCGCGCCTCGCTATGTCGAGCAGTTTGTCGGAAATGTCGATACCGACAACTGCAAAGCCGTGTGCAACCAAATACTCCGCCTTCACTCCACTGCCACAGCCGACGTCGAGCACCCGTGCGTTCTCCGGCAATTCGTGTATGAATGCATCCGTGCCCTCCATCCACCAGTCGTCCTGCGTGTGGTCGCGGTGCCACTCTTCAGCAATACGATTATAGGTTTCTCTTAGGTCCATTTTATCTTTCAAGAGCCAAGTTAATCAGGTGAGAGAAGAACGCGGAAAGCGTGATGCCGACCGTCGAGAGCTCGATAGGCACGTTTGACTCGGTGGTGAGCCCGGGGAGTGTGTTCGTTTCCAAGTAATAAATGCCCTTCGGCGTGACGATGAAGTCGCTCCGCGAATAGTGGCGGAGACCAAGCGCGCGATGTATCACCTTCGCCTGTCGCTGGAGCTCTTCAGAAACGGTGCGGGAGAAGTTACCCGGACACACGTGGCGCGAGGTACCAGAATACTTCGCATCGTAGCTATAGAAGTCTCCGCTCGGCGGGAGAATCTCTACCGAAGGGAGAGTATAGAGCTCTTCTCCCCGCATATTCTCGACCACGCCGACGGTCGCTTCCCTCCCGCGAACGCGATCTTCGACGAGTACCGTCGGCGCGCCGTCGGCAAAGAGCTTGTTAATCGCCGAGAGTACGGGCGCGTAGCCGCCCACGACCGCCACACCGATTGAAGAGCCCCAGGAATTCGGCTTCACCACTACGGGCTGGTGCATGTTGCGTATCGCCTCGCGCGCACCAGCCTCCGCATCTTCGGCGCACTCGATGTAGTAGTGATTCGGAGTAAGAAGCCCTGCTTCTTTGGCGCGCGCTTTGGACATCAGCTTATGCATCGCGAGGTACGAGCCAAATGAATCGGAGCCCGCGTAGGGTACACCGAAGCGCTCGAGGAGCTTCTGTACCCCGCCATCTTCGCCATACTCGCCGTGGAGCCCAATAAGCACCGCGTCGAGCTGTCGCAGGATGCGCTCGGGCGCTGTCGGCTTACCGCGGTCATGCCACTGCCCTTTTTTATCGATATAGATGTCGCGCACGACATACTGGTCCTCCGGCAGATTAGCGATAATGGCAGCGCCAGTCTTGAGCGAGACTTCGTGCTCTCTTGAAGGCCCGCCTCGCAGTACGCCAACGACTGTTTGCATCACTGAAGTATAGCAAGCTGAAGCTGCAACCTACAAACAGAGTTGAATTGGCCTAGCGGCCGGAGCGCTCTGTTTGTGGTTTACTGCGAAGCGTGCGTGAACGTGCTTTGCGATGGAGAGCGAGCGAGAAGCGGTGTGCCTCGCTGTTGGCGAGCACTGCGTCGGCTTCGCTCAGGCCCGCACGGCGCGCACCGATGACTTCGCGCGGGCGGTGCCGCTCGTCCTTCACCACTGCGCACACGGGAATGTGTATGTTCAATCCTGCAAGCACGCTTTCTGCGGCTTTTTTATGAGTCGTACCACCGTCTATGACTATCGCTTGGGGGAACGCCCATTCAGGATGATTCAATCGCCGAGACAGAATTTCTCTGAGTGATGCTATATCGTCATTTTTAGTAACCCCGCGGATGCGGAAGGTGCGGTACTCGCGTTTGACGGGTACGCCGTCTGCGACCACGGTCATCACGCCAATCGCGTTTGTGCCCGAGAGATGCGCAGTGTCGTATGCCTCAATGCGCGAAGCAGAAGTCGTGGAGCCGTTTAGATTTTCATCTTTGATGAGCGATACGTCTTGAATATGGTCGAGTGCGAAGAGCTGCCGGCGCGCGGTAGACGCATCTTCAAATCGCTCTTCACTCGCCGCGCTTCTCATCTCCCGCTCAAGCGTCTTGCGTAACTGCTTCCCGCGACCACTCAAAAACAGCATCACATTGCGTATCGTGCGGCGGTACTCTTTTGGGTCTATGTTGTGCGGGTACTGATTTATCTGCTTATTGAATTCTATTTTTGCCTCCTGGTGCTTGCTCTTGGTTCCCACCGGCTTCGGCGTATCGAAAAACGGGAAGATGCGGCGAATGAGTCGTAACCCCTCACGCAGCTGCGGTCCCGAGGGAAACGGCCCGTATATCGCTTTATATTTTTGCCGTAAGGTGTCACCTCGCGAAGAAAGCATACTCTTGTTGTTGAAGTCGATGTCGCTACCGCGGATGGCAAGTACGCGCGGAATCTCTTCTTCGGTAATGACTGCATAGAGAAACGTCTTTCCGTCTTTGCCGTCGCTATTTGCCGGCGGGTTATATTTTTTAATAAGCGCCGCTTCGTACACGAGCGCCTCCAGTATCGTCGGCGTCGTCTCGTGTGCGATACGGTCGGCCTTCGTGACCATATCGACAATACGCGGGCCGCGAGTCGCTATGAGGTCGTCGTCGAAGTAGGACCGTACGCGGTCGCGCAGCGACGTCGCCTTCCCTACATACAAGACCTTCCTTCCCTTCTTAAAGAAATAGACGCCCGGCAGGTCCGGCAGGTCGAACTTATTTAGATCGCTTCGTTGCATGGCGTCGCAGTGCCTTCCTCAGATACTCGCCTGTGTGAGACCCGTCCGTATCGGCGACTTCTTCTGGAGAGCCCTTAGCAATAACTTTACCACCGCCAGAGCCGCCTTCCGGACCGAAGTCGATAAGATAGTCCGCACTCTTTATCACGTCGAGATTGTGCTCGATGACGACGACCGTATTGCCGCGACGCACGAGCTCCTGGAGAATCTCGATGAGCTTGGCAACGTCTTCATAGTGGAGGCCGACGGTCGGCTCGTCGAGCAGGTAGAGCGTCTTCATCGTCATCGAGCGGAAGAGCTCGCTCGCTATCTTCACGCGCTGCGCTTCCCCGCCCGAGAGCGTCGTCGCGCTCTGCCCAAGCGTAAGGTATTGGAGTCCTGTTGAATTCAAGCTCTGCAGACGCTCGGCGATAGCAGGAATGTCGGCAAAGAACTTCTCAGCCTCTTCGATAGTCATCTGCAATACTTCGTAAATATTCTTTCCGCGGAAGGTGACCTCGAGCGTTTCCTTCATAAATCGCTTCCCCATGCAGATATCGCAGGTGACGTAGACCGTCGGGAGGAAGTGCATCTCGACCGCGATAGAGCCGTTGCCCTGACACGCTTCGCAGCGGCCGCCCGGCACGTTGAAGGAGAATCGGCCCGGCTTCCATCCTCGCGCCCGTGCCTCCGAAGTCGCAGCGAAGAGATCGCGAATATGCGTGAAGGAGCCGGTGTAGGTCGCGGGATTGCTGCGGGGCGTGCGGCCGATTGGCGACTGGTCGATGAGGATCGTGCGGCCGACATACTCGCTGCCTGTAAGCGAGGCTATGTGCTCGAGCTTCGCTTCGCGCTTAGCCGCGCGTGCGGCCAAATTTTTATGCAAAATATCGTAGAGGAAGGTCGACTTACCACTGCCCGAGACACCCGTGATGCACACGAGCTTCCCGAGCGGGACATCAACGTTCTGATTCTTCATGTTGTGGAGAGTCGCACCGCGCACTTTTATCCAGCCCTTCTCGCTGGTGCGGCGCTCCTCTGGCAGTGCGACCTCTTTTTCTTGGCGGAGATACGCGAGCGTCAGAGAGCCGCTCTCGTTCTTCTTGGCGGTGAGCAAGTCATCAAGCCAGCCTGAAGCGACAATTTTGCCGCCGTGCGTGCCTGCGCCCGGACCGACATCGATAATATAATCGGCAGAATAAATCGTGTCTTCGTCGTGCTCAACGACGATGATCGTGTTGCCGAGATCTTTGAGCGTGAGGAGTGTCTTAATGAGGCGGTCGTTGTCGCGCTGGTGGAGACCGATGGTCGGCTCGTCGAGCACGTAGAGAGCGCCCGTGAGACCGCTCCCGAGCTGAGACGCGAGGCGGATGCGTTGCGCTTCTCCGCCCGAGAGGGTCGCGGCAGAACGGTTGAGCGTAAGGTAGTCGAGCCCGACATTGAGCATAAAAATCAGGCGGCTGTCGATTTCTTTCAGAATGGGCGCGGCGATTTCTTCTTTCATTTCCGAAAGTTCTATGGAGTCTACGAATTCTTTTGCATCTGCTATCGAGAAATTGGTGAAATCTACAATAGACTTGCCGAGCGTTTTGTCCTTTTTACTCTTCAAGTACACGCGGAGCGCTTCGGGGCGCAGACGCTTCCCAACGCAAACCGGACACACTTCTTCTGAAAAGAGTGATTCCGTCCCGAGACCGTGACAGGCCGGGCATGCGCCGTAGGGCGAGTTAAATGAGAAGAGGCGCGGCTCTACTTCTGGGAACGACGCACCGTCTTCGGGACAGATAAACTTCGACGAGAGCGTCTCGAGAGTGCCGTCAGCGTGCTTAATTTTCACGAGGCCATTCGCCTCTTTGAGCGCGAGCTCGAGCGCTTCAGAGAGGCGCTCGCGAGCGCTCTGGGTCGAGCGTGCAAATTCAGACACAAATATGCTATCTACGAGCACGTCGATATCGTGGCGTTTGTTCCTATCGAGCGATATTTTCTCGCGGAGCGACTGCTCCTTGCCGTCGATAACCACGCGCTCGTACCCCTTGCCGAGGAGATCGTAGAGCATTTGGTAGTACTCTCCTTTGCGGCCCACAACTACCGGAGCAGAGAGCGTGACGGCACTCTTATCGACAGCGACACCCATCACGCTCGTGCTCGTTGTCGCGCGCTTTGCTTCGACACGATTGAAAACCATTTTAATCATCTCTTCTTTGGAAAGACGCACGATAGGCACGTCATGGTGAATACAGTACGGTTGACCTGCGCGTGCGTAGAGCACACGCAGATAGTCGTAAATTTCGGTCACGGTCGCGACAGTCGAGCGCGGATTGTTGGAGCGGCTCTTCTGGTCTATTGAAATGGCTGGCGAGAGGCCAGTAATCTCGTCTACATCTGGCTTCGCCATCTGGTTTAAAAATTGCCGCGCATAGGCAGAAAGTGACTCCACGTAGCGGCGCTGACCTTCGGCGAAGATAGTATCAAAAGCGAGCGATGATTTGCCTGAACCAGAAAGACCCGTGATGACCGTCATCGCGCCGCGCGGCATCTCTACCGTGACGTTCTTCAGGTTGTGGGTACGCGCACCCTTCACGCGAAGCCAGTCGCTCCCGTGCTTGTGTGTATGCTCTTCTTTGGCGCTTTGTTTCTTCATTTGGGTATTGAAACCCCTGCCCGTGGAGGGGCAGGTACGGTTAGACTATAGCGCAGAAATAGGAAAAGGGGGAGCACACCAGCGTGTGACACCCCCTCGTTCAGCCTTACCCCGCGAAGGCGAAATGCACGAGCAACCCGACGACGCAGAGAAACACGAAACCCAAGAACTGTCCGGTTGTAGGCTCGTCCTGCAAATGCGACATACACCCTCCTTTCCAAGGCGACCCTTGGTTTCTTTGACAATATCACTCCTCGGCCTTAGCACAACTACGCCCCTGAAAGCGGTTTACGAATGTCGACTTCAGAAGATTGCGGTAAGGAATGTTGCAATTGCCAGCGGAATGCCAGGCAGATTGCAGATGAAGATAGGCCAATCCCGCGGCGTCTTGTAGAAGCCATAGGAAGTCCAGGTTATGGCACTACATGCGGTCATAAGTGGAATGAGCCATGAACCCTTGTGGCCCGTCATGTTCAGCCTGATCTGATCGATGAACGAAAAGTACATCGACAGAGCAAAGACTGTGCCCAGCCAGCCTATCGAAGAAACTTGCTTTTGTGATAGCACGAAATGTACTCCTTACTTGACTGTGATTGACTACCGTGATGTATTATGTAGTATCTTATAGTTACTGTCAAGCGCCAGAAAGCGGTTTACGAGTGCGAGCTGAAGCTCAGGAATAGGAAAAGGGCATCCGTAGATGCCCTTTTGTGGGCCGGCCGCAGCCGCTCACTTCTTCGACAAGAACTTCGCGACCTCATCGCGAGCTCGCGCTTCGGCGTCAGTGACACAGAGCTTGTCACGCTCATCATATAGCGCGAACTGCTTGGTACTGAGATTACAGTTATTCCCAACGTACTCATTGGTGAGATGCTTGCTGAAGCCAGCTGAAACCGCCGCCGTATTCGCGTTGGCCTGAGCGAGATCGCGCTGCCAAAGCATCGCGGAAATGCCGAAGGCGACAGTGACTACTCCTAGGGACACGTTCGTAAAGGTCATAATGCTCTCCTGATTTACCGCTTTATATAATAGCACCTATAGACCCACTCGTCAAGCGCCAGAAAGCGGTTTGCGGGTGCGAGGTTTGCGAGCCTTTGGTCCTGTGCCCTCGAGTTTATAAATTTCGTCGCGGATGAGCGCTGCTGTCTCGAAGTCGAGTTTCTCTACTGCCTCTGCCATCTCTTCCCTCTTGCGCGCGACAAATGCTTTCGGGTCGTCTTTATACGCCAGCGTGTCGAGCACGAGGAGCTCATCTATCGTGCGCTGGTGCTCGGTGCGCATAGACGCGGCGATGTCGTGAATCTCTTTTTTAATCGTGAGCGGAGTGATGCCGTGCTTCGTGTTGTACGCCATCTGGAGTGCGCGACGGCGATTGGTCTCGCTAATCGCGCGGTCCAACGAGCCCGTCATGTTGTCGGCGTAGAGAATCACGCGGCCGAGGACGTTACGCGCCGCGCGACCGATAGTCTGTATGAGCGATGTCTCGCTGCGCAGGAAGCCCTCCTTGTCTGCGTCGAGGATGCCGACGAGTTCCACTTCTGGCAGGTCGAGTCCTTCGCGGAGCAGGTTCACACCGACGAGAATGTCGAAGCCGCCCTGGCGAAACTTCGTGAGGATGTCTATGCGGTCTATCGTCTTCACGTCTGAGTGGAGGTATTCGGCCTTGATTCCCTTCTCGCGCAGGAAGGACGCAAGGTCTTCTGCCATCTGCTTGGTGAGCGTAGTCGCGAGCGCGCGGCCGCCGCGCTTAATCACCACTTCTGCTTCAGCAATAAAATCCGCAATCTGTCCCTTGTACTCTCCGGTCTCGACAATCGGGCGGACCGTAAGCTCTGGGTCGATGAGACCGGTCGGGCGAATCACTTGCTCTACTACCTGCTCTGAATGCTGCTTCTCGTATGCGCCTGGTGTCGCGCTTGTGTACACGACCTGTCCGACGCGCTTTTCAAACTCTTCGAAGCGAAGTGGGCGATTGTCGCGGGCACTCGGCAGGCGGAAGCCATACTCCACGAGCACGTCCTTGCGCGATTTGTCGCCCGCATACATGCCGCCTATTTGGGAAACTGTGACGTGTGACTCATCTATCACGGTGAGGAAGTCTGCGGAGCCGTCTTTCGTGTGCGGGAAATACGACAGAAGCGTGAACGGCGGTTCGCCTGGCTTACGCCCGTCGAAGTGCCGCGAGTAGTTCTCGATGCCGCTCGTGTATCCGAGCTCGCGGATGAGCGCGAGGTCGTGGAGCGTGCGGCGCTTCAGGCGCTCGTGCTCGAGCGGCTTCTCTTCGCGCTTAAACTTAGCGAGCTGCTCGTCGAGCTCCAGCTTAATGTCTTCGATGGCGCGCAGGCGCTCGTCTTCGTTTGTCACGAAGTGCTTCGCCGGGAAGACGAACACTGACCGTGGCTCTGCAATCTTCGCACGAGAGACTGGGTCGAGCTGGTGGATACTCGCGATAGCGCTCCCATCAAAGGTAATGCGGAATATCGCGCGCTCGTTGACTGGCATAAATTCAAGCGAGTTCCCTACTGCGCGCAACTGCCCCGGATTGAGGTCGGCGTTTGTGCGTTCGAAATAAATGCCGACGAGCTTGCGTATGAGCGCGGAGCGATTCTCTTCGCTGCCCTGCTCTATTTTTACGTGCACTTTTTCATATTGCTCCGGCGAACCGAGGCCGTAGATGGCCGAGACTGAAGCGACGATGATGACGTCCTTGCGCGTGAGCAGCGCCTGCGTCGCCGCGTGACGCAGGCGGTCTATCTCTTGGTTAATCATCGCCTCCTTCTCTATATAGGTATCGGAGTGCGCGATGTACGCCTCTGGCTGGTAGTAGTCGTAGTACGAGACGAAGTAGTGCACCGCGTTTTCAGGAAAGAACTCGCGATATTCCTGCGCGAGCTGTGCAGCGAGGGTCTTGTTGTGTGCGAGCACGAGTGTTGGTTTGTCGTTCTTCGCGATAACGTTTGCCACGGTAAAGGTCTTCCCGCTTCCAGTCACACCAAAAAGCGTCTGGTGATGCAGACCTTTCTTCAGCCCGTCGGAGAGCTTCTCAATTGCCTGCGGCTGATCGCCCGCAGGCTCAAATGGAAGATGGAGTTTGAAATTAGCCATAGTATTGTCGTACAAATTCTGCACGGTATTCGTCAAAACGTCCATCAATAATAGCTTGGCGCGCACCCTTCACGAGCGCGAGGATGAAGCCGACATTATGCATCGAGCAGATCATAGAGCCGAGCATCTCTTTGGAGCGGATGAGGTGTGCCACGTATGCACGTGTGAATGGCTCGGTACCAGCGATGCTGACTTCAGAATCGAGCGGACCGAAATCCTCTTTGAAGCGTTCTCCCGTGAGATGGATGATTCCTTTTTTCGTATAAATAGAACCATGACGGCCGATGCGAGTGGCGGCGACGCAGTCGAAGAGGTCCATCCCGTGCGCGATACCCTCGAGAATGTCGCCCGGCTCGCCGATGCCGAGGAAATGCTTCGGCAATTCTTCTGGTAATTCCCCTACTGCCGCTTGGAGCGCGCCGCGCATGTCTTCTTTGCTAAATGAGCCGCCGATACCGATGCCATCGAAGCCGAGCGACGCGATTTCTCGTGCGCTTTCCTTGCGCAAATCTTTGTGGCGACCGCCCTGCACAATGCCGAAGATGGCCTGCTTTTGTGATGCATCGATATTCTGTCGGTGCGCTTTCAGACTACGCTCGGCCCAGCGGTGTGTGCGCTCCATCGCCTCTCGCTGATATTCGTATGGCTCGTTCGGCGAGGTGCACTCGTCAAACGCGAAGAAGAGGTCAGCACCTAAGGCGTGCTGAATTTCTACCGAGCGCTCGGGCGTGAAGCGGTGAAGCGAGCCGTCGAGATGCGAAGTGAACGACACGCCCTCGTCGTCGATGACCGCGAGCTGGCCGTGCTGGCTGGCCACGTCTTCGTCGTAGACCGCCACCGATTCCTCCTGTGGCGCATCCTCTTTTACAAACTTAGTAATGGTCTTCCCGAATGCCGCGCCGAGCGAGAAGACTTGGAATCCGCCAGAGTCGGTCATCGTGGGCGCTGTTTTGCCTCCTTTTTCCCAGCCCATAAACTTCCCGAGACCTCCGCCTTTCTGAACGATTTTTTCTCCTGGCTGAAGGTACAAGTGATAGGTATTTGCGAGCACCACATCTGCGCCAAGATCTACGAGCTGCTCGGGTAGAATACCTTTCACGTTGGCTTTTGTGCCGACGGGGACGAAGGCGGGAGTGTGAATCACGCCGTGCGGAGTCGTGAGTACGGCAGCGCGCGCTTTATGATTGGCGGATGCCGCCCCGCTGCCTGGCGCGCGTGCTTCTATCTGGAATGAGATGCTACTCATTCCTTATTATTAGCCTATTTGCCGCCCTTTTGCACCTTCAAGAGCTCTACTTCAAAGAGAAGAGTCGAGTTCGCAGGAATCGCGTTCCCAACGGCCTGACTACCGTAGCCAAGTGACGGTGGGATGACGAGCACACGCTTACCACCCACCTTCATCCCAGCAACGCCTTCATCCCAGCCCTTGATAACCTGTCCCGCACCGAGAGGAAACGTGAAGCCAGTAGTGCCGTGATTGGCAGAGGCGTCAAAGACCGTGCCGTTCGTGAGCGAGCCGACATAATTCACCGTGACGATGTCGCCCGCGACTGCCGTGTCACCGGTGCCCACCACAAGATCCTTAGCTGACAATTCGGTCGCGTTAACGGTTTGAGCGGGAGGCATAGTTGTTGTTGTGTTAGTTGGGTTAGTAGTTGAGCTGAGTCCGTTCTGTACTTGCGCGTTCACGCTCGTGTCGACAGCGGCTTGGTGGTCGGCCGGGTTCGTGGTGCTCGCTACACGGAAGGGCCATAGCCCAGGAGCCAAGAAGAACACGACTACGACGACGAGAGCGAGTGCAGTTGCGATACCGGTTTGGGTTGGTTGCATATGGTGATGGTTACGGGTGTCAGTATACTACGCCCCTTGAAAAGCTTTAAATCGTTTAATCTCCTCTGCGACGGCGTCCTTGGCGAGCTGTTCGTGGGCGGGAACCTCCTTGTTGAGAAAGGCGGTAAGCGCTGCCGCGTCGCCGCCCCCCGCGAGCCTGGCGAATTCATCACGCATCTCTGGAGCGAGCTTGCCGACTACCGCGAGTGTCGCCGCCTTAAGCGCCACTTCGCCAAACTGCCCGATGAGCTCCTGCTGTTCGGCGATAGGAAGGTCTGTAATCCCGAGGTCGCTCGCAATCGCCGCTGTTAGTTCGTCTTGCATAGGTGAAATCATAGCATGAGTTATTTATCGGTAGGCAACTTGACCCGCTCACTGAAGTCGCCCGGTCCCGACACCTTCAACCACGACGAGAACACGCGACGAAGACCACGCGCATATACTGCATCTTTAGGCTGATACGTTGCTTCGCCGTTGACGAGACGAATCGGAAGGCGGTAACTTCCCTTCGCGTCTTCACCAATCCCATAGACTGTCTCCTTCGGATGGAGGAGAAGATACTCCTTGGCCTTATTCGTATACTTCTCTGGGTCTGAACCTCCATAGACAAATACGTGTTTCGCCGCACGGTATATGCCAGTCTCTTTCTCCGGCACCACGACGCCGAATTTATTTGGCACAAACATCTCAGTACTACCTGGCTGAACGGTCTCAGCAATGGGGGCGTCATGGATTGGTGTCTCACCAGTTGGTGCATCGGCGTGCACACTAGCGCCTGTATCGGGTGTGGCGTCCGCGGTATCGTCCGGCACGATTTCCCAATGTCCGCCCGGCGTTGGAGCCTCAACAGTTGTCTCTGGTACCACATGTCCACTACCCGCCGCGTCTGGCATTTCAGGACTGTCTACGGCGAGCTTAACTTCTGGTTCTGAGGCAACGGAGGTCGTTACCTCCCCCGAGGAATGACCGACCTGCTGATCAAGACCTGTATCAGGATTGTCTGAGTCATAGGCGGCCTCGGCGTCCTGATACGAGGGCTCTGGAGCCTGCCCCTCCGGAGCGGGCACCGGTGCTTGGACGTCGTCGGGAGCGGGAGACACCGCATCACTTGGAACGGCCTCTGGTGTACCCTCTGATGTGGGCAACGTCTCAGCAGGCGAAGAAGCCGAAGATGCTGCCGACACCTCACTCGGTACGGTTGCGGCGGCGGGCGGCGGCGCCTCTGCTGTCTGGGGCGCAACCGGTGGCACGACAACTCGCTCCGGCACAGGAGCCACGTGCGCCGGCGGGGCGTGCAGCCCTCTCTCCTGGACGTACGCGTTATGCCCATCAGTGTGATGAAACGCGAGGTTGTGCTTCAGCCACTCAGATATTCTCTCAGGAGCAGAGTCGGGGATATGTAAGCCAGTGAGCGACCACCCCTCTTTAATCGCGAGACCTGGAACTCCTGAAAAAATCGCCAAGGCGACGGTGGCTGCAGTACCGTGCTTCTTCCACTTCTCAAATTTCGTCCGAGCAGTTCCTCTCTCTGCCTCCTTTTTGGCGAGACGTTTCTCCAGGGTTCCCTCGACCAGAGCGTAGGTACCGAGAGACGAGAGGGATCTTTGTCCAAGCTTCGCAGCGCTGAGAAGCGTCACCAAAGTCGAGGCGCCACCCGTCGCAAGTGACGCTCCAAAGAGTGCGCCCGACACTGCAACTTTATATTTGAGCGGGAGCTTCCGGTACCATTCGCCCGCTTTAAGTAAGCTTTCTCCCGCGTTTTTACCAAGCGCTTGTATCTTTCTCGTGAGTTCGACATCGCGCAACTGAAGCGTTTTTTCACCAATGCGCCGACTCTGTTCGGCGAGATACCCTTTTGCCTTTTTAAAATCCTCAGAGCCGCCTGCAATGGCTTCACGACTGTTGTCGAGGAATTCTTCTGTAACCTGGCCTGCTTTCTCTTTTGCTCCGCTGGCAAATCGCCCAACGAGCCCCTTCAGCTTCTTCTTCCATTCAAAAGGAGTCTTCCACTCCTCTTCCTCCTTTGCATACGGGAGTTCAGCGAGACCCTCGCTTACTAGGTCCTCATTCGCTGGCGGATACACCGTCGGGATTCTCGGCCCGCGTCGCGAATGCTTCTCCACCTCTTCGCGGATTTTCGTTTCGCGGCTCGTGTCGACGTCATGCACGCGCGGTATAGAGAACGCGGCAATGTCAGCCGCCTCTGCGCGGGATACTCCGGCGATGTCTTCCTTCGAATACCCAAGGTCTTCGAGCTTGCCCTCAGACTTCCAATCCCATTGTCCATTATTCTCCGACGGTGCGGGTACATCAACCCCTTGCCCCTCTCTCTCCAAATCCCTTCGCTCAATATCCCTCTGTATGGCTTGCAATTCCTGAAGATGCTCGTCTGAGAACGCAGACGGAGCTACCGTACCAGCTGGCGCTGGTTCCTGCGTGAGCGGAACATCGGGAAAGTGCCGAACTCCCTCCTCTTTTGCCATCCTAATTGCCTCTTTCTTAGCCCGCACATTTGGACCGCGCGGCGGTAAAGTAACGAGGACACCTTCTTCTGCCGCACGCTCCAGAGAAGCGAACCGCTGATCCTTATCGCGCGGTTTTCTCGGTGGACGATTAATACCCCCAGCCATACTAGCGCGAGAGATACCGCTCCCGAATCATATTTTCAACAGTAGCACGGTCGCGCCCGTAGGTCAGCGAAGAAAGTTGCACTAGGTCCTGCACCTGTTCGTGATTGAGCGGCGGGAGATCGACCGTCTTCATATCAAACGGCTTCTGCGGTATGCCTTTGGTGAGAATCTTCACATACGCATTTCTGAACTCGAGATTCACGAAATCGAGCGCCTTGAAGACCGGCGCAAACTGCTTCTCGAAGAACTCAGCATCTTCTTCGCCAACGCGGAAGATAGCCATGTTACCCACGTTGCCGAAGACGGCATCGCGCGTCTTCTCGTCTATCTGCGCGAGGAACTGGTGCGCCATCGAGAGCGAGAGCTTGTACTTGCGAGCCTCAGAGAGAATGCCTGGAATCGAGTCCGTGGTGATGTTCTGGAACTCGTCGATATAGAGATAGAAGGGTGGAAACTGTCCGCGCGGATTGTCAGCGCGCGAGAGCGCGGCCATGAAGAGCTTGCCCACGAGAATAAGACCGAGCAGGTTGGCGTTCTTCTCGCCGAGACGGCCCTTGGAGAGATTCACGAGGAGAATCTTCTTATTATCCATCACCTCGCGGAAGTTGAACGAGGACTCCTGCTGGCCGACGATCGGACGGATAAAGTCGTTTGCGGTGAAGTCGTCAAACTTGTTGGTGATATACGGCACGATATTTTCGAGCGACGCGTCGCCGCCCGCCTTCGTTGCGATGTCAGTCCAGAACTGATTCACAATCGGATTCATGCTGCGAGACAGCTTCAACCTGCGGAATTCGGTGTTTGAGAGAACGCGCGCGATGTCGAGTATGGTCGAGCCGCTGGTCGGATCTTCCATCACGAGCTGAGTCGCATTGCGGAAATACTGCTCGAAGGCTGGACCCATGCTCTCGGGCACGTCGCCGTAGAGGCGGCGGAATATCATCAAGAGCTCATTTACGATAAACGTCTTCTGCTCGGGGCGCGAGATATCGTATTCCAAGAAATTTAATCCAAACGGACGCGAGAGATCCGCTGGGTCGAAGTAGATAACGTCTTGGTAACGCTCGGGCGGAACGGCGGCGAGGACATTCAGCACGTCAGAGCCGTGCGGGTCGATGAAGCAGCAGCCCTCGCCGTTTTTAATATCCTGAATAATAGACGCCGTCAGGAGCCCCGACTTACCGGTACCAGTCTGACCGATGATATAGAAATGACGGAGGCGATCCTCCATCTCCATCCGCACCTCCGTCTGCACATTGCGATAGGTGTTCGTCCCTAGCATGAGCCCATCCTTCGGCAGAGTGAGCGGCGCGGGCGCGTGGGTGAAGCGTGCCTGCTTCAGGTGCGGGGAACTCTCGATGCCAGACGGCGGGAAGTGGTACATCGTTGTGAGCTCGCGGAGCGAGAGCGGCATCGCAGTCGCGTCTGGCAGACGGAACGAGAAGTCTTCGAAGAGGTCGCGTTCGTCGCCGCCGTGCGCGCGCACGAACTTAATCCGGTTGCCCTGCGTGTTGGTGAACTGATTAAACGCCGCCTCGAGTTCGCCGAGTACTTGCTCTGCCTTCTGCTCGTTCTTAGAGGAAGCGACGAGGCGGATCGTCGCGCCGACGATCGGTGTCGCGACCTTCTTCTCGACCTGTTCCACGTGCGTCTTATTCTCTTCTATCTGGCGCGTCTCGGCCTCCTTCGCCTTCTCCTCGTCCTTGGGCTTACTCGTGAAGAGTGTGCGGCCGAAGTCGCGTGCGATCTCGCCAAGCGCGGTCTCAGGCGTCGAGAAGGCTACGTGACGCTTCTCGCCTTTGCGCAGTGCCTGGAGAATCTTACGGTAGTGCTTCACGTGCCGCTCGGCGCGCGGCTCGATGATAATCTGAAGGGCCGCGCCCTCTCCCTCGTGCTCTATTTTGGAAAACGCATTAATAATCGCATTTATCGGATCGTAGTCGAAGTCGGTATAGTCCTTGAGCGGAAGCGCGGCGTGCTCGGCGAAGTGAGCGGTCGCGGCGAGCGACTTCCCGCCAGAGACGAAGATGTTGTAATCGTTCTCCTGAGGCACGAGGTGCGCTTCGGGAAAGACGGCGAGCAATTGCTTCTCGAAGAGGTTGCGCTTCGTGTTCGGCACCGCCGCATAGAACTGTAACTCTGAACTGTCGGCCGGTATCGCGAGCTCAAGCGCGAAGTAGTGCGGCTCGCCTGGCACCGCCTGCTCAACCGAGAGGAGGCCCGCGTAGAGCTGTTCCATGCTCGATACCAGCTCCTTCAGCGGCTTCTCGCGCGCGCCCGTATCTGCGTTTTTATACTCAGGAAGCGCAACTTCGTAGAGCGTCATGTGGAGCGCTTGGAAGCGAGGAGTCTTCTCGTCGAGGCCCGACACCGGCAGGCCAGCCGCGATGTGCCGCACGAGGTAGCGATGGAAGTCGTCTGCGATATACGGATCCTGCATTTTCTCGACTACTGAAAGCACGTGTTTAATCCCCTTCTCTTCCATCGCGCTCTTCAGGCTCCGTATCACGTCTTCACTCCCGCCAAGGCGCAGCTCAGTGAGTAAACGCGAGGCAGTGTCGCCTGCCGCCGCTTCATCGACACGATATTTTTTAGCGAGAACGGTGGCTGGCGCTTCGTGGTGCTCGTGAATCGTCTCTGAGATTATTTCTGGTCGCGAGTGGTCAGACCCCGCGAGCTCTGCCTCCTTGCGCATTACCTGCTCTCGCAAGTACGCGAGCTCTTCTTCAGGCGTGGACAGCTTCGGTACAGATTCCATTTACTTTAGTATACTCTATGGGAATGCTCAACTTCTTAACCGCGTGTGCGCATCTCAATCCGATAGACATTATTAAGACCGGAAGCTATGTCGGCATCGCGTTCGTAGTTTTCGCCGAGAGCGGACTCTTAGTCGGCATCTTCTTTCCGGGAGATTCGCTTCTCTTCGCTTCCGGATTACTTGCTGGGGGCGGCGTGCTCGCCTTCTTCCCGCTTCTTTTATTCGTTGTTGTCGCGGCTATCGCCGGCGACTCGGTCGGCTATTGGTTTGGTAAGAATGTGGGAGTCAATTTCTTCAATCGCAAGGACTCGCTCATCTTCAAACAGGAGTACCTGAAGCGCACTCAGGCGTTCTATAAAAAGTACGGTGGCCGCGCCGTCGTGCTCGCGCGGTTCGTGCCCATCGTACGCACCATCGCACCGATTCTCGCTGGTATCGCAGGGATGAAATATGCCACCTTCCTCTCGTACAACATGCTCGGCGGTACACTCTGGGGCGCGGGCCTGCTCTCGCTCGGTTTCTTCCTCGGTACCCTTATCCCAAACAGCGAACACTACATCACCCCCATTTCAATCGTGATTATCGCCCTCTCCTTCCTACCTATTATTGTAAACGTGGTGCGCGGCAAACGCGCGATTTAATACCCAATACTGTTCATCGTCGAGCTGTACGAGCTGATAAATGAGGGGATCGCGAACGCGAGGCCGACAAGCGGAAGTACGAAGAGGATGATCGTGACCACGCCGGTCCAGAAGAGATACTTACGCACCTTCTCGGCGGCGACGTACGCCTTCTCGGCCTTCGCCTCTATCGCATCAAGCTTCGCCAAGAGTTCTGGATCAATCATAGTGTTAGTGGCTCCAGAAGTGGAACACCCAGTTGACCGCTGAGAGCACGAGCGCGAAGAGGACTGCCGACCAGAAGCCTGCCACGGCAAAGCCAGGGACGATCGTGGAGGCGAGCATCACGAGGAGAGCGTTGATAACAATCGAGAAGAGCCCGAGCGTTAAAATGGTAATCGGGAGCGTGAGGACCGTGAGAATTGGCTTGATGAAGAGGTTAAACGCGCCGAGTACCACAGCGGCAATAATCGCCCCTTCTACCGTGACCGCAACGCCCGGGACCAGCTGTGCCCCGACCCAGATGGCGAGCGCCGCAATAATCCAATGCAAGAAAAATTTCATAGAACAACTATACCAGATGCACAACGCTGTAGAGCAGAAGTGCGCCAAGGAGCGTCATGATGGTAGTGAGTGCGCGCGGGTGACGATGGTGACTCTCGGGGATAAGATCGCTCGCCGAAAGATAGAGGAACGAGCCCGCAAAAAGCGCCAGCATGAGCCCCATATATGACGCGGGAATATTGAAGAAGAGCGTCGACGCGGCGCCAAGGAGCGGCGCGAGCGCGTCGATGAAGAGCCAGCGGATCGCGTGCCGCCAGCTCCCGCCGTTACGCAGGATCAAGTTCACGGTATTGATGCCGTCGGAGAAGTCGTGGGTGAGCACTGCCGCTGTCACGAGCGCCCCAACTGCCGCCGACGCCTGGAAGCCTACGCCAATAGCAACACCGTCGACGAAACTGTGCGCCGAGAGCGTGAGCGCGCCAAAAGCTCCGCGCGGCACGCTCACGTCCTCGTCTTCGTCGTGCGTATGCAAGAGAATGAGCCGGTCGAGAATAAGGTACCCGAACAGACCAAGCGCGATGAAGAGCGACACGGTCGAGGCCTGGTGATACTTGGTCCCTAGCTCGATAGCCTCGGGTAAGAGATCAAAGAGCGCAACTCCAGCAACCGCTCCTGCTGAAAAGCCAAGGATGAGGTGGAGCTGATCACGAAAGCGAATCGCAAACATTCCACCTATGAAGGTGGCGACCGACGCGGCAAATGCAACGAGGAGTATGTGCATATCCAGATAATACACCCTCCCGAATGTTGTTACTTCACCAAAGGATCAATAGCCGCCTTGAAGGTGTCAAATGGATACGACCCTGCAATCAGCTTAGTGCCGATGATAAAGGAGGGTGTCGACTGGACGTTTAACCCCTGCCCTTCAGTCTTATCTGCAGTCAGCATAGCGTCGTAGGTGCTTGCGTTCGCCTTCACGTCAGCGGCGACTGCCGCGGCGTCGATGCCAGAGATCGTTGCGTCGAGCGTGTCGATGGTAGCGGCGTTGCCGAAGCCTTGGTCGCCCTCTTGGTCTTGGGCGTTATACATCGCGGTGCGCCAGGTGAAGTATTTGTCGGGATAGAGCTTCCACACCGCGCGACCGTACTCGCCGCCCGTGATCGAGTCCTTACCGAGGAATGCCATATCCTTGAATACCAGCTTCACCTTGCCGGTGTCTATGTAAGAACTCATCACCTGCGGAAGCGCCGTTAGCTCGAACTGCTTGCACGCGGGGCACTGATAATCAGACCACTCAACAATAGTGACCGGCGCGTTTGCCTGGCCGATGAAGGGCTCGTTATCGGTCTTCACCTTCGAGGCATCAACCGTCGTCGAAATGGGTGTGGTGCTACCCGACTGGGCGCCGAAGTAGACTGCGCCGACAACCAGAAGGCCTACAAACACCACCACAATAACAAGCAGAACCTTGGTACTCCGGTCGTTCAGATCCATACTACTTACCGAGTACGGCTGTTATCGCCGTTTCAAACTGAGCGTAGGGATATGCGCCAGCGAGGAGCTGAGTACCGATGATGAACGACGGCGTCGCGCTCACGCCAAGCTTGGCCGCCTCTGCTTTGTCCGCAGTCAGCATAGCGTCGTAGGTGCTTGCGTTCGCCTTCACGTCAGCGGCGACTGCCGCGGCGTCGATGCCAGAAATCGTCGCGTCAAGCGTGTCGATGGTAGCGGCGTTACCGAAGCCTTTGTCGCCCTCTTGGTCTTGGGCGTTATACATCGCGGTGCGCCAGGTGAAGTATTGTGAGGGATAGAGCTTCCACACTGCGCGACTGTACTCGCCGCCCGTGATCGAGTCCTTACCGAGGAATGCGAAATCCTTAAAGACAATCTTCACCTTACCGGTCTCCACATAGTTCTTGAGAATGTCTGGCATAGCGGCACCTATCGTGATCTGTGGAACACCGCCAGTCTCAAACGCTTTACAGTACGGACACTGGAAGTCGCTCCAGAAAGCGATAGTGACTGGCGCATTTGCCTGGCCGATGAATGGCTCGCCATCAGTCTTAACGTCCTTAATATTTACCTTCGGCGCCTGGGGCTGTTGACCCGCTGCGACCTGAGCACCCGCTACAGGATGCTGACCATTATAGAAAACGGCGCCGGCAATAAGGGCCAAACCGGCGAACAGCGCTATCGGCATGAACTTGTCATTTGTTTTGGTTTCCATATCCGAGGATAATACCACACCCCTCCTTACCGCCACCAGAAGGTGCTACTCTTATAGGTGGATCTTCCACCAACCGCTACAGGAGGCGGAGATGAAGGCATTATGGTCTTTGATACTGCTCTCTTTGTTCGCTCCGGTAGCGCACGCCGCCGACGCAAACAGCCCCTTCCAGGCAACCTGGACGCTGACCTTCACGACCCAACCGAAGCTGACCCTCACCGGAATGCTCGACAACAGTCTCGGCGGACGCTGGGACAGTAGGACGCAGACACTCCGCCTCGTCGATCGATTCGGCATCGGAACCGAGAAGTCGTTTCTGCCCGACGCGCGCGCGATCATTGGCGGGAAACTGAACCTCTCGAACAACAACACCGCGCTCTTGTTGCTCGGCCAGCGCAACAACGACCCGACCACGAAGCCTCGAGACATTTCTGGGAATCCGGTCGGCGGTCGCGAATTCGTTATCATTGTCGCCTGGCGTAAGACGTTGTGGAGCCACTGAGTCACCGGCCGCGCTGAATGGCGTACCCATAGAGGTGTTAAACGCCAGAGAGAAGCGCGAACTTGAGCCCTGCCTGCGGGGGCTCTTTTTATTTCATCGCTTACTGATACTGAATATAGCTCGGCGTAGGAATCATCTTCAGCACTTCTGCGGGAGAGAGCATCCCGTCGGCGGGTGGACGCACGTCATTTTTATAGAAAAGTTTGATGCCGGTAAACTGCACCGGCTCAGGTACGATTACTCTACTGTAGGTACCGTACTTCTTCGCCTTGGAGCCGAAGCCGTCCATGTCCATCACGATCTGCACCTCCGGCAGAGGCAATATCTGTTTATAATTGGTCACCATATCTTGTGTAAAGCGGTGGACGACGAGCAGCTTCGGCGGAAGGTGATACTTCTGCACGAGTCCGGCGAGATAGCTCGCGGAGTAGTTGACGTCGGTCGCGTCCATCGTGCCGATGACGCGGCCGGGAGCGTCGCCAAACTTCATCGAGAACTCAGGGTCAATAGCGAGGTGCACCTGCGGCATGCGCAGGTACTTCTCGAGCAGAGGGATCTCGCGCTCGACCGTACTCTTCCCCACCTGTATGTCGAGAATCACGATGCCGTGTGCGCGCTCGGCCAGCTCAAGCGCGTGGTCTATCTGGTCGTCGGGCATGCGCAGGATGTAGTTCCCCTCTGCG
>JBJOOS010000002.1:0-27073 GCA_046051155.1 Candidatus Parcubacteria bacterium
GCGGGGATCACTATCTTTGGCTTATGTATGAGTTGGTTGATGGTTTGTTTCATATGGTTTTGGTGACGAGAAGTGAGAGGATGCGTTCGAATTCTTTACGGTCTTTGGTAGGAATCTTTGCAAGCAATTTGATAAAGAAGGCTTCTTTTTCTTTGTTGAGGGCGACGAGCTGACGCTTAGTCTTCTCGGCGAGAGTGACGTAGGTCACGCGCCGGTCAATCTTGTCTCTCGTCCGCGTGACGTAGCGAGACTTTTCAAGTTTATCCACGAGCGCGGTGACTGAAGGAGCTTTGATGCCGAGATGCGTGGCGATACTCTCCATAGTGCTCTTCCCTGCAGACTGAATGAGCCATAGTGCCTCCAGCTGAGTGACCGTGAGCTCGTGTTTCAGCCGGTTCTCTTTGACGTTTTCGTTTATTTGTCTGCGCAATGCAAGGAGCAGCTCCGACAAACTGTGGGTAGTATTCATTATGCTATCTAATAGTTAGATAGGTGAAGTATATACGACGTTACGTCTTCCGTCAACTACCCCAAACGCAAGAAAAGCCCCGAAGGGCCTTTCTTTCTGCGCGAGAGACGGGACTCGAACCCGCAACCTCTGCCGTGACAGGGCAGCGCTCTAACCAGTTGAGCTACTCCCGCAAAGTGAGGCAAACAGACGCGGAGCGCGGGATGCGAGAAATTGGGGAGTCGCAGCTATGCGATTCTCCAATTTCGAGCAGGCCGGTGCCGCAGGCACTGTTTCGCCGAACGCGCTGGGAGAAAGCCTGTCTTCAGGCTTACCACCGCAAGCGTTTCCCCATCCTACCAAAATCTCCTAAAAATGTCCTGCCCGACCCTATTGGTGCTGGCGGAAGGACTTGCACCTTCGACCTTGGGTTTATGAATCCCATGCTCTAACTACCTGAGCTACGCCAGCAGATAACAGCAACAGTATCAAAGGTGCACTGTAGAGACAATGAGCTTAGGCAAGTCCCGGGAAGAAGTCAGTCTTAATATTGAGACGAGAGACACCCATGGTGAGAAGGGTCTGCTTCATCGCGTTTACCATGCCCGGCGGGCCAGAGATATAAAACGTGCGCTCAGTGTAGTCGGGCACCTCCTTCTTGATGAGGTCAGCGTTTATGAATCCGTGATACACGCCCTGGACTGCCGAGGCCTCGTCAGAGAGAACGTAGACCGTGCGGAATCCGGTAGGTGCCGCTTGCGCGAACACGTCCTGATACGCGACCTCGGCCGCGGTTTTGCTCGAGTAGAGCAAAACCGCGTCACGCGTCTCCCCTGTCGCGGTCACGTGGCGCGCCATGCTCGCAAACGGTGTGACACCGATGCCGCCCGCGAGAAACGCTAACTTCTTTTTCGTGTCCTTGGGCATCGTGAAGTCGCCAGAGAGCGAAGCGACCGAGATCTTCGCGCCGGCTGGGAGCGCCGCGAGTGCCTGCTTAAACGCGCTCGGCTTATCGTAGAAGCGCACTCCGAGCGCGACGAAGTCGTTCTCAGGCGCAGAGGCGATGGTGAAGTAGCGACGATTACCGCGGCTATCGAACGACGTCTCGCTCAAGGTCCACTCGAGGTATTGCCCCGGCTTAAAGTCGAGTTTGCGATCGCTCTTGAAGACGTACTCGTAGATGCCAGTGGCAAGCGGGCGGCGCTCCACAAACGTGAGCATATAGCGACCCTTTGGACTCACGATATAGGCGAAGAGGTTGCCCACAAGAAGCGCGAGCTCAGGCGTGAAGGAGAAGCTGCCGATATGCGTCGCGGGGACGAAGAGCACGCCGACGAGAGCTCCGTACGCGACGCGAGACATGCGCGTCGGCGGCATCGTGAGCGGCTCAGTAAGCATGACAAACGCGAAGAAGAGCAGCGACGTGTGTATAAACAGCTTCTCAACGCCAACAAGTGGATCGAGAGCAGAAAAGAGAGTCGTACCGACTGCCGCCAGGACGAAAGCAAAGATGAGGTCAAACTTGCGTAACTTATGCGCGATCATTACGCCGCCGATGAGGACAAACGCGATGAGTTTAGTATTCCCCGCGACCCACCAGCTCGCATACACACCGAGGAGCGATGCCGATAGCGCCACCGCGAGTGCCGCAGGGTTGAAGAGGTGCTTCTTCCCTATCGCGAGCAGATACTTCGATGCCATCGCCCATACGCCTATCACGGCAAGGGCGAGCGAACCCGACAAATCTGAGAACGCCGCTGGCGGCAGAATGAGCAGTAAAATGAGCGGCGTTATAAACACCGACTCGACATTCGTCACTGCGTCAAACGCCCAGGCGAGAGACTCGTTCGCGAGCCAGGCGGCGCTCGTGAGCACAACCGCCGACCAGAGGATGTCGAGCGGCATGACTGGCAACATGCCGAAAGAGCTGAACCCGATAGCCGCGACGATCAGTACCAATAGGTAATAGAGCACCAGCCGATACATCGTGGTGCGATCGATGAATGATTTTACTGCGGTAATCATGGTTGTGTGTAAGAAGAGAAACCGCTCGTGAACGTCGCGACTCCTGATTTGTCTATCATATACCCCTCAAGCCCCGGCATTTGTTCAACAAACATAATCCCACCCTTCCCCATCGCAAACGCGGCCGTCGCGAAGCGGTCGGCCTCGAGCACGTCGGGGCCAATCACCGTAATGCTCACCACTTCTTCGAGCGTGTCCGCAGGCGAAAGCGGGTTGTAGATGTGCGCACCGCGAACATACGATCCCGAGGTCGCGACCCCCTTTCCGCGCGGATAGATCACTTTTACAATTTCGTTTGTGTTGAATGGATTTCTGATACCCACACTCCACTCGCCCCCTTCGGCGTTTGAGCCGCCCGTCGCGATGTCACCCCCCGCGTTTACAAAGTAGTTCTCATACCCCGCGCGATGGATACGCTCTGCGACGTGATATATCGCCCAGCCCTTCACGATGCCCGAGGGATCGATACGTCCGTCTGGGCGATGCATATCGAAGTACCCAGTGGTCTCCTTTTTTGTTTTATCGGCAAGCGCGAAGACGTCTCTCATCTCCTCGCTCAGGTCAGACTCCTTAATCTCTCCCCGATTTATGCGAGATATTTCGCTCTGCTCCTTGTACGTACTGAAGCGCTCGTCGATGGAAACGAGATACGCGAACACATCATCAAGCGTCTTTTGCACATCGGCACCGATGATTTCGACTTCGATGGGCATGCCCATGACGGGGCGCGCCTCTCTCATGTTAGGCCTTGGCTTGTGCGAGCGCGCTACTAAGTGACTGTTCAAACGCTTCAACAGTCTGAGTTGCTCCCGTAACGGCATCTACATTTGCGCTCTGATTCTTGATCGCCTCTTGGGCAAGAATCGGCATGGCCTGATCGCTGATCTCTTGAGTATGACCGCCGTGATTTGGATACTGCAAGAACGTTACGTCGGTGAGACGGCCGCTTGAGATCGTCGCCTTAACCTGCATCAAACCGTACGACGCATCAGCAACTTGGCCCGTGTATACGCCGTCTTTATACCCAGTCTTCGCCGGAGTCGCGGTGGGAGCTGGGGTGGTCGCTACCGGCGTCGGAGTTGGCACTGGAGTAGTCGGTACGTCGGATGTCGTGGTCGTCGGGCTAGTCGTGGTGACTGGTGCGGCCGTCGAAGCCGTACCCGACATACGTGAAAAAATGTAAACGGCCGAAAGGCCGACGATTACGACTGCAGCTAGAGCTTTCTTCATACTGTTCTCAATTTATGGTTAGTACATACCATAATACCCTATTACTTTGGTTTTTGTTTCGCGACCTATTAAAATGAAAGACCGGCCGCCGCGACACGTATTAGTAACTGAGGAGTACAAGCGCTATACTGCACTACGTATTCTCCTACATAACCTTAACTTATTGCACCTATGAAAAGAGTAAGATACATCGTTTCTGGATCGTTAATTCTCGGCTCTCTGCTTATGGCCAGCACTGCCCTTGCGGCTGAGCAGGGTCAGCAGGGTCCTTGGGGCGGAGAGGGTCACGGCCCGACGAAAGGGCTCATGATGCGCACCGGCCACGCCACAAGCACTTGGTCCGGCATTGCGCGACCTGGGATTGCGGGCGTCGTCGCATCAATCAGCGGTAACACCCTTACGGTAAACTCTCGAATGCCAATGATGGGAGCGGGCGATGGTAACCACACCGTGAGCACAACAACGTATACCGTCGACGCAACCAACGCGACCGTCTACAAGAACAACGCCACCTCGACTCTTTCGAGCGTCGCTACGGGTGACATGGTGTTCGTCGCAGGCACGGTCAGCGGTACCACTGTGACCGCGACCACGATCCGCGACGGCGTCTTCGGCGGTCGTCCAGGAATGGGTAGCGGAATGGACGACAAGAAGTTCCACATGGGCTCAAGCACGCCACGAGGCGGGACGGACTTGCCGTTTGGAAACGGTATGCCGGTCATCGGCGGTAACGTGGCTTCAGTAAGCGGCAATACGGTGACGATAACGAACAAGGGCGGCGTCACCTACACGGTCGATGTCACCAGTGCAAAAATCTCTAAGCACGGTGTCACGAGCGCGACGGTCTCAGACGTCGTTGTGGGTGACAGCGTCGTTGTCCAAGGGACGTTTAACGGTACCGCGGTCACTGCCTCCATCGTGGTCGACCAGGGAGCTCGCCCCGCGCTCCCCGACCAAGAGAGCGGTACACAAAACGGTACTAACGAGAACCAGGGCCAGCCACGCAACTTTGGCGCGGCGGTCGGATTGTTCTTCTCTCACCTCTTCGGCTTCTAGAGACAGGGTGGCGCATGAAAGCCGCGGCCACTGCCGCGGCTTTCGCGTTTCCCGGTCGGGTATACTGGGGTGAATGACTGTCATACAAAATAGCTCCGCACTTGGCCAAAGCGACTTGCGCAAGGACGCTCTCTCGATTGCAGAGGCGGCCTACGCGGCAATCGATGCCGAGAACGTTATCCGAAGAAAGATTCGCGTCGAAGACGGACAGCTGCACATCGTCGACCGCGCATACCCGCTCACTGGCCGCAACGTGTATTTCGTCGGAATTGGTAAGTGCGCCGTGCGTGCAGGCCTCCTGCTTGAACAGCTACTCGGCGGGTCGCTCACCGCAGGGATCATGCTTGATGTGTCTGCCGGTACCTACAGTGACGCCTCAAAGCTGGAGCTCTACGTCGGTACGCACCCGCTCCCAAGCGAGGCAAACGCGCGCGCGAGCGCGCGCGTTCTCGAGTTCCTCTCAGGTCGAAGCGAGAGTGATCTCGTTATCATGCTCATCTCGGGAGGCGGTTCTGCCCTACTCTCGCTACCAGAGATGCCGATGACTTCCATCGATGAGAGCGATCTCTTCAAGAAGCTCACCGGCAGTGGCGCCCCGATACAAGAGCTCAATACCGTGCGCAAACATATCTCAAAAGCGCGTGGCGGTGCGCTCGCCGTAGCGGCCTACCCTGCCGAGGTGGTCTCGCTCGCTGTTTCTGACGTGCCCGGAGACGACCTCGCTTCAATAGCCTCAGGGCCGACTATCCGTGACACCTCTACCGTTGCCGATGCGAAAGCAGCGCTCGCCAAATATGGTATCGATACGTCGAGGGTCACATTTCTCGAGACAGAAAAGGACGAGAAGTACTTTGCCCGTGTGAGCAACTCGCTTCTACTCGCGAGCAGAGATGCGCTCTCCGCAATGCTTGGCGAGGCACTTGCGCGCGGCTACGCCGCGCGCATCGCCGACACCCGCTTCTCTGGAGAAGCGGGTGTCATTGGTCGCTCCATCTCCGCGACTCTCCACGAGAGTCCGAGTAAGTCGGCACTGCTCTATGCGGGCGAGAGTACGGTGACCCTTGGCGCAAGCCCCGGCAAGGGCGGCCGCAACCAGGAGATGGCACTCGCAACCCTTGAAGAAGTCCGCAGTGGCGAACTTATTCTCCCCTTCGCATCTGATGGCCACGACAATACCGACCACGCAGGTGCCATCAGTGATGAGCTTTCTCGCACTCACGCGGCTGAGAAGAGCCTCGATATACGCGAGCACCTCGAGGCTCATGACTCGTATCTCTTTTTTACTGGTACGAGCGACGCACTTGTGACCGGACTCATGCCGTCAAACGTGGCCGACCTGGTCATTGCACTTAAGGCATAGCGGTAGTGTAGAATAGCACTATGAAAATCCATTATTTTTCTGGCGAAGCATGGGAGGAGGCGCACGTACGTGAGAAGTTACCACAAGACGAGATCACATTTCATAACGGACCCTTCTCCGCGTTTCCCGACCTGATTGACCTCGAGGCGACCGCGCTGTGTGTGTTTATGGAGTCTAAGATTGGCGATGCCGAGATGCAGCGCTTCCCTGCCCTGAAGCTCATCGCGACCCGCTCGACCGGCTTCGACCACATCGACCTCGCCGCGGCACAAGCGCGCGGCATTACCGTCGTCAGTGTGCCGTTCTACGGCGAGAACACCGTTGCCGAATTTGCATTCGCACTCCTGCTCGCGCTCTCGCGCCGCGTCATCGACGCCGACGAGCGCGTACGTAGCGGCGTATTCTCTCCTAAGGACTTGCGCGGGTTCGACCTCGCTGGTAAGACGCTCGGCGTTGTCGGCTGCGGCCACATCGGCATGCACGTCATTAAGATGGCGAATGGTTTCGGCATGAAAGTGCTCGGGTTTGAAGTGAAGCAGGACCCGGAGCGAGCGAAGACTGAAAACTTCACCTATGCAACCATGCCCGAGCTCCTCGCCAACTCCGACATCGTGACCGTGCATGTGCCCTACAACGCACATACGCACCACCTGATAAATAAGGAGAACATCATGTCGTTTAAGAAAGGCTCCTATCTCATCAACACTGCGCGCGGCGCTATCGTCGAGACTGAAGCAATTGTTGACGCACTCAAGAGCGGCATACTCGCAGGAGCCGCGCTCGACGTACTTGAGGAGGAGGGCGACCTGGCAGACGAAACGAAACTTCTCACCGCCCCCCACCCAAACGAAGCGGAGCTTAAAACAGTGCTCGCCGAACACTACCTTATCAACCACCCGCGCGTCATCGTAACTCCGCACCTCGCATTCAACACCCAAGAGGCAGTGGAGCGCATACTCGACACCACCATCACCAATATCCAGAAGTTTGAAGCGGGCACTCCAGAAAACGTCGTCGCACCTGCCGCGCCGCACTAGTCCGACTCGAGCCCCTTGAACTCGTCGCTCTCGATTCGGGTGATCCCCTTCTTAGAGAGCTCTTGTGCGATGGTCGTCACAAAGCCGCTTGAACCTGCGAGGTAGTAGTGAGCGCCTGGTCGCTCTGCCACCAGGTGAGTGAGAGTGTCGGCAATGAGCGAACGACCGATAGTGAGATGCTCGTGTGCGAGGCGTCTCAATTCGTCAGCGTAGAGAAACGAGTCGCTCGAGACCTGCACGAGCGTTGTGCGTATCGCGAGACCTCTTGCTCGAGCATCGACGAGCATGGAGCGAAACGGAGTCACACCAACGCCGCCAGCGATCATGACCACATCATCAACAGGTGGCGGCCACGTCATGTGTCCGCGCATTTTAAATATTTCTACCGTGTCGCCCCGTACCAGTGCCTTAAGCGCTTTCTGGAAGTCGCTCCCCGAGCGTCCGTCGACGCCGAACCTGACCTCAGGCTCGCCCGGTGCAGAAGCGAAGGAGAGCTCGCGCACGCTCCCCCGACCTGCCGGCATATTCAATAACCGAAGATGGGTATAGTACCCGGCCACAAACGGTACCGGGTGCATGGGAGTGAAGAAGTATGTCGAGACGCTCTCGTCTTCGTCATGCCGCCTGAGAAACGTGAGCGTCTCTTGGTACATGGGCGCAGCGCTTTTGGTCTCGTCTGAATTCATACGCAGAGTGTAGCAAACATTGCGGAGTGGAAAAGCTGTTTGCTATACTCAAGCCACTACTTAACTCTTACCCTATGTCCACCCACCTGAAAGAAGGCATGTCTGTCCCCGAAGTCGTTTTCAAGGTTCGCCCGAGCGAAGGGTTCGTCTGCGGAGATGCTTCAGCCAGCTGGGGCGAACTGTCGTCTCGAGATATATTTAGCGGGAAAAAAGTGGTCGTCTTCGCACTCCCGGGCGCCTTCACCCCGACCTGTTCGAGCACTCACGCTCCCGGGTACGAGGCAGACTATGATGAGCTCAAAAAGCTTGGCGTCGACGAGGTCTACTGCCTCTCGGTAAACGATTCGTTCGTAATGAATCAGTGGGCGCAGATGCTCCATCTCAAAAAGGTGAAGATGCTCCCCGACGGCAACGCTTCATTTACGCGAGGCATTGGCATGCTCGTGAAGAAGGAGAATCTCGGCTTCGGCGAGCGCAGTTGGCGCTACTCGATGCTCGTCGACGATGGCGTTATTAAGAAAATGTTTGTCGAGCCGGGATTTAGCGATAATTATCCCAAGGATCCATTTGAGGTATCCGACGCAGGAACGATGATCGCCTATGTGCGAGACGGTCGCTGATCTACTCTGAGAGAATCTTCTTTCCTCCCCTGTTCATGGCCGTGACGGTTAGCTGTAAGACCGTCGCAAACGATACCCACGCGAGGTACGGGAGATTCAGGTACGTTACCCAAGGCGCTACTGGATAAATCACTAGAAGCGCCCATACGAGCGTCGCGAGGACGACGAGTATATCGAGCGCGGCGAGTGCAAAGCTGCGTAGTCCAAATTGAATTGGAGTGAACATAAGATTGGCAATCAAATTCAGTGCGAATGGCAGGGCCACGCTGAGTGGTATAACGCCCTTATAGTACTCGTACCCAACCGTGCCAAACGACACGGCAATGCCGATGTAGAGCACGGTCCACACCGGACCAAAGAGCCACGACGGTGGTGCCCACGAGGGCTTCTTATATTCTTGGTATTGCTGGTAAGTGGCCATCTATTTTATGGTTAATGCGCGGCCTTTCATGTGACTATTGTAGCAAGATCGCTAGGCTTGGACATGCTCCAATACGTACCGCCACCCCGGCTGCCACTTCCATGGCGCCGTGATTACCTCGTCGAGCGGCAAGCCCGTTATCCAATGTTCGAGTCCGTACTGTGTCGCGCGGTGTCCGATTATCATCACTCGTTTACCGTTGTAGTCGCGAAGTAGATCCTGAAGAAACTCCTTCATCCGCGCAGAAGTCTGCTCGTAACTCTCCCCGCCCGGGAACGGCTCGCTGATGCGACTCACCTTCTGCGCGTCCACTTCCTTTTTCGGGTGTTGCGTGAGGTCGCCGTAGTCACACTCACGCAGACGAGCGTCTCGGATAATTGGAAACGTGGTGCCGAAGCCTAGCTCAGCAGATTTATACGAGCGTTGTAAGTCGGAGCAGAAGATGGCGTCGAAGTGTTCTCCTTCGTGCCGCTTTCTCATCTCCCCTGACTGCTCGATACCGAGCGGCGAGAGCTCGATATCGTTGTGTCCCGACGCGAGGTGCGCTTCGTTGTCATAGGTGGTCCCGTGCGCTTCAAAGATAATCTCGACTGCCATAGTGATCTCACTATAGCTTGTATCCACGCCCTACGGCTAGAGCCCTTCAGACTTTAGGAACTTCTCCGTCTCGGTCTTTAGTACGCGGAAGCTGGGTATCACGAACAGTAGCGGCTGCATATTAGTGTAGGAATACGGAGTACGAACTACTTCGCGGATGCTGAACTCCTTCCGAACGACCGCATCGGAGAACGCGTGCGGGAGCTCGCCGAAGGAAGACAGGAGTCCGGCGCCGTACGCCTTCACCACACCCCTTTCGCGAATAAGTCCGAACTCCATGGTGAACCAGTACAAGCGTTCGATCTGCTTCAACTGCCTTTCATTTGCGCGTAGCGCAGCTACTCCAATCCGCTCGGAGAAGACGGAGAAGTCTGGATGCGTAAACATCGGTAGGTGCCCTACGCATTCGTGCACGATGTCCGGCTCAGGAGTGTAGTCGGGGCGCGAGTGGTGCCGTATGTACTGCGTCGAGAGCATCGTCCGCCTGCTGAACTTACCCAAGAACAACCTCGTATCGACGAGACCCCCGATAGGCTCAATGGCGAAGTTGTTAATGCTTTTCAACCGCCGACTCAACTCGTCGAGCTGCGGCACATGATTCTTGGGTAGTTTTATTTTCTTTTTTCCGTCCACGTACGCCTGCGCCGCATGTTTCTTATGCAGCGGTTGTAGCCCGGCCAGAATAGTCTGCCATGTACTGTTTTCTATTTTTGTGTAGCGAACCCGAGGAATCGTTCCGCCCACCTTGAGGAATCGCTCAGCCTTTTTAGCTATGACTTTCCGCCGCTTTCTGTATACAGCGTCTGTCGCGCCCGGATGATCGAGTTTGAGATGTGAGATGTCTATCTTTGTTGGTTTCATGTTTGTGTTTTTAAGTTGATATGAAAAAGCCCACCTCGTACGGGTGGGCTTTTTGCTTAGAGTCTATTGGTACGTCAATAGGAAGCGAGCCCACCAAATGGGCGATAATACGACGCGCTGCTGAGGGCGGCTGGGGCGTGTATGTGACTCAAATTCATACTCGGAAATATAGCATAAAAAGCCTTAGAACCGATAACGGCGTAGCGCGGCACGACGCGCCTTCCAGTCAGGAATGGCGCGCGCGAGGAGATCCCAAAACGCCTTTGAGTGATTGAACTCTCCGATATGACAGAGCTCGTGGGCGATGACATAGTCGCGCTCAGACTCTGGTAGATGGATGATGCGGTAATTGAAGTTCAGATTCCCCTGCTTCGAGCAGCTACCCCACCGCGTCCTCTGTTTACGGATCGCTACCTTCCCGATCTGATATCCGTAGACCTGGTTAAAATGCTGCAGCCGCTCTCTGACGAGCGCTCGCGCGAGCGCCACCGCCTCTCTATAATTCGCCGTTCCCCGTCTGAGGCGAGGCAGTAATATGAGTTCCATTGGGTACGGTGTGGAAGTTTTTAGATGGAGCGCCTCCCAGTCATCTTAGGAACCCTTCAAATCTGTGAGCAGTGTTTGAAGTGCTGTCTCAGCCGTTTGTTTATTCGGATTGACGGATCGTATTTCTCGGAAGACCTTGTCTAGATCATTGTCTATCTGAGCCCACTTAGCTCCGTTCATCGGCTTAAGACGCGCCTGCGCGTTGTCCCACGCAAATTCAATAGCGTTTACGTGAGTATTCGCCGTTCCCCAATCTCCAGCAATCACTGCATCGAGGGTAGATTGAGAGAGGCTGGTGAAATTCGACAGATCGCCGAGCGGGCCAGTTTGAGTGGCGCCTGTACTCGAGGGAGTCGGCGTGGCTGCTTCCTGTTGCAACTGCTGATGTCGCCAGAAGTAGCCGCCAATTGATACCGCAAGGAGAAGAGCGACCACAACAACGAGCTGCCAGAATGCATGCTTCGCTTTTTCGCCATCCTCTCGTTCTTCAGCGACAGGGTCCTTTACTTGGTCTTTATGGCTCAATGCCAAATAGGTAACGGTAAAGATGATACCGGCAACAAATACGATAGTCGTGGTAGTTGGGCCCCAGCCCAAGCCGCCGTTTTCATGAGGCTGTGTAAGCAGATCGCCGATAGAAGCCCCCAACGGACGCGTCATGATATAGATGAACCAGAACGAAAGAATGGCATTCAGTCCAAGACGCCAGCCGACTGCGAAGAGCGCAATGACTATGGCGATTATGATGCCAGTCGTCAGATATCCAAGCCCTAGACCCTCGGCCATAAGATCGCCTGAGGCAGTACCCAGCGCGAACGTGAAAAGAATCGCGAGCCAGTAGAACGCTTCACGTTTTGGCGTGAATATTGAATGGATAGAGAGTGTCTTCTCTTTCGCGTACCAAACAGCGAAGGTTATGGCCAGTACGATAGTAAAGAAGATTGTGCTGTACTCGAGTGGAACGTGAAGATTGTCACTCAAGTTATCCGTGACGAGCGTGCCAAAAACGCTGATGAGCATCACGGTCAGCCAGTAAATAACTGGGATGTATTTTTTGGTCTTGAATTGAACAAAGAGGGCGACAAGGAAGAGGGCACCCATGATAACCGAAGTGACGGTGAGACCAAGATTTAAGTTAACGTTCAAGAAGTCCGCCGCCGTCTCGCCGACTGTCGTACAAAGCACTTTGATTATCCAAAAGAACAGAGTTATCTCTGGAACCTTACTCAATACGTTCGCCACATTTGTGCTTGATGCTTCAGCAACGGTCGGATTCATGCTTCGTTGTTAATCTTAACGAGCTTACCTCATTATTCGCATGGCAAAGGCCATGCGAATAATGAGGCTAGCTACTATTTAGTAATATAGATACACGCGAACAGTACCCTAGTATTTGTAAAGTTTGTGTAAAGAACGTCAAGAAACCGCCGGGAGTTTAACAGTGACTATTGTACCGCTTCCCTGTTCGCTTACAATCGCAACGGTACCACCATGCTGAGTCACCAACTCTTTTACGATCGAAAGACCTAGTCCACTTCCCGAAGCGCTCTCACCTTTGTAGAAACGTTTGAAAATGTGCTGCAGGTCTTTTTCGCTAATGCCTGAGCCGGTATCGGCTATCGTAACAAGTGCTTCAGATCTATCTTGCGTGAGACAAACCGTCACGGATCCATTTTCTGGAGTGTGCTCAATTGCGTTCTGTAAAAGGTTCGTAATGACGCGCTCAAATCGCGTCTCGCTTCCTTTTATAAAAACAGGTATTTTTGCAGATACGTCGAGCTGTATAGACTTATCTCTCGCCAATGAACGCAGTCGCTCACAAGTGCTTCGTACCAACTTTGCAATATCAATCTTTTCCATTGCATGGCTTGAATGGTTTTCCGATCGCGCGATGAGAAGTAGATCTTCAGTCATTTTCGACATTCGATCTATCTCCTCAATATTGCTTCGCAGAGTTTGTTGGATACGTTCTTTCGTCGGAGAGGAGTCCCTCAAAAGAACTTCGATATCGTTTTTTATGACTGCGAGCGGTGTGCGCAACTCGTGAGACGCACTTTCAGAAAACTGCCGTTGCGTCACCAATGATCGCTGGATTGGTCTCAGGGTGTATCCTGCAAGCACGTAGCTAACCCCCGCTGCCGTAACAAGGATGATGAGGTCAATAAGTAGAATTTCGTTTCTAACTGAAGCGAGAGTGTCTTCCACAAAGTGGTGATGCGACTCGACCCCAGAAAAAGTATCTTCGCTTGCGTCTTCAAGATTCTTCGTAACGCTCTCATAGAGAATAGTGCTGAACACAATGAGAATAATCCCAAGTATAAGGACATACACACCGGTGAGCTTAAGACGCGCCCATCGGAAGACTTTATGCTCGGAGGCGGTAGCCAATGCCTCGGATTGTTTCAAGTGTAGTGCCATGTTTGCCTAGCTTATTCCGTAAGTTATTAATATGCACGTCCATTACTCGACTTAATGGATTGAATTGGAAATCCCAAAGGTTATCAACTAACTGTTGGCGGTTAACCACTTCATTGGGCTTTCTCATAAAGAACTCAAGCATGCGAAACTCTTTGAGAGTTAAAGCCAGCTTTTTATCACCTTGAAACACTTCTTGAGTAGGAGACTTGAGCACTAGATCGCCAACTTTAAGGTCGGGCGAAAGTACCGTATGCGGGCGACGAGAAACCGCACGAACACGGGACAAAAGCTCTTCAAAAGAGAACGGCTTCACTAGGTAATCGTCAGCTCCATTATCGAGTCCAGTAATTTTATCTTGCACCGTATCGCGGGCAGTAAGCATGATGATGGGGGTCATAATTCCCCGTTCTCGAAGTGACGCACAAATATCCATCCCACTCTTCCCCGGAAGGGCCAGGTCAAGAATCAGAACATCGTAGTCGCCATGCGACATAGTCATTCTCTTTTCGCCATCAAGACCATTCATAAGGTAGTCTGCCGCATAACCCTCTTGGCGTAAACCGCGAGTCAGGGAGTCAGCCAATTTCTGGTTATCTTCAATTACGAGGATTCTCATGGGTTGAGGCTAGCATACTGGATGAAAGTTAATTTATTGTAAAGAACGATTCAAACAAGCCCCCTCGCGCGAGGGGGCTTGAGCGTGCACGGAATTTTGCTTTTACTGTCCGGTAGTGCTGTCAACATCGTTCGCCTCTTCCTTGTGACCGCCGGGGCCGCCAACAGAGATTGAGGTCGCAACTACATTTGTGCCGCTTGTCGTTCCTTGAACGAATATTTTCTCACCCACTTTCACGTCTGCGAGTGTCGCAGCGGCGCCATTATTTGTCACCGTCGCCTTACTGGCGTCAATCGTGTACGAAGCTCCGCCTTCGTCAGACTCTTCACCCACAACGATCGTGGTGCCAGTAATACTGGTAACCACGCCGTCGCCGCCCAAAGGAGCGTGGCCGTGCGTCTTCTCTGCAACACCCGGTACGTCCGCAACGTCTCCCGCTTCGGGAGTGTCCACCCCACTGGTCGTGGCGATAGTTGCTATCGGTACTACCGGAGAAGTAGTCGAGGATGTCTGTGCGCTCGCTATTCCCGCTACACCAACTGCAAGCCCGACGATTGCCATACTTCCTGTGACAATCGCCATTTTTATCTTACTTTTTTCCATACTCATTTTTAATTGCTAGTACTGATAATTTAGCCTGAGCAGAAACGTAGTGACTACCTACCTTTCTACCGTGACGTCATTGTATGCACCGGCATGTAAATGCTCTGTAAACATTTTCCTAATGTTTCCGTCTAGACCCTCTATCGTCTAGTAAA
This sequence comes from Candidatus Parcubacteria bacterium, assembly GCA_046051155.1. Taxonomy (GTDB): domain Bacteria; phylum Patescibacteriota; class Minisyncoccia; order Phycocordibacterales; family Phycocordibacteraceae; genus C7867-001. The sequence goes on from JBJOOS010000002.1 coordinate 14,680, forward strand.
GATACCTGTGGGCACACCAAGTGTTCACAGATTATTCTGACATTCCTGCCCCCGTACTTCAGAGTGGGGAGCAAGAAATGAGGTAGGTATTGGGTACTGCTAGTTCGATTCCAATTCCCCCTGCTTAAAAATAGATACTTTCTCACTCATTACGACACAAAACCATTCTCGATACGAGAATTGGAATCGACCTGGATATTTGTTGTATTTGCTACATAACAGAAAAAACGCCCTATGCATTTAGGCGCTTTTTCTGGTGACCACCCGAGTCGGTACAGTACCAATTTTGGCATGGGGGCAGGAATGGTTCCTGCGTCACAATCGTGTTGCGGGGGCCGGAATCGAACCGGCGTCTGGAGGTTATGAGCCTCCCGAGGTACCTCTCCTCTACCCCGCTATAGCGGCAGTATACGTATGAAAAACGGGTTGCGCAAGTTTTACTTAGATCGCCTTAAGCTCACGTAGGACAGTCTCGTAGCGCATAACCGTGCGTCGAGCGAGCGTCTCGGAGAGCTCGAAGGTAGAGCCTTCGTGCGCGACCTGATTACGTATCTTGTGTACGTCCCACGCGTCTTGAAGCGAGTGGAGGTCGCCCTCGGTAGCGGCCTTCAACTTCTCCCCGACGCCATCGCCCACATAGCCACGACGGCCGAGCGCATCGTCGAGCATGATGTCTGCCTCGATAATCGCCTCGCGCCAGAAGCTCGGGCTACTCTCGCCGATAAGTGACTCTATATGTTTCCAGCGCGGGCTCACCCCGCCCGACGCCTCCTTCGAGACGATAAGTGTGCTATAGAACTCCTCTTCGCGCTTGCGGAGCTCAAACAGCTTAACACTCATATACACCGTCGCGGCGAGCCCGAGTACAGAAATCGCGTAGCCAGCGACGATGATACCCAGCCACAAATGCGCTAAGTACGCCTGGAGTCCAACAAGCGCAGAGCCTGAACCCGAGCCCGACCCTGAGCCGTGGAAGATCCCGTAGAGAGAGCGGAAAATATATTCGAGATTGATTTGTTCACTGCTACCGGACATTGTCTCAGTATAGACGAGATTCGCTATGCGCGGAGCGCTTTCTCCACCTCTGTTCCAATAGTGAAAAGGGTCTCCTCGGCCTGATGCGGTGCGGTGAAATGGATGCCGACCGGGAGTAATTTCCCTTCGCGCTCGACAGTGCCCATCGGGACAGAAATTGCCGGCATACCGGTCAGGTTCGCGGTGACGGTAAAGATGTCCTCGAGATACATAGAAAGCGGGTCGCTCTTCTCGCCGAATTTAAATGCGGGCGAAGGTGTCGTAGGAAATGCGATGACGTCTGCCTTTTCAAATGCATCTGCGTATTCCTTGCGCAGCACAGCGCGCGACGCGTCTGCCTTGCGGTAGTACGCGTCGATGTAGCCCGAGGAGAGCACGAAGGTGCCGAGCAGTATGCGACGGCGCGTCTCTTCGCCAAATCCTTCCGTGCGCGAGCCGACGTAGTCCTCGAGCAGAGTCTCCCCTTTCTTAAAATGTCCGTAGCGGATACCGTCGAGGCGCGCGAGGTTTGTAGAAACCTCGGCTGGCATAATCACGTAGTAGGCAGCGAGCGCGTGCGAGCTCATCGGCAATTCCACATCGACAAGCGTGTGGCCGGCGTCAGTAAGTTGCTTGAGCGTCGCTTCAAAAGCAGCAAGGATGTCTGGGTCAACGCCCTCGGCGAGCAGATGGCGCGGCACGCCGATGCGCAGTCTTCCCGCAGCAGGCTTTGTGCTGTAGAGCCCGTCTGGAATCGTGGTCGAGTCGAGTGCATCCATTCCGCGAATCGCGTCGAAGAGAGTCTGCGCATCTTCGACGGACTTCGCGAGTGGACCTATTTGGTCGAGACTGCTGCCCATAGCAATGAGCCCTGAGCGCGAGACGGCGCCATACGTAGTCTTGAGTCCTGCGATACCGCAGTGTGCGGCTGGCTGACGGATGGAGCCGCCCGTGTCAGAGCCGAGTGCCGCGATACACATATGCGCTGCAACCGCTGCGGCAGAGCCGCCGGAGGACCCGCCGGGGACTCGGCTCGTATCGAGCGGGTTCTTGGTCGCGCCAAACGCCGAGTGCTCGGTCGACGACCCCATCGCGAACTCGTCCATGTTTGTGCGGCCGACGAAGAGCGCCCCTGCGGCTTTTAATTTAGAAATTACGGTCGCATCGTAGGTCGCTTTATAATTCTCGAGCATCTTCGATGCGGCGCTCGCCACCTTCCCTTCTATTAAAATATTGTCCTTAATCGCGAGCGGGATGCCGCAGAGGAGTGACGAATCGCCCGCATCGATGCGCTTCTGTGCGGATTCAATCGCCGCATCGTCTGCATCGAAAATCTCCAGATAGGCGTTCAGCTCTGGGTTCTTCGCGTGCGCGGCTGCCGCGCACGCGTCCCACAGCTCGCGCACGGTGCACTCCTTAGCGCGTAACGCGCGCGCCGCCCCTGCGATCGTCATCTCGTTTAATTTAGTCATGTGAAATGATTTGCTTCACTGCGAGCGCATCGCCCTCCCGGGCGGAAAACTGCTCCGCGATCTTCTCGGTGTGTGCGCCAGGCGCATGCGGCTCGCCATCTGCGCGCATGACGTTATAAAGAGCCGGCTTCTCGCCCTCCCCCGCCTTCGGCAGTTCGAGCTTCTCGAGCTGGCCGACATACGCGAGTATCGCGTCGAATTCGCCCGTAAACTTCTCAAGCTCTGCGTCTTCGACGCGTATGCGGGAGAGTGCCGCGAGCTTCTTCACGTCTTCAGTCGTTGCCATTAGGCAAACTCTAGCACGGCTCTATAAAACAAAAAATCCCCGAAATTATCGGAGACTCGCTTTGGCGAGGCGGCCCCATTACCGCCTCATCCTGACTTGTGTCACCTAGAGCTTCGATATGTTCAAGTTGCCTATATGAAAGCGGTTTTCGACTTCCCAAGACTCTTCGGAATCGAGCTTGCTGATGCGCGCGTACCAACCTCGACGACCATGACTCACATCGAGAACTGCAATGGGAGCTCTCGATTCACCGGTATCGACAAAGAAACAGTTTATCCAGCAGTCGCGAGTGCACAAGTGAGTGTTCTGACTATCACTACGTTCGGCAATTTCTATCATTTCTTCGACTTGCGTAAGACTGACGGTATATCCGCGCAAGACAAGGGAGCGACTTAGCGCAACGATATTCGTGGTATTTTCGATCCCAGGCAGCGAATGGGCCACGTCCATGAATGTCCACTCAGACGAGAACGCGAGCGATGTTACAACACTAGCAGCCACCGATGATTGAACAGCAGGGAGCCATGCTCGAATCTCAGCAGCCCGATACGCATAGTATTGGGCCGTGAAGCAGTGCAGGGTACTCTTTTCCGGGAGCGGACCAAGTTGGGTCACACCAATAACAGAGAGTGCCATGCTGGCCATATGTCTTCTCCTAATGCAGAGGAACTGGATTGTTCTGTGCAACAGAATCTATTTATATACTCACTTTGTCAAGGAAATCCTTTTCAGATATTACTGGGACATTCAACTCCTGTGCTTTCGCCAATTTACTACCAGGGTTCTCGCCTGCGACAACAAACGAAGTCTTAGAAGAAACCGATGAGGAGGACTTGCCGCCCGCCTTCTTTACGAGTGCCTCGGCTTCTTCGCGCGAGAGCGTCGGGAGCGTGCCGGTAACTACGACCGTCTGCCCGGTGAGAGGGCCTTTCGCGGGAGCAGCGAGCTTGCGTACCTTTATATGGTTCTCGAGGCGCTCGAGGAGCGAGCGGTTCTTGGGGTCGGCGAACCAGTTTGCGACCGAGGCGCCGATAATTGGTCCGATACCATCAATGGCAGATAGTGTTTCCTCGCTCGCCTTTCGCAGTGCGCTAAGGGTGCCAAAATTAATAGCGAGCAGGTATGCGTTCTCGCTCCCCACATGCGGGATGCCGAGCCCGATGATGAGCCTATCGAGCGGCACGTTCTTTCTCGCTCCTTCAATACCCTTAATTAAGTTCGACGCTTTTAATTCTTCAAATCCATCGAGCGCGAGGAGCTCGTCTTTGGTGAGATCGAATATGTCGTCAAAATCTGAGACGAGATCATGCTCCATCAGGAGCTTCACTGTTTCTTTGCCGAGCCCGTTGATGTCGAGCGCGCTCTTCCCCGCGAAGTGGATGAGCCGACGCGACTGCTGTTCAAAGGAGCCGGGAACGGCGCAGCGATGCGCCGCTTCGCCAGGCACGCGCTCTACCCTGCCGTCGCCGCCGCAGAGCGAAGAGTGCGTCGGGAACTTCCATACCTTCGCTGACTTCGGCCTAAGCTCTTTAATCACCGAGATAATTTCAGGGATGATGTCTCCCGCTTTCTGCAAGATGACTGTGTCGCCGATGCGAATGTCTTTCTCGGTTATGAAATCTTCGTTGTGAAGCGTCGCGCGCGCGACGACGGTCCCTGCTACGGCGACCGGCTTCATGTGCGCGACCGGCGTGAGCTTCCCCGTCCTCCCCACCTGCAAGCTGATGTCTTCGATAATGGTCTTCACCTGCTCTGCCGGGAATTTGTAGGCGATCGCGAAACGCGGTGCCTTGCCGGTATAACCCAGCACTTCCTGCTGCGCATGCGACTCCACCTTAAGCACCACTCCATCCAGCTGATAGTCCACCTTGTCGCGCGAATCTTTCCACGTATTCCAATATGCAAACACCTCGTCGAGCAAGTCCGCGTGACGGTGCTCAGGATTAACTGGCAATCCAAGCTCAGCTAAGTATTCAAGCTCTTTGGTCTGCGTATCCGGCACTGGCTCTGACGTGCGAGCGACATCGTAGAGGAATGTCCCAAGCGGACGCTCTGCCGCAACCCTCGGGTCGAGCTGACGGATAGAGCCCGCGGCCGCGTTACGCGGATTGGCGAACAGCGACTCTCCCCTCTTCTCCCGCAGCTTGTTCAACTTTTCAAATCCTGAGCGCGTCAAATACACTTCGCCTTCTGCAATCAAATCAATAGGCCGCGACAGTTTCTGCGGGACTTCGCGTATGGTGCGAATATTATGCGTCACATCCTCTCCGACCTCGCCGTCGCCGCGCGTCGCAGCAGTCACGAGCACTCCTTTTTCGTACGTAAAGACGACCTTGAGCCCGTCTATCTTGAGTTCCAAGTCATATGCCGGAGTCGCACCGCTCACTTTCCGGACACGCTCATCAAACGCGCGGATTTCCTCTTGCGAGAATGCATCATTAAACGACCACTGCGGAACTTGGTGCCGCACCTTCTTGAGCGAATCTACCGCTCCGCCCACGATGCGTTGCGTGACCGAGTCGGGACGCACGAGTTCGGGATACTTCGCCTCAAGCTCCACGAGCTCGCGATAGAGCGCGTCGTAGGCGGCGTCGCTTATCTCCGGCGCGTCGAGCGTGTAGTACTGATGCGCGTGGTGCGTGAGCAGCTCTTGGAGCGCCTGCATCCGTTGTGAAATCTTCTTCGGCACTGCCATCGCCCTACTTTACCACCTAGTTGTGATAGATGTTGAGCTCGTGAATTGACCACCAATAAGTCGGATCGCTGCCGGTTTGTACGACCTTAATGTACCGAGCAGTCGTCTGCGATACGGATATCGTAGTGACCGCTCCTGAACCACTGCCCGAGGCGATAGGACCACTCCACGATACCCCGTCATTCGACACATACAGCTGGTAGCCGCGCGGATAGTCGTTAGGACTCTGCGTATCATCAAGCACCACCTGCATAAATGGCTGGGCTGTGCCCATATCAACCTGGAAATATTGGCCAGGTGACTGTTGGCCAAAGGTGGTCCAGCGAGTCGACGCGTCACCGTCAATTGCATTTCCTGTCGACGAGTTTGTTGATGAATCTAGTGCCCAACCCGCCCGCGAGTACGCAACTGGAGAACCGCCGCCGCTTCCACCTCCTGAAGTGGTGTAAGTGATGATAATGATTCCCGGCGCACCAGAGCCTCCCACCGCACTATCATCGTCGGCTGCGCCAGCACCGCCACCACCGTACAATCCTCCATTACCCGCAGGGAGTGCAGTAGTACACGTGTCGCCTTCGCCGCCGCCGCCGCCGCCAGGACCAGCTGTCGAATTATCTGAGGTTTGTGTATACGAAACTCCGCTTCCGCCATTGCCTCCACTACCATTACCGCAACTGGAACCGTAACCGCCGCCGCCACCACCACCGGAATTACCAGAGGCGCCAATCCCTCCATTCTTCGAACCCGACGTGCCTCCGTTGCCTCCGTTGCCTCCGTTGCCTCCGGCGCCTCCGGCAGCTCCGTCGTTACCGTTTGCAGGAGACGACACCGATGGGCCGCCATTCGCACCACCACCACCACCACCACCTTGGAAACTAACTGTGCCACCGTTAGCACCGTTGCCGCTTGATCCCGCAGCACCACCGCCACCGCCACCGCCCCAAGTGTTGGGAGGTACAGTGGTCCCTCCGGCACCGCCTGAATTCTTTGTCGTTCCAACAGAGCTTCCTGAAGAACCTCCTGCACCACCAGTACGCCCGTTACCCGCCGAACCACCCTTCGCCCCTGCCACTACTGCAGAAGCACCTATTGATCCACAGTTACTACTTGAGTTGCAGAAGTACGTATCACCGCCGTTAGAGTCTGCCGACCCGGCACTGCCGACAGTAAAGCTAACCGTACTCCCCGGTGTGAGCGAGACATCTGTCACCTTGGTGTATGCCCCGCCGCCGCCGCCGCCGTTTCCATGACCAGCACTATCCGCGCCGCCGCCGCCGCCGCCAATCACTTCGATAGTACTGCCAGAAGAAGCCCAATCAGCGGGGACGGTCCACGAGCTCCCTGATTTAAGGAAGATGACCTTTGTCACTGGGGGATTTGACGGCGCGGACGCGGCACTCGAGTACTGCACGCTGATGCCGCGCGTCACAATGCGCGAGCCCATCTGGGGAGACGCAACGGTCGTACACGGTGCACTGTATCCCTGGGAGAAGATGTAGGTGGTACCGATTCCGTTTGGCTTATACACCGTCACGTCAGTACAGCGCGTGTTCGAGTCAAGCTGAAGCCGGTTAAACACCACCCAGCTCGTCGCAGTCCACTTCTTCTGCGATAAGACCGGCACCGTGTTGTCGCACGGCAACTGCGGGACTGTGGAGGGATCCGTCTGCGGGTACGCAAATATATTGGAGACCTGATCAGCGTATATCGCACACTCGAGCCCCGCATCGGCTGCATAAAACGCGAACTGCGAGTCGACCGCCGAAGACGCGAGTACTTGTTGCTTGTAGGAGAGCGAGCCGAGCGCCAGACCGAAGGAGAGCATCACCGACATAAAGATGACGGCGATGAGGAGCGCGAACCCGCGTTGTGAGCGTGCTATTGCCATGGGGTAAGGTGGTCGGTGATGTTCACGGTGTACGGCGTACCGTGGAAGCTCCACGTCACCTTGGAGACAACGCGCACGTCGGTCGCTCCGTTAGTCGAAGCGTCGACGAGCTGTATGGTGCGGGCAAACTTAGTTCCGCCCGACACGAGGCTAAACGGTGCGCAGTTACCGCTCGTGCTCGGGCACAACGCAAGAGATCCGCCGGCCTGCAGAGGACTAAGGCCGCAGACACTCGAGCGACAGGTCGCGAGCGGACCCGTGTTGAGGAAGTGAGGAATCCACGCCTGCGACGTGTTTGCCGGATAGTCCGCAAGGAACTGATTGTCGCGAACTGCACGAACATACTCAATACCCTCTTGAGCGAGGTACGAGGCTGAGAGCTGGTCGCGCGCCGTCTCGGCGGCAACAATCGAGCGATTAGCGGTCACCATCGGCCCGACGATGGCGAGCGTCAGAATCGTCACTGCGACCATCGTCTCAATCAAGGTGAAGCCGCGTGGTGTGTATTTCATGTTCATAAATCAGAGCCGCGCATAGTCGCACTCGTCTCGACCGTGAAGGGGATGGTCTTATTCGGACCAGCGCTCACCGAGCCAGAAATCAGGATGATAACGTTCGGCTGCTGGCGATCGGTCCCACCGCTACCCGAGAAAGACTGCGAGCCGGTTAGGTAGAACTTGAGCCCGTTTGGATCGATCGTAATCGACGAGTCGGTAAGAGGTACCGAACCGGTCGAGGTCGTCTGCATGATGGCGCCCCCCACATTTGAGTAGCTTATGGTGTTCCCGCTCGGATCCTTCACAGAGAAGGTTGTCCCACCGCCCAAGCAGTCGACTCCCGCACTCAGACAGCCATAGTTGGTGCCGGTACGAATAGTGCGCGTCATCATCTCAATCGCGAACGAGACGTTGTCGATGCCGGAGGTGATGCCCTGCGCCTGACGATTAATGTTGATCATCATCAGATACGCTCCCGAGGCGAGAGTCATCACGAGAGCGAAGAGTCCCACCGCGATGATGAGCTCTATGAGCGTATACCCTCGATTGCGGTTGTTGATCATGGACAAGAAGCGGCGTTGGCACTTATCTGACCCGAGGAGCCGATGTATGCGTACTTCCAGGTGCCTTGACCAGAAGTGAGGCCGATGCATGCCGCGGTCACCTTAGCGGTGGTCGAATACACACCGTCGGTACTCATAAACGGCGTCGGGTTTGGCCGCGAAAACACGATATCAAGCGTACCAATCGACCCGTTGCCGCCCGATGTCGAGCAGGACCACCCCGCGCTCGACTGTGCGCAGAAGTTACCGATAGTAATACCGTTACCAATCGCGTAGTCCTGCACTCGTTCACTCTGGCCCGAATATGCGCAGTCGCCCGGGAGCGCACTTGGTCCCGTAGCATCATAGGTAGGTGCCCCGTGACAGACTGCCGGGTTAGACGGGTCGTGCGCCGGTAAACCTATCGCGGGGTACGCATCAGCAAAGAGCGTAAACGACTTCGGATTATTTTTATCAAAGTGGAGCCCGTACCCAGTACTCAGTAGCGAGCCCGATACGAATACACGGCTGCCGAGTCCGTACGTCTCGGTAAAGCGGAGCGTGAGCGCTACGTCGTACGCGGTGTTGGCTAGAACGAGTGTCTTATTAAAAGAGCCTTGGCTCGTAAGAATGGTCCCCGTGATAATGATGATTATCGCGAGTACGACCATCAACTCCACCAGAGTGAAGCCGCGCTGAAAAGATCGACGATATTCCATTGAGTAAAGTATGCGAGGAGGAAACCGCTAGCGAGAAATGGTGCAAACGGAACCTCAACTCTCATTCTAGAGCCAGCAGGCCTCAGGAACAACAGCACTATCCCGATTATCGCGCCAATCCAGAACGAGAAGACGAAGCCCGTAAACGCCGATGGTCCTACTAGGAGCGCGAGACCAAACGCGAGCGGCGCATCAGCAAATCCCATAGCCTTCCCTCGCGAGAAGATGTGAATCAGCGCAAGACTCCCACCGATGAGCACCGCGACACCAAGTACGCTCAGGAATTCTCGGGTCGTGGGAGCGAGGAGAAAGCCGCTTGCCGCGCTCGCGGCAACAAATACCACGAGGAGAGGCGTCGGTAAGATTTGATGTGCGAGATCGTAGAGTACCAGAGCGAGGAGAACCGACAGCGCCGCCAGAAATACCGGGAGCGAGAGTGTAAGGCCGACGCGCCAATAGGCGAGGACGAAGAACGCGCCGAGCAGAAGCTCAGTAAGCGGCGCGGCAAGCGAGAGTCGGGCGCCACAGCACCCTGCCCTGCCCCCCGACAGGAGATAGGAAAATATAGGAACAAGCGCCTGGACGGAGAGCGGCGTACCACAAGCATCACAAAGCGAACGTCCGACGATGAAACTCTGGCCCGTATAGAGGCGTGCCGATACTACGCCCATAAAGCTCGCAACAATCGCACCAAGAAAGAAGAGTGAGACCTCGATAAGCGAGAGCATGTGAGGGAGTATACAACACGCCCACGCCAGAGGCGTGGGCGTGTTGTAAAAAAACTCTTTGTGCTAGCAGTGCGTCGTTGTCCCCCCGAGCGCAGAGGTCGTCGTGGTGGAGACACCTGTGCTATCGACGCAGAAGTATGAGCCCGCCGTCGTCACAAGCGCCGCAGATACTGCGTATGCGGTACCGCCGGCGGCAACATTGCAAACCGTGCCTGCTCCAGCGTTATCCTTAACAATCCCGGCGACCTGTTTAACCACCGTTGGGTCATTGAACAAGTTATCGGTCGCCGCGCAGTCGCTCTCGACAGCAACGTTTGTGCCGTAGTTATTACTCGTGCTGTAGTAGAGCTGAGCCTGTGTACGAAGACCGGTCATGTCTGCCTGTATCGCGGCATCATTCCCCTTTGAGCGCGCAGTGTTAAGCGACGCGAGCACGACCGCTGACAAGATGCCGATGATAGCTATAACAACGAGGAGTTCTATGAGTGTGAAGCCTCGGGCTGAACGTAGCTTTTTCATACGATAGGTATTAGTTACAGGTGTAATCGGTCGCATTGGTAAGCGCCGCCGTTGCACTACCGCTAAGCGCAGTATAGGGCGTAGCGCCTCCTCCTTGCGTACCCTGTGCAGAACTAGTGCTGTCAGTGCACCACCACCCGCCAGAGGCAAGCGGGGCGGCGATAGCATAGTTCTGGCCGCTCGCGTCTATGTTGCAGTAGAGTGCCTGACCTCCGTTTGCCGTACGGGCCGTGGCAAGGGCTCGAGAGATGTTCGAATCCGCAAGCATCGTGTTCGCCGTGAAGACAGTTCCGCAATCGACCGAGATCGCTCCCGCGGTAGTGTTGTAGCTATTTGAGTGAGCATCGAAATACAGCCCGGATTGAGTCCGGACTGTATCAAGATTCGCCTTCACTGAAGCATCGTTCCCTTTCGTGCGCGCAGTGTTAAGCGACGCGAGTACGACTGCCGACAAGATGCCGATGATGGCGATGACGACGAGGAGTTCGATAAGGGTAAAGCCTCGGGTACGAGCAGTTCTCATGCCACGATTATTATTGACACGCATACGAATTGTTAGTTAAGCCAGTCGTGGTGACGTTACTCCAGGTTACTTGTGTCGAGTAACCACCACTATCCACACACCAGCCCTTTGTAGTATCCGTGACAAGTCTTGCGGCGACGAAATAGTTGTTACCCAAGATACCACACACCATATAGGTGTTACTCGTACCCCCTGTTATTCCCCCTATCGCAGATATCGCCCTAATGATGTTCGAGTCCCCAAGAGGAGCGGTCGTGCGGAACATGCCGTTAATGTTAGTCGTCACGCAACTGCCTGCGAGATTGGTACCGTAGCTGTTGCTATTGCTCCCATACCAGATCTCAGCCTGAGTCTGTATGGTCGAGAGGTCTGACTGTATTGCCGCGTCAGAGCCCTTAGAGCGCGCGGCGCTGAGCGACGCGAGGACGACCGCTGACAAGATGCCGATGATGGCTATAACAACGAGGAGTTCTATGAGTGTGAAGCCCCGCTTCAACATACCTTACCCAACGAGCCTTTAGACTACGGGCAGACAACTGCTCCAGCAGTCAATGCTGTTGATGAGATCTTTGCGTTTCCGCTCGAGTCAACGCACCAGTAGTCAGGCGTGCCCGATACGCGCTGGGTATTAAGCTTCTCCTGGATCGCATACGCAACGGCTGTAGAACCGCAGATTGGAGCGGTACCGCCTGAGGCAGTGGTCATACCAGAAACGGCTTTGATAACTGAAGCGTCAGTCCACATTCCGTTTGTGTTACAGACCGTGTGAAGGGCGGTGTCGTAGGTGTTCGCTCCTGTGCCACCGTAGTAAATCTCAGCCTGGGTCTGGACGGTCGAGAGGTCTGACTGTATTGCCGCGTCAGAGCCCTTAGAGCGTGCAGTATTAAGCGACGCGAGTACGACTGCTGACAAGATGCCGATGATAGCGATGACGACGAGCAATTCGATAAGCGTGAAGCCTCGGGAACGGTTTATTTTCATAATATATTATATTTGACTAATACGTTGATTATACGCTTAGCCAGGGTCGGGGCCGCGAGGAGGTGTGGATAGCTTCTGAAACTAGATCGCACCAGCAAGGTTGTAGATCGGGAGAAGGACGGCGGCGAGAAGCGTACCGACACCGAGGCCAAGCATGATAATCATAATCGGCTCAATAAGACCGACGAGTGTGTCGACCGCAGTGATCACTTCGCGGTTGTAGAACTTGGCGAGGGTCGTGAGGATAGAGCCAAGCTCTCCCGTCTCCTCACCCACCTTGGTCATCGCGACCATGATACCTGGGATTTCCGGATGCTGTCCGAGCGCGCGCGAGATCGGCGAACCGCCCTTTACCTGCTTTGCAACATCGTCGAGAACGTCTTCGTAGACAGCGTTTCCCACGACTGAGCTGGTGATATCGATAGCCTCTACAACCGAGATGCCCGAGAGAAGCATGGTGGAGAAGTTATCGGCGATACGCGCCAAGAAGAGCTTGCGGTACAGGTCGCCGACATACGGGATCGAGAGTT
>JBJOOS010000003.1:0-25985 GCA_046051155.1 Candidatus Parcubacteria bacterium
CGCCTTCGCGAGGGTGGAGAGTATGAGCGAAGCCTTCAGTACCCCAAAAAGAGAGAGGAATAGTACGAGCATGAGCGCCACTCCGACTACGACGTCGATTAGGCTGAATCCTTTACGGAGGCGCGACATTAAAATGCCGATGAGAGCGAATAAATCGGGCCAATCATAGATACCGCGAAGACTCCCACCACTGCACCGATGAAGAGCATCAGCACCGGCTCAATAATCGTAGAGAGGTCCTTAGTCTTTTCCGCAACGTCAGCCTCATAGAACTCAGCGATTTGCTTCAACATTTCGGCGACCTTGCCGGTCTCCTCTCCCACCGAGAGCATATCGCCCATCAAGATCGGGTAGAGCTTCGGGTGTTCGATAAAAGCGACCGAGAGTGCTTCGCCCTTACGTACGCGGACGCTCGCCTCTTCAACAATCTTGGCAAATTTGTCAGCGTGCACCACCTCTTTGGTTATCTCAAGGGCGTCCAAGACAGGCACGCCAGAAGAAAGGAGTGAGGAGAGTGTGCGTGCCGCGCGTGCGGCGTATGTCTCGCGCACGATTTCTTTAATCACCGGCATATACAGCGAGGCGGCGAGTATAAGCGAGCCGCCACGCTTCGAGCGGACGAACATTGTGCCTCCAACCGCGACAACGACGAGTCCGAGTAGGACGAGGGTGACATTCGCCACCATAAAGTTCGACACACTCACGATGAGTTGGGTGGTCGCTGGGAGCTTCACGCCAAGCGAGCTGAAGGTGCTGGTCAGGGTGGGCACCACGTAGATAAGCATCAGTACGCCCACAATAAGGATGGCCGTAATCACAATTGCCGGATAAATCATCGCCCCGCGAATCTTGCGTACGAGATCTTCAGAGCGCTCCATCTGAATGCCGACGGTCAAGAGCGAATCAGAAAGCGAGCCAGACTCTTCTCCTGCCTTCACCATTGCGATAAAGAGCGAGTTGAAGACCTTCGGGTACGCGGCGAGAGCTTCGTTGAAAGACGAGCCCTTCTTGATAGATTCCGCGAGTCCGGTGACGACGGCTTTCAAGCGCTTATTGCCCGACTGCCGCTCGATGACCGAGAGTGCGCGCGAGAGCGAGAGGCCGGCGGTAATCATCGCCGCCATATTCTTCGCCATGTGGATTATCTCTATACGCTTGATGCCGGTGCCAATAGTGATATTCATCCACGCCGGCAGGTGGAAACCACCGCTCCCCTCTGCGAGTTTGATGACGGTGCCGCCGTCTTTCTGCACCTGGTCGTAGACCGCGAAGCGCGACGGTGCGTCGATGACGCTCGTTTGTTCCGGGGAGTCTCCTTTGCGCAGAGTAACGGTGAATTTCATATTATTCGCTTACGGCGCGGAGCACCTCCTCGATAGAAGTGATGCCGCGCGCGGCCTTATAGAGACCGTCCTCACGCATCGTGAGCATGCCTTCCTTCTTGGCCTGTTCCTCGATAGCGTCGCTCGTACTTGAGTGGAGGATAATCTCGCGGATGGTAGACGAGACAGCGAGCACTTCGTGAATGCCGATGCGGCTCTTGTAGCCGTCCTCAGAGTCACCGGAGACGACCGGGTGATAGAACTGCAGGTCGTCTATCGAAGAACCCTTTTTCACGAGCTTCTCGTCTTGGAGCGCTTTGAAGGCTACGTCGAACTCTGCGTCGCTGGCGATCTTGGCGCGCGCCGCCTTGTCGAGCTTGTAGGCTTCTTTGGTGTCAATGAGGCGGCGCACGAGACGCTGGCCGATAATGACGCGGATGGTCGAGGTGAGGAGAAATGGCTCGACGCCCATATCGATAAGGCGCGGGATAGCGCCCGCCGCCGAGTTGGTGTGGATGGTCGAGAGCACCAAGTGGCCGGTGAGTGCGGCGTTAATCGCGAGCGAGGCTGTCTCACCGTCGCGGATTTCTCCGACCATGATGATGTCTGGGTCCTGGCGGACGAGCGAGCGGAGGCCGTTTGCAAAGGTGAATCCGATCTGTGGCGCGACCTGCGTCTGGTTCACGCGCTTCATCTGGTATTCAATCGGGTCTTCGATAGTGGAGATATTTACGTCCGGCTGATTCAAGATATCGAGCATTGTGTAGAGCGTCGTCGTCTTGCCGGAACCGGTCGGGCCCGAGACGAGGATGATGCCGGTTGTCTGATTGAGCGCCTTGTGAATGCGCTCCATGTTCTCACCGTGGAGGCCGAGCGCGTCGAGGTTGAAGCCTTCCCCCGTCTCACGCAGGAGACGCATCACCGTCTTCTCGCCGAAGAAGGTTGGCATGATCGACACACGGAAGGAGACTTTGTCGGCTTCGGTCTCAACCTTAAAGCGCCCGTCCTGCGGCAAGCGCTTCTCGTCGAGCTTTAGGTTGGACAAGACCTTGATGCGCGCGACGATGCCGGCCGCTGCGTTCTTGGGCAGGGTCATTGCGTCGTGGAGGATGCCGTCGATGCGATATCGCACAAGCACCTCCTGCTCCATCGGTTCGATGTGGATGTCGGATGCTCCCTGTGAAATCGCGTGGCGGAGAAGTGTGTCGACGATGCGCACTATAGGCAGATCCTCGGCCATCTTCTTAAGGTCGTCGCCCGAGAGGTCCTTACCTGCGTCGGCGACGATGCTTATCTTCCCCGCTTCGGTAGAGATGATGTCGCCGAACTCGTCCTTGAGCGATTTCTGGTACTGGATGAGCGTCGCCTTAATACTGTCGGTGTCGGTAAGGCGGGGCTGTATCTTGAGTCCCGTTTTCTTACGCACCGAGTCGATAGAGGCAAGGTCGCCCACGTCGAGCATCGCCACCTCGAGCGAGGTTCCGTCTTTCTTGTACGCGACGATGTTGTGCGTGCGCGCGATTGGCTCCGGAATGAGCGAGAGAA
This sequence comes from Candidatus Parcubacteria bacterium, assembly GCA_046051155.1. Lineage (GTDB taxonomy): Bacteria > Patescibacteriota > Minisyncoccia > Phycocordibacterales > Phycocordibacteraceae > C7867-001. The sequence continues at coordinate 2,868 of JBJOOS010000003.1, forward strand.
CATCAGCAGGAATGTGGAACTCCTTAAGGTTGATGAATGGGATGCCGAGGACGTATGCCTGGATGCGGCGCAGGGCGTCTTCTGTTAAGGAACCACGCGCGACGAGGATATTGCCGAGAGACTGTCCGCGCAGCTTAGCCTCGTCAGCGGCCGCGTCGATCTCCTTCTTGGCGACGAGGCCAGAGTCAGTAATAAACTCTTTCAGTTCCCCTTCCGAAACGTGCATATATAAGAAGTATAGCCTGCTCCGCCCTCACCCATACCCGCTTTTCACACAGTCTGCATGTATAAAATAAAAAAGACCTCGTATGCCGAGGCCTTGGGGAGCTGTCCCGGATTGGACAGCTCCCAGTCGAACGTTACTTCTTCTTCGGCGGCCCGGATTTCGCGCCGAGGGCGTGGGCCGTGTTGACCGCGACCTTGGCCGTCCGGTCGGCGCCTTCGCGGCGAAGCTGCTCCTTGTGGAGCGCCACCTGGGTCTTGCCCAGGTTGCCGCGCATCGTCGCGACCTGCCGTGTGAGTACGGCGACCTCGGCGAGGAGCTGCTGCTTGTCCTCCTTGAGCCCGGCGCTCGTCACCTGCTCTTTCGTGAGCGCAGCGTTCTTCTCCTTCAGTTGTTGCGTCAGATCGGTCACTTGCTGGTCCAACGCCTCTGCTCGGATGTAGTTGTTCGCGGCCGCGATCCCCAGCAGGACCACGATACAGACCACGGCGATGATCCCGATCGTCACCCAGCCTCCGTGCCCCCGCGATTCCACGGCGCCCGCATCCCCTTCGTAACTGTTCATCTTTGCCCCTCCTTGTAGGTGGCTTTTCCTTTACCCAACATTAGGCTTAGGTGTTCGCATAATACCACACTACTATATAAAGCGCAAGTCTCGTAAGCCGCCAGTTGACGTGTGGAGAGCATCTGGTATACTTACCGCCACATGATTGCCCCTTCGGGGCTTTCTTTATAAAAACGTGCGACATACATATTCCATATGATTGACTTAAAGACCATCAACGCAGTGCTCGGAGAGTTTGAGGATCGCGGTATCAGCCGCTCGACGATGATCGAGGCGATTGAGAGCGCGATGGCCACCGCGTACAAGCGCGAGTACGGCAAGCGCGGACAAGTTATCCGTGCCAAGCTCGACCTCAACACCGGCACCATCTCCTTTGAACAGGTAAAGACTGTGGTAGACGACACCACGGTGCGTTTCCCTGCGGAGGGAGAAGTTGTCGAAGCACCGTCGCACCACCCGTTCCACGCAGAAGAGGAGCACCTTGCAGAAGGCGAACTCCCCCGTTTTGACTCTGAGAAGCACATCCTGCTCAACGATGCGAAGCTAATGAAGCGCGGCGCCGCCCTTGCTGAAGAGATTATCTTCCCGCTTGAGCCGCAGGACGACTTCGGCCGCATCGCTGCTCAGACGGCGAAGCAGGTCGTCATCCAGAAGGTGCGCGAGGCAGAGAAGCTCTCGATGATGGAGGAGTTCGGCGAGAAGAAGGGCCAGATTGTAAGCGGTATTGTGCAGCGCATGGAGCGCGGAGCGATATTTGTCGACCTCGGTCGCACTACCGGCATCATTCCCTACGAGGAACAGATTCCGGGCGAGCGCTATCGCATGGGCGAGCGCATCCGCGCGTACCTTTACGCGGTAGATGAGGGATTCCGTGGCGTATATCTTCGCCTTTCCCGCGCGCATCCGAAGTTCGTCGTGAAGCTCTTCGAGCTTGAGGCACCAGAGCTCGCCTCGGGCGCTATCGAGGTGAAGGCGCTTGCGCGCGAGCCCGGTAGTCGTACCAAGATCGCACTCTCTTCGACTGACTCACACGTCGACCCAGTTGGTTCTCTTGTCGGTCAGCGTGGTGTACGTGTCTCGACGGTGATGAGCGAGCTTGGGGGCGAGCGCATCGATATTATCGAGTGGAATGATGACGCGAAGGAATTCGTGAAGGAGGCTCTCTCCCCTGCAACACCGACCGAGGTCGTTCTCGATGAGGCTGAGCACCGCGCGAAGGTGACGGTCTCTGAAGACGAGCAGTCGCTCGCTATCGGCCGCGGCGGACAGAACGTGCGCCTCGCCGCGAAGCTCACGGGCTGGAACATCGACATCATCTCAACGGGTGGTGCTGAAGTGAGTGGTTCGAGCGAAGAGTCTGCAGACCCCGCCGAAGCGGCTGGCGTGATGCCGACCGAGAGTGTCGAGGTGGTCGCTGAGGCTGCGCAGGACACTGCCCTTCCGGCTGAAGAGGAGCTCGTCGAGAATCCTGCTAGTAGCGAGACGGCGGCAGATACGACCGAAGACAGAGACAAAGCAAAAGACGAATGATAAAAACCAAGCGGCACTTTTTCAAAAAAGTGCCGCTGCGGTATAATCTTCAGCATATGAACCTACTTCACGATATTGATCCGGGAACTAAAGAGGAGATGAATGTGATTGTTGAGATTAACAAAGGGTCTCACAATAAATACGAAATCGATAAAAAGACCGGGCTTATCGCCCTTGATCGTGTCGGGCACACGGGTCAAGACTTCCCCTTCGACTACGGTTTTGTGCCGCAGACGCTCTGGGAAGATGGCGACGCACTCGACGTAATCCTTCTCACGACATATCCGCTCATGCCGGGAATTCTCGTGCGCGTCCGGCCAGTCGCACTTATGAAGATGATTGATAGTGGAGACGGTGACGATAAGGTGATTGCTGTTCCCGTTGACGACCCGCGCTGGAAGGAGGTTAAAGATGTTGCCGACGTGAATAAGCACACGCTCAAAGAGATCGAACACTTCTATACCACCTACAAGAAATTGCAGAACAAAGAAGTTGTTGTGAATGGTTTTGAAGGCAGGTCTTCAGCCGAGGCAGCCTTTGAGAAGGGTCGAAAGATGTACGAAGACCAAAAGAATAAAACAGCGAAATAGCTATGGAAGGTCAGCCTATTCTCCCGCCCGGCACACCCTCTCACCAGCAACAGCAGTGGGGTGTTATTATCTCAATCGTCATCATCGTGATGATGATTGTCGTCGGCGCCTTCTATGCGTGGGGGCAGCGCATCGCCGAGCAGAACGCGCTCAACGCAGCCACAAGTGCAACCACGACCGGACAGTAAACGTTTTAGTATCCGCATAACAATTAATCTTATGAAACTACAACCCCGCGCCTCGATGCTCGTCCCGATGGTTATTGAGAAAAGTCAGTTCGGCGAGCGCGCCTACGACATCTACTCGCGCCTCTTGAAGGAGCGGGTCATCTTCCTCGGTGGACCTATCGATGACGATGTTGCGAATCTCGTCATCGCCCAGCTCCTCTTCCTCGAAGCAGAGGATCCGAAGAAGGACATCTCGCTCTACGTTAACTCGCCGGGTGGCGTGGTGACGGCAGGTCTCGCGATCGTCGACACGATGAATCACGTGAAGCCGTCGGTCTCGACTGTCTGTGTCGGCATGGCCGCGTCTGCCGCAGCGGTGATTCTCTCTGCGGGCGAGAAGGGTAAGCGCTTCGCGCTCCCGAATGCCGAGGTGATGATTCACCAGCCCCACGGCGGCGCCGAGGGCCAGGCAACCGACATTGAGATTAGCGCAAAGCAGATTCTGAAGCTCCGCGCAGTAATTAACAAGATTCTCTCAAAGAATACGGGTCAGCCGCTCGCTAAGGTGGAGAAGGACGTCGAGCGTGACTTCTTCATGACTGCAGACGAGGCTAAGAAATACGGCCTCGTGGACAAGGTGTTCGGATAGAAGCTTCGATACTATTGCGCCTTTTGGCGCTGTGATACAATTAAGTCTTAATGAGAACGCTCTCATTCGAAATAAAAGAAATACCGCCACGGGGCGGTATTTTTTTATCTCGTTAGTTCTTTAACAGAGAGGTATCTCACATGTATAAGAGAACATTGCCTGCGCTGTTCACCTATGAGATAGGGCGACTGGTTATCGAAAAGCATTCGCCACCGATACTGTGTCCCCTCATGCGGGATTATCCGATGAAAAAGGGCGCGAATAAGACGCTTCGGCTCTGCGACTGCCCGAACGCGCGCCGAGTCGCACTCGAAGTGCTCAACATGAGGCATTGCGGCAAATGGTGTCCGCCGCGCACTCTTTTGGGGTTTTCCCCAACCACCGATCAGAAATGATCGGTGCCCTTTTTCCCGTTTCTCGGGGAATTTCGCTCAATGTGCGCCCTGTGATACAGTCTATCCGTACTGCTTCGCCGCGCGACTGCTACGGAAGCCCGACTGCTCTCCCCTTCCTTTCGCTTTTTGAACTTTATCCGTTTCGCCAAGCGAAACGCGGCTAATACTCAGGGTATATGTCACTCAAAATTATATTGATATTGCTGGCGCTCTCGGGCGTCGGGGGCGTCGTACTCGGGTACGTGCTCCGCGTGCTTATCGGTCTCGCTCAGCGCGGGTCTATCGAGCTTGAAATAAAGCAGAAGATGCTCCAGGCGCAGGAGCGCGCCGCGAAGATTATCGCCGATGCCGAGTTCCGCGGGAAGGTGGTGGAGACCGAGCGGCTCGCTCCCGTAGAGGAGCGCGAGGAGAAGGTCGTCGCGAAGGAGGAGCGCATCGCTGCGCGTGAAGAGTTCCTCGATTCCCGCCAACGCGATTTAGACGATAAGGAGAACGAAGTGCGCGTACGCGAGACAGAAGCGGCGCGCGCGAAGGAAATAGCGGAGAAGATGTCTAAGGAACGCGCCAAGGAGCTCGCCAAGGTGGCGCACCTCTCTGAGGACAAGGCGCGCGAAGAACTCTTCGCAGAAATCGAGCGTGGTCATGAAGAAGCGATTCTTCTACGTCTCCAGAAGCTGACCGCGAACGGCCGCGAACGTCTCGAGGAGAAGGCGCGCGAGATCCTCACTACTGCGGTACACCGTCTCGCGAGCCCGGTAAATGCCGAAGTGATGTCGCTCTCAGTGACGCTCCCTTCGGAGGAGGTGAAGGGTAAGATAATCGGTAAAGAAGGCCGTAATATCAAGGCGTTTGAGCGCGTGACGGGCGTGGACGTTATCATCGACGATTCGCCAGATAAGATAACGCTCTCCTCCTTTGATCCGCTTCGTCGCGCTATCGCGAAGATTGCACTCGAGAAGCTCATCGCCGACGGTAGAATCCAGCCCGCGAAGATTGAAGAGACGGTCGAGAAAACCCGTGCCGAAGTGGCAGAAATAGTGAAGCAGAAGGGCGAAGCGGCGGCCTACGAAGCGGGTGTTATCGGCCTCGACCCGAAGCTTACTGCCCTCCTTGGTCGTCTCCACTTCCGTACCAGCTACGGACAGAACGTGCTCCAGCATTCTATCGAGATGGCGCACATCTCCGGCATGCTCGCGACAGAACTCGGCGCAAACGTCGCAATCGCGAAGGCGGGTGCTCTTCTGCACGATATCGGTAAGGCAGTCGACCACGAGGTCGAGGGTACGCACGTCGAGATCGGCCGTCGCATCCTGGAGAAGTTTGGTGCTGATAGGCGTGTGATACAGGCGATGCAGTCGCATCACGAAGAGTACCCATACGAAACGCCCGAGTCGGTCATCGTGCAGGCGGCTGACGCCATCTCTGCCGGGCGCCCGGGTGCGCGTCGAGACACCGTAGACCGCTACCTAGAGCGCCTGAGCGACTTGGAGCGCATCGCAGGCACCTTCCCAGGCGTCGAGAAGGTGTACGCGATTGCCGCCGGGCGCGAGATCCGCGTGTTCGTGAATCCGGGTAAGGTCACCGACCTCGCGATGCACACTTTGGCGCGCGACATCGCCAAACGCATTCAAGAAGAGCTCAAATATCCTGGCGAAATTAAGGTTAACATCATCCGCGAGAACCGCGTCGTGGAGTTCGCGCGCTGATTACGCACTATTCACGCGGCTCTGACAAGGGTATTGCGTAAAATGTGGCGTTTTCTATACTTCTTCTCATACCCACCCCAGAAAGGTCGTGGGGATTAGCAACTAGCAAATTCTCATGAACAAAGCAGATATCGTAGACAAGGTGCATGGTGTTCTCGGCACAACCAAGGCAGACGCGGAGCGGGCAGTCGAGACGATGATTGATTCTATCGTCGCCGGCCTCAAGGGTGGTGATGAAGTGTCGATCGCAGGGCTCGGCATATTCGCTACCAAGGCGCGCCCAGCTCGCCAGGGACGCAATCCTCGCACGGGTGAGACGATTCACATCGCTGCTACTCGCACCGCGAAGTTCCGCGCGGCGAAGGCGCTCAAGGACGCGGTTAAGTAATCGAGCTGTTCGTATGGAAAAACGCGGCGCCTCCGGCGCCGCGTTTCGTTTGTCAGCCCATGTGCTTGGTCCAAGATTCACGCAAGACGTGGGCCGTAAGCTCCTTGTTCACCCACGCCATAGCCGCAGCGTTTTTGAGAACGCGCCAGATCATGTGTCTGCTCAGTCTTCCCCCGTGGACAGCCGGGAACAAGATGTTGGTCTGATCTCCGCGGGTTAGGGTTATGAGACTTCTAAAGGTGTTGACGTAGTCCCGCGTCTCCGCAGCGAGGTCCGGGAAGAGGTCTATCTGGCTCAGGGTGAGTTTCGCGAGCTGTGTAGCTCCGATATCTACCCTCGCGAAGAACTTCAGAATCAATCGGTTTCTCGCGCCGATTGCGGTTAATGGATCCGGCGCATCGAGAATCGCTTCGAGCTCCTGTTTTGTGAGAAGAGGAAGGTGTCGGTGGGTGTGGTCCGCGCTTTGCCACACGAGGGTGCCAATGGTGGTGTCCGGAATAGACCCCTTTTCACCAAGGAACCTGAAGAATCCCCTGGTGCTTGCGACATATCGGGCGATGGTGGCTGGCCGCGACCCCTTCTTCGCCATACGATCGAACTCCCGCAGAAAGTCTTGCAGACTTGCTTCTGGCAGGTGTATATTTCGTCGCGCGAGACGTCCCGCCAATACTCCAATGTCGCCCAGATAGAACGAGATTGTTGATTCGGCGAGGCCCCGTGCGCGAAGTGTCGCGCCGAATTCCGCGATTATAGCCGGTAGGGTTGGTGGCGAAACGCTCTGGCTAGGCATGAGAATGCTCCCGTGAATATAGTGTAAATGTTCGGTCTGGCGGGACTATACCACACAGTCACAACTACTCAACTATTATGTTAAATACTTCTTTTTCTTTATCTTATCCGGCAAATACGACTCGTTGTCGTATTTTTCATAGCCTTTGCCGTAGTCGAGTTCCTTCATCAATTTGGTTCGCGCGTTGCGAACCTTTTTGGGCACGGGCAAGTTGCCATAGGTTTGCACGTCTGCGACAGCCTTAAAGTATGCGTCATGGGACTCTCGGCTTTTCTTGGCGAGCGCGAGATAGGCGACGCCGTGCGCGAGGTTTATAGCGCACTCAGGGTAGCCGATTACTTCGCACGCGCGGAACACCGCATTCGCGACCACGAGCGCGGTCGGCTGGGCGAGCCCCACGTCTTCAGAAGCGAAAATTACCATTCTGCGCGCGATGAAGAGCGGGTCCTCCCCTGCCTCGACCATTCGCGCGAGGTAGTAGAGCGCAGCATCGGCTTGCGAGGCGCGCATGCTTTTAATAAACGCGCTGATGGTGTCGTAGTGCTCCTCGCCCTTCTTGTCGTAGCGCAGGTGTGGCGACTCAAGCGCTCTGGTCAACGTGTCTACCGTCACCGCTCCGTAGAGGCTCTGCGCGCCCTCGAGCATACCGAGTGCCTTACGCGCATCCCCGTTCGCATACCCCAAGAGCCAGTCAAACGCTTCCTTCCCCACCTTCAGCTTCGTGCTCTTCACAATCGCGCGAAGCGCCTCTTCAGAGAGCGATTCGAGCACAAATACGCGAGCGCGAGAGAGGAGCGGCGCGATAACTTCAAACGATGGGTTCTCGGTCGTCGCGCCGATGAGCGTCAGTTCCCCGCTCTCGACATATGGCAGCAGGAAATCCTGTTGGCTTTTATTAAATCGGTGAATCTCATCGAGGAATAGCACCTTCTCCTTCCCTCCCGTATCGAGCGCAACAATTTTCCGAATATCATCCTTCCCTGCCGACACGGCGGAGAGTTCGAAGAGCTCTGCATCGAGTGCGCGGGCATAAATGCGCGCGATAGTCGTCTTCCCTGTCCCTGGCGGGCCCCAGAGTATAAATGAGAAGCGATGCTTCTTCTCTATCGCGACACGCAGCGGCCTCCCCTCCCCCACGAGGTGCTCTTGTCCAACTACATCTTCGATTTTCTGTGGGCGTATCCGTGCAGCGAGGGGTTCCACACCTCTATGGTACTCCTTCTGTCGATTTCCGGTGTATTTTTCGTTATCCACCCTCTTCTTGAGAACTTCATCAACGCGGAGTATACTGGCCTTATGGGCGCAAGCCCCGGGGTCCGCTATGCGGGCCGGCAGAAGGCCCGGAGAAATCTGGGTCTTTTGCTATTTATTGTCGAAACAGCTGTATTTTATGCCTCTACTCGCAATGTCCTCGTCCGTGAGCAGGGTATCCATAAGCTTCTTATTTTCTACGAGCATTTTGTAGGGTGGATAGCTTTGGTCATAACCACCTTTTACCATTGGGTACAGATAGAGATCTGCAATCTGGAGGAGTGGAGATTTTTTCATCTGACGTTCGGGCTCACCCAACAAAACGTTTCTGAAATCCTCGGGTTTTAAGAAACTGTATTTAGCAGAAGTAGAGGAATCAAAAGGCATGCCGACTGCTCTTAGGCTTTTGTAATATTCCATTATGGCTCGGTCTTCCTTCTTGCCGGCTTCTTCGAAACGGAGTTTCAACCGCCCTTTATTAGCAATCACGTATTTTGATGCACGTTCGGTAAGTATAGAAAACGCGGTCTTACACATCCACCAGCGTTTTTCACCGTATTTCGTCTCGTAACGTTCATTATATCCTGTACGGTTTATAACAGCGGCCAATCCAATAACCGGGATGTCGCACAGATAGGTGTTCAAATCTTTAAAGAATTCGTCATGAGTGGCTTTTTCAGTAAGCCAGACATAGTTTCCCCTCTTTCCGCGCATGTCAGAAGAGCGTAGAGGATATGTGATGCGCCATTTCCTGCGGAGTTCCTTATACCCCTCGATTATAGCGCTCCGGTGGTCCCCTTTTACTAAAATGCCCCCGAGGGCAAAGTGATCCATACCGTCATCGCGGGTCGGTTTCTGTTGCCTGTCGGGGAAACGAATTCCCGAGTCGTCAAAGTAGAGGTAATAATTATTCTCAGGCATCCTGGCTATCCTACGCTCTTTATTTTTCCTTCACAACATGCGCCAGAGCGGTCGGTATTAAGCTTAAAGTGTGCGGGACGGGAATTGGTCACAACTCTCGCCTCGTCGTCACTCGGCTCGGTCGCGAGTTCGCCTTCAAACCGTCTACAGACTGATCACGGCAGCGGTGTCCCCTACTAAGTACATTCCAACCCCGTTGCCGAATAGGCGCGGGGTTTCTTTTTGTACCATTCCTTTAATTTTCGTACATCTCTTTCCTGATTGCTTCGAGCTTGGCGATGATTATCGGGTCAGTTATTTTGGCGAAGCGAGGCACTATCTCCCCTTCTTTCGCTACAGTCCCCATCCACATATCAAGAGGCCGGAGGTCAAACAACTTGCCGGCCTTATAGACAGACGCGTCGTAGAGCGGCCGATAGACGACCATGTTTGCGTCCTCTGGTCGGCAGTCCTCTTCGGTATGCACTCCTACTCCTACGAATTCATACGCGTAGTTATTTACTGGCCCATCAGCGCGATGCTTATAGTGATAATAATAACCTTTCTCTGGGACTCGGGTAGGAATTTTCATACCATAGTTATTTGTGCGGGGTCGGCGACGACAATCGAACTCGGTTCGAACTCCCATATGTAGAACATCGAGGCGTCACCATTGAGCAGGTTCACGCCATCAAAGCCATGGCGGAGGCGGAGGGTCTCGATAGGGTTCCTCTTCCTCCGGAGGCTTGTGAGCCAGAATCCAGTACAGCAACCGGAGCTGTTTCTGACGCGCCGTGGCGCCGTCACCGGCCGCCGAAGCAATCAAATCCTCGGTTATCCAGTGACGGTTATTATTATCATTAGCCATCTATCAAGTATGCAAAATAGGAAGAATTTGTCACGACGCGGTGAGAACGTCACACCGACCGACATTCACGGGTCTCTGCGAAGAACAGGGCGAAGCCTAACCTTGGAAATATGAATGCTCCCGTCACCAACAACCTGCGCAAACTCCGCCAGGAGCGACACATGACTATGTGGGATGTCGCGAATCGTCTCGGCCTTCGGAGCGTCAATCGCGTTTCGCTCTGGGAGCGGGGGCTCCTGTATCCGCATGTCCTTAACTTCCTCAAGCTATTGGCCATATACGGTGTCAGTGCGGAGGACGTGTACAGCGGACTTGCAGAGCCGACTCGTGAACCAGCTCAGGAGTCGCTGCAATGAATCCGTCGTCCATTGCGCGTTTCGTGCCGCGCGGTACGATGGGCGTAATCCGAATCTATGGAGAATCAGCCAGACGAACTTAGTGCCACCAACGAAGAATTCAACAGCGTTTGAGAGAAGGCCGAAGTCGAGCAGCAGTCCATTGGCTCAGTGCACTGCTAGTCTCGATAGAGTCGCGCCAACGCAGCAGCTAAGGTAGCCTATCAAAATCGCCAATCCGGTCATGGACACGCATATACACCTGGACAGTGCCACGGAAAGATCATGCCATTCACAGTGATGATTGTTGGACAGATCGCATGCGCTGCGGCTGGAGTCGCATTGCTCTACGTTGCACTGTTTCTCTATGAAAATGAGGAGAGACAGCTTCAAAGTAAGGTTGAAGATTGGTGGATCGCTTTGGCGGACTCACCCTACAGCGCGGAATCAAGGCTTTCGACACTTGCATTTGCGTTCTTGTCTCGCGCGTCATTTTCCGTTGCCGCGATCTTCGGCGACAGAAAGTGGTGCATGGCAGCTGCTAGAGCCATATTTGCTCTTGTACTACCTGCGTTCATTGGAACGCTGGTCCTCGCGTTTGCGTTTTTGTTGGCTTTACCCGGAGCCTCTAATTCGGAATTCGTTGTCATTGTCGAAGGATGGGTGGCCGGCTCATTCGTGTACACAATGGCTGGCTTGTGGCTACTTATGAAAGCCCGTAATGGCGCTCGAAAGGGATATGGAATCCTCAACAGCGCATTTGTAGGAGCCCTGGCGGTTCCGCTCTTCGCAGCACTAGCAGCCGTGGTAGCCATAGTCATTGGCCAGATCCGTGGCCGACCGCTCGATCTAATGATGACTGCGCGCATGACCGAGAATATCAACCTGCAAGTGTTCTTGGCGTGGTGGTCATATTTGGCACCATGCGGGGTAGCAATCGTTGTGACCGCGGCGATATTGTGGCTATCGCGGCTTTCACTGGAGCAAGCCACGTCGCGAAAGAGAATCGGAGCTGCACTGGGACTCGGAACGCTATCGTTTGGAGTCCCAGCATTGGCGATTTCAGCGGTCGCTACGGCAACGTTCTTCTCTTTGATGTTTTCCAATCAGATCGACTTTTCCGCGGGTACGCTTTTGGGATCTTTAATCGACGCGCTGGTCCAGTTTTTAGTGATCGTGCCCATTTGCGCGATCGCTGCGGTGATGGGCGCGAGCGTACTGGTCACATACGTAGGTCTGGCGCTGGCACTAATATTTGGCAGAGTGTTTGTCCGAGGACTCTATGCAATTGCTCGCCACGAACTTGTCCGTAACAAGAAGTGGCTGGTCGCGACAGGCATTGCGCTGATCGGTGTTCCTCCACTCACTAGGCCTTTTGTGAGAATCCTTGAGCAGCTCCTGCGCAGTACGTGAAGGTGGCGGTGGGCCTAATAGCTCCAGATCGCGTTACTGCAACTGAATCGAAAATGAGAATCCGCCAGCTGCGGGCTTGCGACTCTCTTCGGAACGCGGAATACAGACCAAAATGCTTTGCTATTTATAGCAATTGGTGCGGGGTCGGCGATGACATTCGGACTCGATTCGCACTTTACGATAATCCATTACGCCGCGAGCTTCGCGATCAACTCGAAGAAATCACAGCCAAGGCGGCGGCGGAGGGTCTCGATAGGGCTCCCCTTCTTTCGGAGGCTCATGAGCCAGAATCCAGTACTGTAACTGGAGTTGCTTCTGCCGCACGGCGTCGTCAGCGGCCAGCAAAGCAAGCCCTCCTCGATTAGCAGCGAAGGTACAGAGGGTTATCTAGCCGAGCCCAAGGACCATTTCCACATTGTGCATCTTCGGCCCGGATCACCTACGGTGTCCAAGGATTGATAGTATTGTTACGCACCTGCATTCTAGCCAAGGCGCGCGCTGGGCACAGTCAATGAACGAGTCGAGACGTTTCTTCTGCCAGCTGCTGACATACATTGGACTTGGCGGTCCGGCGGAGATGTATGTCGCCAGCGCTGGCCTACTGAATCGTACGAGGCACGATAGTGGTAGCGGTAGCGTTCACGACAATGTATTGCGGGTCGGCGGCCAAGATCACCTGACGCAAGAGGCGATCGAGGCCCTCCAGCTCTTCAGGCAATTCCGCATTGGCGGATTATGCTATGCGTATCAAAACTTTTGGCCGGCCCTAACTGCACTAGGTGGAATACAGGCCGTTGATCGCGCATGCAAGCTCCCAACGGTAATTAGCTCGTTCAAGGAAGCGAAGGTTGGGCATCGTCTCGCTGTCTTTCCCGCGATTGCACGGCTACACGCACTCACAACAGTGAATTCTGACGAGCAGCGTGCCTGGCAAGAGGAAGTTGCAACTGTATACGAGACAGCGATCCAGCCAATCCAGGGTGTTGGTAACAAAGAGGTGCTGGAGATTGTCTGGCAATCCGCTATCGGCGCGTTAATTCGTAGCGAAACGAATTGGAAGTGGCTTTATCCCGGACACCGACTCATTCGCGGCGCCGTAGATGTGTGTGAGCAATTTCTCAATGAGCACCCGGTGCTGTTCCACGCAGCAGTCGGAGCGTGGCAGTTCCTTCTAAGCTACAACATGGCGGTGGCAGATCGGGCCAATAATAGTAGTGAACTGCATTACGTCCGCGCTCAGATCGGACGCATCCTTGCACACGGGCGCGCTCGTTCATCCTACTGGTTTGCAGGTCTGGCAGGCCTATATGCGGAGCGCCGGGGGTTGGAGCAAGCAGTCCCACAGATGGCAGAGGTTATCATTGGGCAACGGCGAAATGACATTGTGCCCCAAGAGATTATTGACTACTTCCTGCGCGAGAGCTTGCACCATTCCTACATTTTGGGCGATCTGCGCAGGAGCAACGCCAACACACCATACCTATCGCCAGAGAGATTGGCGGGAATTGATCGCTTTTCGCTTACGATCTTAAACAATTATGGATTCTCAGTGGGCGACTGGCAGCGCCTTTCCCGCACCTTGGCAACTGCCAGCGACATCTACGGCGGGATGACAAATGACGAAATGGCGACATGGAACGAATTGATCCCCACTCCAACTGCGGCGTCCGCTTTAAGCGATTGGCAGAAATGGGAATTGCGGGATGCGCCGCAGGCAAGAGCCTGGTCTCAGATGTATCCATTTAGAAAGTACAGCGAGGAGGCAGTAGCTTCGATGGTATTGGGTGGTGATCTGACTGAGCAAAACATGAAAACGTTCTTGCAAGAAGTTAGATCAAAAGGGGATATCACTAGCGCCTTGCTGGCACCTGGTGCCCTGGCGACGCGAAGACTCATTGCGCGTGATCTTGAGCAGCCAGAGGAGAGCCTGAGCTTGTTCACCAGTAGTGACCAACTACCAGTGGAATCACGAGAGGCACAGGTCCGTGACATCAGGAAATTCTGGGACGACGAAGTTGAGCCGCAACTACGACTTGTAGTTAGTGTGCCAGCGGACTACGTTTCTGGTGACCTTGCAAAAGTAGCCCTTTCAGGTAGTGTAAATCTGGACCGTCAACCGGAGTCTTCAGAAACGCTTGGTGTTTCTGAGGAGGAGGCGCGAGGTATTTCTGTTGGAACTCCTCATTTGAAGGAGGCCGACGTGACAATACAGTCACACTATACCCCAGCCGATGAAGCTCGCAGAAAGCGAAATCGCGAGCGCGCTGAGGCGCACTACGAGCGCAGGCGAAAGCATCTTGAAGCAGATCACTACGGCAAGTACGTCGTGTTGTCCGCAGACGGCGACGACTACTTGGTAGGCGATGACCTGTTTCAGGCCATGGCGGCGTTCTGCCAGAAATTCGGAACTGAGCCAAGCATCGCGAGGAAGATTGGAGAACTAGAAAATGTCGGATATGGATCCATCGGGTTCTTTGGATGAATTAGGGCGACCCTGGGTCGCCCTTTTGTTTGGCCGATCGCAGGACACAGTGCCCTCCCGCGTAGATACTGGGTTCAACCAAACGATTGTGATGAGCAGAGAATTTGCAATTGTTGCAGGATTTGAGGCTACCGAAACGGATGTGCCGGTTATTCTGGGCGATTTGAGTACAGCGTACTTCAGAATCCACTTGGGCCACGTGAAGCTGCAAGGTCAATGGATACCCGCCCCGGCGCTAGTCCCGCTTCCCGAAGCAGCACGAGTCCTTCCTTGCACGACATGTAACTCCTCTGACGTCCAATTTCGCTGTGCCAATTGCGGTGCAGACAGAGCGGCAACGATGAAGCGAGAAGGCGTCAAGGACGAAAAGAGCAGGCGCGGCACACATGTATTGATTGGAACTCGATTCATGGAGGGGTCTAGGCTCAATATTGAGTTTCCGAACGCACTGCCTGGAGGAGTTGTAAGGATCGAGTTTGGGACGGTGCTTGGGGCGCAGCACTTTAGCTGGGCGCGAGAGGCGGACGCACTGATCAGACGAAAGTCCAATTAGTCGGGTAACACGTAACAATCATTCGGCGAGATCATTTCTACAGGGCGCGCGCGAAAGCTCCCAGACCATTTATGGTCGGGGCGTTCAGACTACAGCATCGCTCTCTCCGCAAGACTTACCAGCAGCGTCTCCATAACTGTGATAGTGAGTACGTGATCTACCTGGCTCGGCTCGAGCACACCGCTCGGGTGATTGTGCACCGGATTTGAGTGCAGCAGGACATGTCGCTGAGGCAGACATTCTCGGTCCGGGTGCGGGGTAGGCGACGACATTCGAACTCGGTTGGAACTTTCTGAAAAGGAGGCCATGCTGAAAGTCATAGACGATATCCGCACAATTTCAACAATGGCAGAGGCAGAAGGGCTCGCCGGATCCGGGCCACTATCCGAACTAGCCGCGTAGAGTCCTCTTGAGCGCTGGGAGGATGTGACCCATATATCAATGGGGACACTCATAATTCGCGGGAACTGGATAAGAGGGACGCTGCGCTTCGAAGTTGCTATAGAACTGATTGGCGTTCAGACCAATCACCGGCGCCATCTTTGCATCCCATGCTGATGAAGGCTGATTAACGATATTTGCGAAGATGCCAATGTTGCTGTTCGACATATAGTCAATGCCCATAAACGCGAGCCAGTATCCGCCGCTCGGTGGTATGCCACCCGCTTGAAGCGTCAGGGAAGGATCCACGCCGTGAACCATCTCGAATATCTGGCAGCGGCGCGCCGTGGAATACGGCAGCAGCCCACCGTAAGAAATACCCTGGTAGCCCACGTACTCGGCGCTTCCCTCGATAAACCATTGGGGATTCGAGGAGAACCCGTATTGATTCTGAAAGACGTGAAAGAGCTCATGCACGGAAATCTTCTGCTTATTGATGCTTGGAGTAGTGGCCCAGACCGAGTTCTGGACATTGATTGTGATGTCGGAACCTGAGGTAAGGGCTGCGTACTGCCCCACCTGGTTCTTAATGTGTACTGTGACCGTTCCGGTAACAATCTTGCCGAACACGGCTTGGAAGAATTGCTGAGCGAGCGCTAAGCCGCTACTGATGTCCGACTGATCCGATGAAGACACCCCGGCATCTATATCGTAGACGATGGCGTTAGTTGAAGTGCATGTAATGGTCACCGAGGTGACGTTCGCGCTCGCGACCGTACCGCTACCGCCCGAGACGCCGCAGGACTGGGCTGGATTCGTTGGCTGCGTTCCCACCGTCACCGAATACGTACCGCCGCTTGCGAGCCGGGTACTGAAAGCAAATGTTCCGTTTGAGTTTATAGTTAGGGGGCTACCGCCGTTTAGCGCGAGCACCAAACCGCTACTAGTGAGACCAGAAACTGTGCCGCCGATGGTGTAGTTGCTGACAGAAGTCGTGCACGTGACAACCACATTGGTGACATCGGTGCTGCCAATGAGCCCATCGCCGTTGGTGACGACACAGGTTTGCGCGGGGGACGACGGCTGGGACACTACCGTTACGGAATAGCCAGTGCCCTTCGTCAGCGAAGTATTGAATGCAAAGTTGACATTCGCCACAATGGGCAGATCGGCTACACCTACAACATTCGACCGAAGTACGAGGCCCGCACCTTGAAGGCCGGCAATGGTGCCACCCAACTTGTATGTGGTCACTGGACTGGCGCAGGAAACGACCACATTGGTGATGTCGGCCCGGGCAATCGTGCCGCCCCCATTTGAGACCTGGCAAACTTGTGTTGGATTGGTGGGTTGGATCGCCACCGCAACGATATACGTGCTGCCGGTTGCGATCTTAGCTCCAAATACAAAAGCTCCATTGTTGATTGTCAAAGGATTGAAACCGTTAAGTGTCAGTACCAAACCACTTCCTGCGAGGCCAGACACTGTGCCACCGATGGTGTACGTCCCGAACAAACTCGTAACGGATGCGAGCGTATCGATGATCTTCGTACGGCTATTTGAGTTCGGGCTAAAGTAGAAATCGCTGAACCCATGATTCCTGAAACCGCGGGTCGAGACCACAAATCCGTTGTCCACATTCCCCGCGAGCGTATCTGACTTTTGACTTCGAACGTCGTTGACGACGTCGTCGTTCACGTCAGTAATCCAAGACTGGATGGCCGAAAATCTGTCTCCTCCGCCTACTCTATTGTCTGGGTCAGCCACACCAACAATTGCAAAATTTGGCTTCTCGGCGGCTGTCAATTGGTCGTAGGCAGCGTTGGCAAAAAAATTGCCCTGTGAATGAGCAAGCACCAATACCTTCTTGCCAGCGCTGATTGCGCTCCGATAGGCGGCAACGTGATTTGCTAGAACTTGCGGAGTTGCATTGGTGACATCGCTCAATGTTATCTGTAAGAAAATGTAGTCCCAAGCTGTATCGAGCTCTGGTACAACGAGACTTGCCGTGTACAGGTAGGCCGCTATCTTCACATAGTCAAAGAAGTTCGCCCGCTGCGCCAAAGATTCGACAAGATCATCGGTGGCTGAAAGCGATGGGTTCCAAGCAACGGCAGTATCGACGCCACAGGAAAATTGTGTTTTGCCGCTGCCCTGCAAAGCATCTGCTACAGACTGCGCCGAGGCAATGGCATCGCTGGGATCATTTACAAGAATTCCGTTGGCAAAGAACAGTTCAATCTGGTGCTGGGACGGACAGCTAGTCGATTGCTGGCCGAAGCTCGGCTTGGGAAGGGCCAGTGAAACGAGGACCAAAAAGGCCGCGAACCAGGCATTGGTTGACATCGCGCTTTGCCGAGCTGTAGATCGCTCGCCTCTTAATGCTGCTGATCAGTTTGGTAGGGTTGTCGGATCGATTGCACAAGCTGCCTTACGCTGAGCAGGGTCGGTCGTAATATTGGTCACCTGTCCTGCCAGTTGGCTGGTGAACTGCGCGTATGCCTTGACCCTGTCTTTGGTATTTAGAACCTGCATCAGTAGTGCATCAGACTGCGCTTTCTCATTCGCCCCGTATTCATACCAACCGCAAGCTAGCGCGGCATCGAGCTTAGAAAATGCCGCTTGGGCATCAGCCGAAGATAGTCCGCCGCCGGTCACCCCGAACTGAGCAGCTAATGCGCTCTGAGTTAGCCAAGCACGTGTCTTAGCCGAATTCGAATAATTCAACATAACATAACGCTCAATATCGTCTCGGAGGCCGTCGTTATCGCTGTCTATACCCGCAAGTGTCGCCATTCCGGCAGTTCCAGGGTCTGGCGGAAGACTCTTGCCATTGATGGCGGTCGTCGCACAGACGATCCCAACACTGGTCACACTATTGCTGGCAACGGTCCCCGACCCACTTGAAACCGTGCATGTCTGCGCCAGTGCCGAGGTGGTCGGCTGAGTCTTTACGGTCACGACATACGTGCTCCCTGTAGCACTCGCCGTTGAAAAAGCGAATGGACCATTGGCAGAGATCGCGAGATCGTTGCCCGCGTTATTTTCCAAAACCAATCCGCTACTAGAGAGACCGGAGACGGATCCGCCAATAGTGTATGTAGCTGCGGCAGATGAGCTGGCCGACGACACAGCTCCCCCAGTTTCCCCGCCACCGCCACAGGCAACGAGTACCATCGAAACCGACAGTACACCCGCTGTCATCAGAGCCCATTTGGTTCTTCGAGTCATATGCTCAAGTGGTCTTTGGCTGCTGGAATTAGTTCTTGTGTGCAGGCACCCCAATACAATCTAGTAAACCACGACTAATTAGTGGAGACAACCCCGAATGGGGCAAAAGTCCCAAAATGGGCCTAGCTATACCGACGCAAACTGATGCGTGTCGACGTCGATCTTGCGTTGACGTGCCGGTAAATGGTCGCAGGCG
This sequence comes from Candidatus Parcubacteria bacterium, assembly GCA_046051155.1. Lineage (GTDB taxonomy): Bacteria > Patescibacteriota > Minisyncoccia > Phycocordibacterales > Phycocordibacteraceae > C7867-001. Next base: position 21,481 of record JBJOOS010000003.1, read on the forward strand.
GAAGCCGTTCAGTTTCTCCGCATTTAAGGGGTCACGATTCAACTGCCATTAGGGGTGCGGGGTTGGCGACAACAATCGAACTCGGTACGAACTTTTACAACCGGCAAACCAAGGTCCCACTATCGAAAACATTCACGCTATCACAGCCATGGCGGTGGAGGAGGGTCTCGATAGGGCTCCCCTTCCTCTGGCGGCTTGTGAGCGAGAATCCAGTAGAGGTGGAGCAGCTGGCGCTGCCTGTGCGCGCCAATGTAAATAGGGTGGTCGGCCTTGTCATGCTGCGGACGTGCATCGCTGGTTATCATGATCCCAAGCTATCCCTACGTGATCAACTACTGAAGTCCCGGAAGGGTCACTGCCGCTGACGTGTCATAGCCATGAGTACAGTAATCAGCAAGAACATTCAGACGCTGCGCCAACAGTGCGAGTGCGACCTTGTCGGCGGAGGAGAGCACTCGCGGCGACAGCTTGACTGTGGCAAGTGCCCTCTCATCTCAAACGCCGTCTAGGCGCCAAGCTCAGACGAGATCCCCCCAGGCTTGGAAGCGCCGCTGCAGAATAGCGACACGGCCCAAATGGCTGGAAAGGTCATTGGTGCTTCTATTGAATTGATCATACTCAACTAGCTCTCGATCAATTCGACCAGTTCCCGAAGCCGCTTTCTGTCGATTCTCCTTGCGCTGGTCCTCAAATCGAACCAGGAAGTCCCTGACGGAGGTGTATTTGCTTTCCTTCAGCGAGCGGACGAACCAGTAGTACACAGGCAGAACTCCCGCGGATCCAAGAAGACGGTCACGCGGAAGAAAAATCGTTGTTAGGTCGCCCAGTGTGTCGATGACACGCCTGCCAGACAGTTCAAGCTTGGTCCTACTGGTGCCCGCCGACTTTACGAATGCATCGAGATTTGTCTTCTTAGTCTCTTGAGGCTTGTCGTCAAACTCGAACAATAAGAACTTCGCCGCAGCATTGAGGTCCTGACCGCGCTTTGTTTCAAACGAGATGGACTGTCTAAAAAAGTCGTGTCCGATCAATTGGCGGATCACTTCTGGCGCCGGCCCAGCCATTGCGTTACGTATCTCAGCGCCGGTAAGAGGCTTGCTGCGATTTAGTCTGACAAACAGGTCGTTGATAAGTGCTGTACTATCGGTAATGACGCTCATCACCGATAGATTGTAGTTATCGAACACCTCGGCGATCTGTGAATGATTCTGAACGAGATCGCGATATCCCAGCCCGCCAAGCTTTAGCGACGGGTTCTCCAGCAATACGAACTCCGGGTGAAGAGTGATCTTGCCTTCGAAGAAATCAAAAATTGCCTCAAAGCGCTGCTTGCCGTCGATGATGGCGTACGGCAGGAGCTTCTTGTTTAAGCGCGAATTCGAGTATGTGAAGTCCGCAACATAGAGTTTCGGAATATCGAAGTTGTTCAAAATCGAGTCGATCAAGAAAGCCTTGTCCGCGTCGGACCACAGGTGTCCTCGACGTTGATATGGCGGAGCCATGTCAATCTTCGATTTCTGCGTACGCCACCAGGAAAGCGTACGCGCCGGAAACTCTCTGACTCGGAGTGTAGATCGAATAGTACTCATCTAGAATTCAAACCCAAAATGACGTTTGGTTTCACGAGCGAGCCCCTCCAGATCAGGGTAAACGACCGACTCAGTAATTCCCTGGTTCAGCAATGATCGACGCATAGAAGCGATGTGGGTTCTTGGAATGAGCATCCGTCGCAATGCCTGGGCCGGAAACGTCCCCCGGCGTATGAGAGTTTCCATCGCGAGTCGACTCTTGCCGAAAATTGTAAAAACTCCCTGCTGTGCGACGATACGAGCACTATTGTGCGCCCCGTAGAGAGCCACTGGATGCGTGTGCATAGTCGATACCGACGAAAGCGGCGCATAGCCTTTCAGAGGTTCGTCACCGGTCGTAAGCGGGCCGCCGACATACGATAGGTGACGTAACGCGGCCGCATTCCAGCGGCCCGGATCAAGAACCCAGACTACGGCATCCCGAGGGTAGATAGTCTTCCCTCGACTCGTCCTCGATACGGCGGACATTAGGGCAAAGTGCAAGGCAATCAGCGGATTCTCGGTCCAGTCAAGCATCCTGGTCGGCACACCGTAGTGCTGCATGAAGAACAGAACTTCCCAATCGTCTGCCAAGTCACGAGATCTGTACGGTATGCTCCTCTGTCGATAGCGGGCCATCAACTGGCGCTCAAGCGTCTGCATCTCGATATCTTCAGTAAACGTCGGATGGCGATAGAGCGTCGGCTTGAGGTCGTGGCGAGTGTCGCCGCAGCCACGAAACCAAAGTGAGCACCCCGCCTTTTTTTGGAGCACTTCCACGAGCGCCATATATTTCGGTAGCGTTGTGGGACGATCTTCGCGAACTGATGCCACGTTACCTCGCTAACGATTTCACGTTCGGCGGACTAAGCCATTTCTGACATGAGTCTCGCCAACCTAATTGTCTGGGAGTCCCTCACCACTCTTGGCTCCGGTTCAGGTAATACGGCCGCCTACGGGTACATTGCGGCAATCGCGGGACACTAGCAACTCGCCGCCCCAGGGTTACCTGCCAAGCCATACGGCCGTTTGGCAGAGATCGACGTCCCCTACTTTACAGGCGCCAGGATGCCTGAAGGGCCGTTGATCGCTATGGCTGGCCTCAAAAGCCTACAGTCGGTGCCATCGCAGTGGATTTTGCCCAGCCAAGGGAAATGTCTTCGCCAAGGTCAGGCGCAATCGCTTCCGACGCCGCAGGTCACTCTCCAGGCATCCGGAGGCCCGGGAATCTCCGGAAGCTACGCCCGGCTTCCCCATGCGATCAGCGGCGACAATTCGGCGACTGAGGAAAGCAACAAAACCCCGACCATTGCTGGTCGGGGCTTTCGGGCTAAAGCAGCCCTTTCTCCGCAAAACTGATCACGGCTCCTCCGGCCACGATCATGTGATCGAGGCAGCGGATGTCCACGAGGGCAAGCGCTTCTCGCAGTCGTGTGGTAATGAGCTGGTCTGCCTGACTGGGATCACAGACACCACTCGGGTGATTGTGCGCCAGGATGACCGCCGCAGCGTTCAGCTGGAGGGCTCTCTTCACCACCTCGCGTGGATGAACTGATGCGCCGTCTATGGTTCCCATGAACATTTCATCAGCTGAAATCAGTCGGTGGCGATTGTCGAGGAACAGGCACATGAAAACTTCCCTCTCCTTGTTCGCATAGTGCACAAGCAGAAATCGTCCTGTCGCTCCCGGACTATCGAGCGCCGGTCCATGACGCAGGTCCTCATGCATCCAGCGACGTACCAGCTCATGCGCCGCAGCGAACTTCTGTCTAGCGCGACTCGGAAGCGCCTCGCCCTGGAACAGCTCTCCCAGTGAGCCACGATACCACCGCTTCGCCGCCACCTTGCCAATGAGAACGGCAACAAGCTCAGAGTCTGATTGTATTGATGTGGGTATTTCCATATCGGGTTCTCCGTTAAATGAAAGAACAAAGACCGATATTCATGTTCATACCAGTGGGCACTTCCGAAACGACGTGTGAAGGTCACGGACACTGACGCTCTCGGGACTCTGACTGCAGGGTGTCTCTCGATACAGTTTGGATATGGAACCCGTCCTGTATTTCGGTCGAACCAATACCCGCGCCAACTACCGCAGATTCGGCATCAAGCAAGCTGATCGCTTTTCCCATGTATACGTGATCGGAAGAACAGGCACGGGTAAGACCACCATGCTGGAGACGATGGCGCTCCAAGACATTCGTGCCGGTCGCGGACTTTGCGTCATTGATCCGCACGGGGACTTTGCCAACAGACTTGTGGCCGCTGTCCCAGCGTCACGACACGGCGAACTTATCTACCTCAACGCCACCGATCCCAACCAGCCATACGGATACAACCCGCTGCGACGGGTGCATCGTGACCGCGTACCGCTCGTGGCATCAGGACTCCTCGATGCCTTCCACAAGATATGGGGCCACGAGTGGGGTGTCAGGATGGAGCATGTACTTAGGAATGCCCTCTTTGCGCTGATCGAATATGGTGATGCGGCGCTTCCAGACGTTCTCAGGATCATGACCGAGAAGAAATACCGGACCGAGCTCCTGAAAAACGTCACCAACGAGCAGGTGCGGCTCTTCTGGACGCAGGAGTACCCGCGATACAACCCCAGGTATGCCCAGGACGCCATCGCCCCAGTTCAAAACAAAATCGGAGCATTTCTTGCTGATCCACGCATTCGCCGGATCGTCACCGGTGGTGAGCAGGACCTCCGCATCCGGGAGATCATGGACAACGGAAAGATATTGATCGTGAACCTAGGAAAGGGCGCGCTCGGCGCTGACAGCGCGCAACTGCTGGGAGCACTGCTGGTGTCGTCCGTCGCCCTAGCGGCTTTCAGTCGCATCGACACGCCAGAGGAGGAGCGAAAGCCGTTCTTCCTGTACATGGACGAGTTTCAGTCGTTCACGACGCTCGCGGTTGCCACCATGATCTCGG
>JBJOOS010000004.1:0-21626 GCA_046051155.1 Candidatus Parcubacteria bacterium
GATAGTCGAGACCAAGGACGGTCTCACGGTATCGACCGAGCCGATGGAGTGGCAGGTGGAGGAACAGGGTAAGGTGAAGGCGAGCGTCTCGCAGATACCGCTTCGGCTCGCGTACGCGATGACGGTCCACAAAAGCCAGGGGATGAGCATGGACGCGGCGGTGATGGACCTCTCGCGCGCGTTTGAATACGGACAGGGGTACGTCGCGCTCTCGCGGGTGCGCAGGCTCTCGGGCGTCTACCTGACCGGGCTTAACGCGCGGGCGCTCGAGGTACACCCAGAGATTCTCAAGAAAGATAGGGACTTCCGCGCCGCCTCAGAGGCGGCGCGTGACGCGTTCGCCGAGATGCCCGACACGGAGAAAATTTCAATGCAGAAGAAGTTTGTAAAGGCGATGGGCGGCGCGTGGATTGAAAACGCTAGTGCCGCTAAGAAAACGACGAAGATGCTCGGAGGTCTCCCGGGCAGGCTCGCAGAGACTCTGCAGACCGTGCGCGACTCGAAGACGCTCAAAGAAGCCGTAAAGTCGCGCGGACTCGTCGCCTCGACCATTGTGAAGCATCTCGAAGAACTACAAGAGATAGGGAAGCTCGTCCGCGCCGACTTCGCGCATCTCGTCCCGCTCGATGTGGCAGATGAGGTACACGAAGCGCTCGCGACTGTACACGGCGACAAGCTCTCGCCGGTTTTCCACGCCCTCAATGGCCGCCACTCGTTTGAGACTATCCGCCTTGTGCGGCTAATGCGGGAATAATTTTCTCGATTAACTTCTCGGTATCGAGCGGATTGACGACGCTCTTAGTCTTCGCGTCGGTTTGGTAAACCGCCTCGTCGTTGCCGCCCGCGACGAGCTCGTCGCCGACGTAGAGTGCCTCTGACTCCTTAATGCGAAGCCGTTCGCAGAGCTTGCGGATGCCGTAGGCCTTGTCGACGCCGCTCTTGGTGACGTCGATGGTCGTGAGGCCGCCCATCGCAGCACTGAATCCAGCGGGCAAGTGCTTCTGTACCGCAGAGAGGAGGGCGAGGCGCTTCACTCGCGCTGGGTCCCACTCCTTTTTTAATTTAACGGGCGCGTGTTGGCCAAGGGCAGAAAGACTTACCTGACCACCTCGGTACTCGATACGCTCACCCCAGGAGGGGGTAGAGAAGTCTATGACGCCCGCTTCGGCCGCTGCAGCCTGTAGCGCAGCGTGGATGCTATCGGCCTCCTTCTCTGATATGCGCTCCTCGTAGACCTTGTGCCATTCGTCGTGACGATATTCGTAGAGCGATGCGCCAGAGGTCGGTAAGAGGTAGAGATTCTCGAGGTGCGCAGGCTTGGGGAGCTGATTCACCACCTGTTTAATAAATTGTTCGAGTGCGCCGCCAGAGATCACGGCCACCGGTACGTATTCAAGAAGCTTTGCCACGAGTTCTGCCATCTCGTGTGTGAGCGGCTGTTTGCTCTCAGCGAGCGTACCGTCAAGGTCGAAGGTGACGAGCTTCATGTGAGTGCGTCGATGATGTGCGAGAGCGATGCGGTCGCGACACCAATCACACGGTCGGCCCCTCCGTAATAGAGGAGGAGATTGTCGCCGCGCACAATCGCGCCGCAGGAGAAGACGACGTTTGGAATCTCCCCCTCTTTTTCGTATTTCTCTAAGGGTTCGAAGACGGGGTCAGCCGTGCGTGCAAGCACGGTGGTGCCGTCGGGTCCGAGGAGCGCCGCGCCGAGGCGGTAAATCGAGTGGCGTGAGACACCGTGATAAATCATCAGCCAGTTTTCGCCTATTTTAATCGGTGGCGCGGCGCTACCGACTTTCTCGCCGTCCCACATCCCCTTGCGCGCTCCCATAACCTCGATACAGCGACTCACGCGCTTGCCGTTGGTGAGGCTCGGGAGAAGGTCGGCGCAGATCCGGCCGCTAATCCGGTGATAGAGCAGATAATTATTGTTTATTTTTTCTGGCAGAAGCGCCAGGTCCTTATCGTCGACGTTATCGGGAGTGAGGAGGAAGGGCATCGTCCAGTTTTCAAACTTGCGTGCGACGAAGTCATCGACACTAATCGACGAGACCGCGCCCTTGGGCGAGTGCACGCCGTCGTAGGCGGTGTAGGTCATATAGAGCGTGTCGTCGATGCGCACGACGCGCGGGTCTTCACAGCCGGAGTTTCCGGTCGGACTCCCTTTTTTCAATTCAAAGTCAGCGCGAGGGATATAAATCGGCACATCGAGGCGCTCGTCGATTGTGGCGCCGTCTTTCGATACAGCCATACCGACGGTCGATGTGTTCGCGGAGTCCATCGCGCGGTAGAGGATGTACGCGGTCCCGTCCACATCGATCGCGGCTGGGTTGAAGACGTCACGGCTCTCAAAGCCGTCTCCACGCGGTGAGAGAATCGGATTCTGCGGTGCGCGGGTAAAGGTGCGTGCGGGACGATTGGGGTCCAAGGCGCGCATAAGGTCGTGCATCTTCACGCTCGCCTTCGCGCAGACGGTGTCGGCGGCGCCGTACCAGATGTCGAGCTCGCCCTTGTCGCCGAGCGTGATGCTGGTCGGGAAGACGATGTTCGGCACGACGCCGTACTGCTCATAGAATTCTTGTGGCACGAGCACGGACTCTGTGCGCGAGATAAGGGTTTGCGGATTATTGCGGTCGAGGAGCGCCGCTTCGACGGAGAAGACGCGTTCGCTACTGAAATAGTTTGCGATGTATGAATAGAACACGAGCCAACCATGTTCGGTGAGAATCGGCGCACTGCCGACTTCCACGTGGTCAGCGTCACTGCGGCGAAGCGAGAGCTTGTGCGACTGCCAGTCGTGGTACCAGGCACTCCAGAAGTCTGGCGACCAGAAGTCCTCGATTTTGTCGGCGAGAACCAGGCATATCTCGGCCGGCGGCTCATCGGTATGGACGGCGAGTATCGCGGCGACCTTGCCGTTTACGCGTTCGGGGAAGAGGGTAAAGGCTTTTGCATTAAATGGAGTCACCAAGTGCCGTTCGGTGAAGTTCTTACCGTCTCGTGCAACAGCGATAGCGACCTTGATGTTGTCTTTGTTAAATGGGTAGCCGCCAAGCGCGGTGTAGGCGAGGTACGTCACGCCCTCAAACACGGTGGCGCGTGGATCTTCACAGCCAAACTGGTCCCACGACTCTTGTGGCGCAAGTACCTGTTCGCGTGAGTGGAAGTGCGTGCCGTCTTCGGCAAAAGCGCTCCCGATAGTCGAGAGGCCGGCGTTCGGTGTCTGAAGCGCGTCAGGGTTGCCGAGCGCGCGATAGTACAGGCGCACACCGTCTTCAGTACGAATTGCTGACGGGTTAAATGTGGCGACGGCCTCCCACGGATGTTCGCGCCTCGGGGCGAGGAGCGGGTTATTGGAATCTCGGCGAATGACAAACATATACGTCTAGAATAGCAGAATAAATGCACTCGCCACCGCCCCCGCAACGAACAAATCGCTCACATGAGTTACTGTCAGAAGCGCGACACTATAGATTCCGATACGTGCCGCGGTCACGACGACTTCTCGATAGAGAATAAATTCGATGGGGTTTGTTTGTTTGGCCAAGCCGTATATAAATGAGGTGAAGGGTACTTCAATAAGACATGCCAATAATCCAGCGAGGACAGTGAGGGCATATAGGAGGAAAGGCGTGTGTGGGAAGACGAAACGGGCCAGCCAAATGCCAATCATCAATACGGCGCCGATACGGATAAATATTTTTGGATTGACGCGGTCAGTGTACCGCCCAATGAGCAGGGTAAAGATAATTGACCCAACGGAGGCGAATGCGCCGATGAGTCCAACGGACAGCGCGCTCCGAAAGGTAAGATAAATGAAGAGTGGCCATACTGTCGCCTCGAGCTCCTCGCGCACATTTTCAAAAAATTCTACAAGCGTGTAGCGTCGGAAGCGCCTAAACAATCCGACGAACGCAGATAGGCTCAACTGATACGAGGGTGAAATATCTGGAATCCAGAATAGGGGTATGCTTGAAACAAGAAACACTAGTCCACCGAAAGCGAGGAGCGTTGGAAAGCCGTAGTGGAGTGCAATGATGCCTCCAATAAGAGGGCCAAAAAGTCCAACAATCTGTGGGAAGCCGAACAATTTGCCCACGTTCGTACCGAGGCTCGTGCTCTCGGTGTTCGTCGTGAAGAATACATGGAGGGCGAACCAATACAGTCCCGCTCCAGTGCCTTGCACAATGGCAATGAGGGTGAGAGGAACAGGCGCGGCGTGTAGCACATACAGCAGAGCGATATACGCTAGACTAAAAGGGAAGCTTGCTATCACTAAAGCTCGTATCCCAGTTTTGCGCGCAAGTAGCGCGGCACAGAAGAAGATGGCGAATACCGTGACAGCGTATATGAGGAAATACCTGAATACATCGCTTGGCACGTAGCCAAGGCTCACCAGATACGCTGGTATGAAAATACCAGTAAAGGAACCCGCAAGACCAATGAGCGAGTGCATCAGATAGATGGCATTCAGTTTTTTACGCATGCTGCTTAACTTACATAGTCTCCGCAGGAATGAAGGTGATGAGCTCGGGTTGGTCGCCGGCGATAATCGCGTCGACGAACGCGTTGAGCGGGGTGGAGGCGACGCAGACGACCTTGTCAGCGCCACCATAGTACACGAAGAGTGTTCCGTCGCGGACGACCGCGCCGCAGGCGTAGACGATGCCGGGCTTGCCGTTGTTCTCGTAGTGCTCGTCCGGAGAGATGACCGGCGCGATAGCTCGGTAGAGCACGCGGCTCGGGTCAACAAGGTCGAGTAGCATCGCGCCCACTTTGTATTGGTTGGGTTCGTGTGCGTCGTTGGCGTGGTAGAGCACAAGCCACCCCTTGTCGGTGCGCAGTGGCGGCGGGCCAGCGCTACGGGTGTGCACGTGCCAGGCGATAAGCCTGTCGGGTATCTTCTGCGGGTCCGGACTCTCGAAGCGGCGCTGAGCGAGGCTCTCGAGGTCGTCGCTGTATTCGACACGCACGCGGGATTCGTCCTCGCCAAGAATGCTGTGCAAAATAGCAAACTGTCCGCCGATCTTCTCGGGGAAGAGCACCCAGTTCTTGTCGCGCTTCCCGTGGGAGAGCATGATGGGCCCCTCCCACATGTGGAAGCGCTTTTTAAGGAAGTCCTCTTCGCGCATCGCGATGACAGCGACGCGAAGCGTCCAGTTGTCGAACATGTTGAAGGTCACGTACACCCATCCGTCGACGACGACCATGCGTGGGTCTTCGCATCCGCCCCACGAACCGCCCGACGGGTACATAATCGGGGAGTAGTGGCGTCGGTTCATCGCGACGTTGTGAGGATTTCTGGCGGCGTAGATCGGGTACGAGAGACGTTCGTCGAAGTGAACCCCGTCAGGACTACTCGCATAGCCGAGGCGCGAGACGCCGTCTGCGCCGATGGCGCGATAGACGAGGTGGGTTCGGCCGCCGAGTACGGCGGCCGCCGGGTTCAGCACCGCTTCTCCCGTCCATAGATGCTTACCCGGCTGGAGGATAGGATTGTGTATGGATTTATCGAGTCTCAGGAGCGGCTTGAAGATTTTAAGTCGCTCCTTGGTCGTGTAGAGCACCCGTGTAAGCTTCTTCCGTATCGGTTTCGAGAAGAGTGCGCCCAGCACTGCTCCGACAACAAAGAAGGAAAAGAGCGCGGCGAGCAGATTTACGAAAAGATTAAAATCCATGAATGAGTACTGCTCTTACAGTAACATCTTGGACCTCTGAATTGGACGTGGTATGCTCGCCATATGTTAGTAAATGTCTGCATCGGCAAGCTCCACCGCGCCACCGTCACTGACGCTGATTTAAACTATGTCGGCTCGGTCACCATCGACGAAGCGCTCACCGAGGCCGCTGGTCTCGTGCCCGGCCAGATGGTCCAGATAACCAATGTATCGAACGCTACTCTCTGGCGCACCTATATCGTGAAAGGGAAGAAGGGTAAGGGCGAGATTATTCTGAACGGGCCCCCAGCGCGCCTCTTCCAAAAGGGTGACAAAGTCATCATCCTCGGCGAAGCGTGGGTAGATGCAAAAGATGCAGCAAAGATGAGCCCGACCGTCGTTTTTATGGACGATAAGAACAAGATTACTGAGGTGAAAAAAGGTTGGCGTCCCGAGTAGTTACTTCGGCGGCGAACATTTCCACATAAATTGGAACCACGTACGGTAGCTTTCGGCGAGTGAGTGGCTGCGGACGACGAAGAACACGACTTTGTCGCTGGTGACCCCGATACCCAGATTGGTGTACGAGACGACGTAATCGTCGAATATTTGGACACCGGAACTCGTGGAGTACCCTTTGGGGAGGAATCGGTGCTGTATAGAGACGTTGAATTTCCCCACAAGGTCAGGTCGTGATTGTAGCTCGTAATCAAAAAGGCCATGGAGTGTTATCTTTTTTCGTTTTACTTCTTTAAAGAATTCAGCGCGAGCAGCATCTAAGCGAGGATCCATCCATCCTGCCTTTGCTCCGATAAAGTAGCTGTCTTTTCCCGTTCGCAGAATGTCTCGGAAAATATTCTTTTGTCCCTCGATACCTCGATAAATATAGGCTTCTTCAGGCGCAATCCGCTCCCCGAACTTTTTCTTCAAATCCGGCAAAATCTGCTGGAGCTGTAGCTGCTTTTCCGCGAGGAGCTCGGTGAGCTTGTCAGGATCGACTGCGTTGTACTTGTTCTCGCCGGACGCAATGATTTGAAAACATAGGCCCTTATCAATCAAGCGTTGGATAGCATCGTAGGCATTTCGGCGGTGTACTCCCGCGGAAAGGGCAATTTCTGATATAGAAGACTCTCCTTGTTCTACTAAGGACTCATACATCTTAGCCTCGTTCGGACTTAGTCCGAGGCTCTCAAATACGGAGGTGTTCATTTTGTGGTGATTAGTAGCGCCCTATGGTGGTGTTGGCCACTCATACATAAAAATATAGCCTACCTAGGGGTTCTTTGCAATCACTTACTAGCAGGTCACCTATGCATATCCAGTTACTGATATATCGTCGTATACAAGTGCTTATTATCCTCCTGATAACGTTAGGAAGTCTGAGTGCAGTCCTCGCGTATTCGTTTGTCGGAGAGAAGCTCTTTATGGGGTATCTGTCGGTTGTTATTACTATTGGCGGGTATCTCTTGTATCTCATGTCGATGTACAAGGAGGAGTTAAACGTGAGCAAACAGATTGCGCCGCATCCGCTCTCGTGGGTCCTCTTCGGTTTCCTCACGGGAACCGGCTGGCTCATCCAAGTCGCGAGAGGTGCGCAAGCCGGCAGTTGGACGCTCGGCGTTACCGCCGCATTCTGTTTTCTCATTGCTGGACTTAGTTACCTCAAATACAAGCAGCAGTTTAAGTGGAATGAATGGGCATGGGTGGTACTCGGACTGTTCCTGTTCCTGTTTTACTTCCTTACTAACGCGGCTACGCTCTCGGCTATCTTCATTACGCTCGCAGATTTGGCGGGGTATGGTCCGACCGTACAGAAAGGGTGGAAGCAGCCGTGGACTGACAATCCGGTTAACTTTCTCTTTAACAGCGTCAAATGCGGGCCGGCATTGCTCGCTCTGTCGTCTTACTCGTGGGCAACAAGTGTCTATTTGTGGATGTTGCTCACCATGAACGCATTAGTTGCTTTACTGCTCTTGTGGCGCAGGGATTACCTAGCAAGGAAGTGAAAAGACGAGACCGGAGGGTCTCGCATTACGACCCCGCGGCGCTTTGCGCCGCGGGGTTTGCTGTTTTCATATTGGAGCGTATGCTCTTCTCCAGAAGCCCTTTGAAATGGGCACACCATTTACCTTGTCTTTTTGAGGAGACACACAAATGATCAATCAAGAATTGTTGCGCCACCCTTTCTGGGCAACGATGGACCCGACAAAGAGACGGCTCGTTCGTCTCTCGGCACCCCTCCCGGCGGAGATGAATCCGTTTGCCGAGAACGACGTCACTATCCGAGTGGCGGGTGTTCCGGGCGAAGCTCAACACAGCAAGTGGGTCATAGCGCGGGAGGCGATTCTGCAGGGAATTCGGCTGGGATACATCGACCAGGATATCGCTGTCATCGAGGCGACGAGCGGGAATACTGGCGATGCTATGGCGCAGATCTGCAATGCGCTCGATATTCGCTTTACTGCCGTGATGTCGAGCGATGTTCCGCACGACAAGATTGATGCCATACGTGCCATCGGGCGGCGCACGCGAGTAGACGTGCGCTCGGACGCTGACGAGACGACCGTTCAATATGCTCGCCGGTTAGGCGCGCATGAGGGGTGGTACAACCCCAGTCAGTACGACGGCGATTGGAATTGGCGCGCACATCTTGAGCACCTGGCTCCGCAATTGTGGGCTCAACAGCCACACATCTCTCTCCTCTTCGTACCTAGCGGGACTATGGGAACGAGTATCGGATTGTGCACCTATGTGCGCGAGAAGGTTCTCGACACCACGATTGTCCCGGTGCTGTGCGCAGAAGAAGAAGAGGTCCCCGGGGCGCGGACGTTGAGCAGTGTCCAGAAGGATGTACGGCAACCCTGGAGATCCTTTTTTCAGGAGAAGGACCTCCAGTTTGGCATGCGGCATGAGTCGTTTTTCCTGAGCTTCCTGTCATGGAAATACGTGATGCCGCATTTAGGGCCAAGTTCCGGCCTGGCGTTTGCCGGAGCTCTGCGCTTCCTCGGTAAGCACCGGGACGCGGGGACTCTGGAACAATTCAAGGACCGCGAAACCGGGAAAATTGAAGTGGTCGTCTTCGGTCCGGACGACTGCCGGCCGTACCGACCGTTGTACTTCGGCGAGCTCAAGAAGCGGGAGATCTCCGCGATGACTCCTCCGGCAGATTTGCTGTCGGTGCTTGGCAGGTAGACCACGATGCTCCGTGGTGTTCGTTACTTTCTCGGTCGCCCTCGTGGCGACCGAGTTTCTTTTTGAGGGAGCAGTGCGATATAGTGTGTGGTACTTACTTATTTTATACATTCAACAATGTCATCCGCGACAGAACCGCGCATCGAGTATGCAGATATGAAGGGCCAGACGGGGTTTACTATTGTGTATGATCCAACCCAAGATGGCGGAGTGGTCATGCGTGCGCTTGCCGACGGGGAGCCGGCGCTTGAAGTCGCGTTCGCGAATACGTCAATCGACGAGGCGCACATTCTGTACATGGAGGTGACAGAGCTTCTCGGCTCTCTCGCAAAAGCGGGTAAGGATCACACAAGCGTTCGCACCGCCGTCGCGAGACTGTTCGGGCTCTTTCGTGGTGAAAAGGTGGTGACTGAGGAGGCCGTTTCCCGTAAGCCGAAGCAAGCCGTTGGCGAATATGTCCCGAACCCGGGTAAGAAGATCGAGATCGATGTCGACGGCGTCGCGTACCTGCGTTTGCCGATTAAGACACGGCTCATCACTCTGCGAGATACCGATATCCTGCCTATCGTCGACGAGTACGTGCGCCCGCATCTCCAAGAAGGGGACATTGTGTTCGTGAGCGAAAAGGCGCTCACCATTACTCAGGGCAGAGTCGTCGACATGAGTGACATCAAGCCGACGGCGTTTGCGCGCTTCCTTGCGCGCAATGTAGGCAACTACTACGGCACTGCCGACTTCCATGGCTTTGGACATGGGACCGATCTCGGGATGCAGCTCTTTGTCGAAGAGGCCGGATATATCCGTATTCTGTTTGCGGCAGTGGTCTCGGCGGTCACGCGCCCGCTTGGTATCCACGGATTGTTCTATCGCATCTGCGGTCTGCGCGCCAAATCTATTGACTGTCCGATGTCGTTCCTCATCTTCGAGTATGCGCACTCTGCAAAGCTGGCGCCCAATAACCCAAGCGGCGCCGCGCGCAAGATCCGCGAGCTGCTCGGCGGACATGAGACAGTCATTCTTGATGCCAATTATCGCGGAGCATTTTCGCTCGGGAAGTCGACGGCGAAAATATCGGAGCAATTCATCGGCAAGCTCTTCCGCGATAACCCGCTCGGCCAATCGGACGAAATGACCCCGTTCTGCATCGTACGCAAGGCGTCCGCTTAGCGTTCGGGGCAGACACCACGTGCTACCATAGTGCGATATGAAGACGCGCGCACTCTATCTCCGTACGGTTATCTTCGGGGTAATCGACAGCCTCGTTTCGACCGTAGGACTCCTCGCAGGCATCGACGTCGCTGGTGCGCCGCACAAGACCGTCGTATTGACGGGTATCATTTACGGCTTTGTCGAAGCGTTCTCGATGGCGGTAGGGAACTTCCTCTCCGAGGAGTCGGCAGAGGAGTACGAGAGCAAGGCCGACGTCCCTAACGGGCCGTCTGCGCTCGCGGGCGTTGTGATGTTTATCTCCTTCGTCTTTGCGTCGTTCATCCCGCTTGCTCCGTATTTCTTCTCCGCCACGTGGATGGCGTTCGCGTCGTCTATCGTCGTCTCGATCGTAGCCCTCTTTATTGTTGGTATGATTAGCGCCCGTCTCGCGCGGCTCCCGATGCTCTGGCGCGGTGCGCGCATGGCGCTCCTAGGCGGTGCCGCGATCCTCATGGGCGTGATTATCGGTACCATTGTCCCAACGGTTTAATACGCGTCGTACATGTCTCTCGACCTCTCACTCTTTCATCTTATTAATAATCTGGCAGGGCAGTCGGCCCTTGGCGACCAGACAATTGTCTTCTTCGGCTCGTATCTCGCCTACGTGCTCATCGCGTTCTTTGTTCTCATCGTGCTCATTTCGCACTACTCAACGCTTGAGAAGGCCTACATTCTTGGTGAGACTGGCGTGTCGGCTCTCATCGCGCGCTTTGGAGTTACCGAGTTCATCCGTCTCTTTATCCATCGCCCCCGCCCCTTCCTCGTGGAGCACCCAGTTCACCAGCTGTTGACGGAATCTTCGTGGTCATTCCCCTCGGGACACGCAACCTTCTTCTTCGCGATGGCGACGACCATATTTCTCTATCATAAACGGTGGGGCATCTTCTTCTACGTCATGGCCGTGCTCGTTTCGCTCGGTCGTGTTGCCGCGGGCGTTCACTATCCAAGCGACATCATTGCTGGCGCAATAGTAGGCACGCTCACTGCGTACGGAGTCTATGCCACCGCTCGCAAAGCCGGAGTGACCAAAACGCATTAGAAATCTTGACAAACAGTTGTCAAGATGTTAGTATACAGATAACGAGGTAGTTACTAACTATTTCGGTACTTACATATTCTATGCCAGCAATAGGGGGCCTTTTGGCCTTTTTACTTTTGTCCAACGCAATCATCGGCGCTCTGCCGGCCCAGGCGACCGCGCCTGCTGGTCCGGAGTATCCGGTGACGCTTACGGCCTATAACGCCGTAGCCGCACAGACTGATAGCGACCCGCTCGTGACCGCCTCAGGTGCCTATTCCAATCCTGAAGTGGTTGCGGCGCGTTCGCGCGATCTCGCAGACGAGCTTCCGTTTGGCACGGTTGTTGCTATTGTCGGCGCACCAACACCGGGCAACTCTTGCGGGTACGCCACTGTGGAGCCTGTCATCGGCTATCGGGTTATTGCCGACACAATGAACGCGCGCTACACCAATCGCATCGACATTCTCTTTGATACTAAATCTAACTACCTCATGCCTGACGGTTCTGTTAAGAACGCTGGCACGATACTTGGTATCTGTGAGGGGGCCTCTATTCGTGTGGTGGGTCGCATCGACCTCTCTCACCCGAATCGACTCCCGAAGACCCAAGAGGAACTCGCCGCACTAGTGAACGGCAACACCAGCGCTCCACTTTCGATAAAATAATACGGTATTCTGGTGGGGATGAAGCGCCTCACCCAAAAGGAGTCAGGATTGACGAGAGAAGAGTACCGCACGCTCGCGAGACTCTCTTCGCCGATTAGGATCCAAGATTTCCTCGATACGCTTCCGATGAATTGGGAGAAACGCGGCGACACTCATATGTCGCCGCGCCGCGTTTTACGCGAGAAGAAAGCGCATTGCATTGAGGGGGCGATGTTTGCCGCCGCCGCGCTCTGGGTCGCGGGGGAGCGCCCGCTCGTTATGAATCTGTCGGCGCGACTCGACTCGGGCGACGACGACCATGTGGTGGCACTCTATAAGCGCAACGGTCGCTGGGGCGCGATAAGCAAGACGAATCACGCCACCCTCCGCTTCCGCGATCCGGTATATAAAACGGTGCGCGAACTCGTGATGTCCTATTTTCACGAGTGGTTTCTAAACTCGACAGGGAAGAAGGTGCTTGAGTGCTATAGCAAGCCGCTCGACCTACGCCGCTTCGGGACCACATGGCTCGCGGTCGAGACAGACTTGTGGGAGGTTGCGGATGCGCTCAGCGATCGTACCCACTACTTCCTCGTACCGAAAGGGAGCTGGCGTCACGTCCGCAAGGCTGACCGTATGGAGCGCAAGGCTGGTGAGCTCGTGGAGTGGCCGCGCGTGCATCCGAGCACCTAAAACAGAAAACGCCGCGCGTAAGCGCGGCGTTTTCTTTCACGCAGTGTTGTCGGTTAGACGACGCTGACGTTGAGAGCGTTAGGGCCCTTTGGGCTCTCGCCGATCTCGAAGGAGACCTTTGCTCCCTCCTGGAGCTCGTCGAACGAAGTGTTCTGGAGCTCGTTGGTGTGGAAGAAAAGATCCTTAGCACCTGCCGGTGCGCCGTCGACTTTGATGAAGCCGAAGCCCTTCTCGTTCTTCTTGATGACTGTGCCTGTTTGCATAGCTAAGATAGATATTGGATTTCTAATACATCAAATCAGTAGCCGAAGTTAGAAGCTCGATCCCACTTCTCTGGATCCAGCGCTGGTTGACCTGCGTACAGTATCAGATACCCACTTTTCTGTCAATGCGTCTACCCTTGGGAAAGGGCCTGGTATACTATAGGGAAATGAATGAGGAGCGCCCGTTTGTAATCAAAGATCTGTTCAGCCGTCGTCTGCGCCCCTCGCTTCTGAGCGCGTTTGCCTTCCTCGCGGCCGCCTATATTGTCGAACATTACGCCAATCTCTACGCCATTGACCTAGCTTCGCGGCCGACCTCTCACCACGTCGGCGATCTGCTCCTCGATAACTTGCCGGTCATCAACCTCAACTTCATGATTATTGAGGGAGCGCTCCTCGCGATAGCGCTCGGAATGATATTTGTCCTCTTACGGCCGCGGTACATCCTCTTTTGCATCAAGACGATCGCGCTCTTTATCATGACGCGGGCCATTTTCACCTCGCTGACGCACGTGGGCATCTATCCGCAACATATCGCGCCCGGCCTCGGATTCTTCGACGGGGTATACCTGTATCTCAATCTACAAACGGGCTTCTTCTTCTCGGGTCATACGGGCCTGCCGTTTCTCATGGGTCTTATCTTCTGGGAAGAGCGTCGTGCGCGGATCGCATTCCTTCTGCTTTCGGCCTTGGGTGCCGCCGCCGTTCTCTTTGCGCACGTGCACTACTCTATCGACGTGTTCGCGGCGCCCTTCATGGCATTTGGTATCTTCGAAATGTCTAAGCGTTTCTTCGCGAGCGACTACAAACTCGCAATGGATACTCACACAAAAGGCTCTGCCTAAGCGGCAGAGCCTTTGAGGGAAGAGGGCGGTTTAGTTACCAGTAGTCTCTGATCCAGCGTTTGAGCCATCACCCGTTCCTGCCGGTGCTTTGCAAGCGACTGCAGCAGTTCGGTACGTAGTCCACGCGTCGTTGCGAGCAGTCTGCCATGTCTTGCGGGCAGTCTTCGCTGAAGTGTTAAAGGTTGACCAGGCTGTCTTCACGGCCGCCTTGACGGCGCTCATCGTGGTCAGGGTATATGCCTGTGACAGGGCGGTTGCGCGGGCCGCGTAAGCCGCGTTCAGTGCTCCCGTGTAGGTAGTCATCGCCGAATCGAGTGCTGTCTCGCGCGCGTTCACTGCCGATCCGACACACGAGATCTTCGTAGTGACGTCGGTGCCGCCTGCAGTCGTAGTGTCGGCGGCGAGAGCTGGCATCGCGAGTCCAGCGACAAGTCCGAGCGACGCGATGGCCATAATGCTTTTCTTCAACATGGAATATGTAATTACTAGTATAACTATTTGCTAATAGCACACCTCACGTCTGTTAGTACTCTATAACAGGGTAATCTGTTTCAATTTCCGTGGCCGTAGTACTTCTTGATGAGGGCCATATGTTCTGCGTAGGTGTCGGTACAGTGGAATCTTCCTGACGAATCGTGGAAATAGAAGAGGCAGGTCGTATTCTTCGGGTTCAAGGCGGCAAGAACTGATGCCACTGACGGGCTTGCTATCGGTGTAGGTGGGAGGCCTTTGTGCAAGTACGTGTTGTATGCCGACTGGCGAGAGAGATCTGCGGGCAACACAACAGGCCACCACCGCGAAGCGGCAGGAGTGCTTGCCTTTACGTATTGTACGGTCGCGTCGATCTGGAGACTCATGTTGATGAATAGGCGATTCCAGATAATGCCGGAGATATAGCGCATGTCTTCTGCGCCGCCGGCTTCACGCTCGATCAAAGAGGCAATCGTGAGTGCGTCTTGGAGCGGCACAACTGCCGCGGTCGTGGTGCCGTAGTGCGCGAGGATGTCGTCTGAGAAGCGTTGGTTGACGAGTGTCTGTGCGGCAAGCGGCGTAGTGTCCTTGCCGACCAGATAGGTGCCGGGAGAGAATGACCCTTCGGCAAGCGGAAGCGATGAGTACGTAGTAGGAGTAAGAAATTCCTTCTTCTGACTCGCATTCCACCCAAGTACCGCGGCGAACGCTCCCGCGACCTGCTCTTTGCGCATCCCCGGCTTGATAACCACAAAACGTCCGTTGCTTGAGGCAAGGGCCTGATACCACGGTGCGTCAGCAATGGTCGTCGCTAGCCAGGTGAAAATGCCACCGATGACATCGCTCAGGTTCCCGGCCGCGGCCTGGAGCGAAGATTTCGGACTGCCAAAGAGTTCATTCACCTGCGGGCTCTCCACGATGCGCTTCTCTTGAGGGTTCACCGTAACCGGAAACTGCTCAGGCAAGGTCGAGACTGCCTTTTTCTGTTCCAGTTCGACGCTCTGCTGTAGGAAGTAGGGAAGTGAGAGGAGTCCTCCACCCACGAGCACAATAGCCAAGGCTCCAAGGCCGACTCGAATCAGTACCACACGATTCATTACTCGTAGTGTATCAGAGTTTATGAGACTTTTTTACTCTGCAGAGGAACGGCGGATGGCTTCAAGCTCCTGAGGAATCCAGTCGAGAATCTTCTTGCGATGTTCGTCGAGCGACCAAAGATTGCCGTGTTTGAAAAAGAGAGGATGAAGCGCTTTGTATTTCTTCAGGAGCGCAGTCGAAGAACGCGGGAACCCCTTAGGAAGGCCCTGGTTGTACGACTTAAGGAAGTCGGCGAGTGAGACGCGCTCACCGCTCACCGACAATTCGGCACCGTATTTCTTCATGCGCTTGATAATAACACGAATTAATTAATCTTACAAATCGCTTTGAGATCGCGGAGATCGTCCGGACTCGTCGTGAGCGCAGTGCTCTGATTGACTGGATTCATAATCGAATCCTTGCCGGTATTGTGTCCGAGGCCGAGCGCATGGCCGAGCTCGTGTGCGAGGACGCGAATAAAATCGACCTGGTTCGAGAATTGGTAGATGTTGATGCGTTTTCCGTCCGCATCAGACATATACACACCCTCTTCAAACTGCGTGCCAGAGAGGCCGTCGTTGCGTATCGCATCGATGTTGGAGTTGATGTACGACACGAGCAGGTTGTATTTGTGAATGAACGCGTTGACCGTATCGGCGAGCTGGTTCACCTCTAGGCGCTGTTGCTCAAGCGCGTTCTGCTGTGCGACCAAGGCGCTCTTTTCCGCCGTAAGTGCGTTGAACTGTGCACGCGGAGCGCCACCGATACTGTTCCAGCGTGTCGCCTCAGCGTTGTAGCTCGCCTGAGCCTCGGTAAATGCGGCGATCTGGGACTGGTAATCGGCTTCGGCCTGTGCGTACTGTGTCTTGAGCGCGGCGTACTGTTGCTTAACCGACTCAGCAGTCTGCGTTGTCTCGCTGATAGTTGTGTTGAGCGTATGCTCCTTCTGCGTAATCTCCTGGCGGCTATCGTAGACCAGATTCACCGTGACCTCGCCGTTTGGATCGTAGGCAAAGAGCGTCCGGTCGATAGAGCTCTCCCAGATGCGGCCCGCCTGCACGATGTCCTTCTTAAACTCGTCCGGAGTTACCCCGAACCGCGGGTCGACCGTACCGATCTTGTAGGTTATTGGCGAGGTACACGGGGGAGGCTGTAGGTAGAGATATGAGCTAACGAGAAGCGTGGTGCCGGCAAGAGAGAGGAGCAGTACCGTAAGGATTCGGCGTGCCATGGGTTAGTCGAAGAAAGAGGAAAGGTAGGTATCGATCGTGCGTTGGTCCATCTGGTAGAAGTACGTATTTGAATTGTGCAAATCGGTTGCGAGCTTCACGCCTACAAACCGCCAGTGCCACGGCTCGAAAATGTAATAACCGTTATTCTTGGGGTAGGACAGGACAAATCCGTACCGCCACGCATTGGCGACGAGCCAGTCGAAGGCTGGTCGTTTGTCGAAGCCGACGAGGTTGCCATCAGTACCGGTCGTGATGAGGTCGACTGCCGTGCCGAGTTGATGTTCAGAGTAACCCTGATCTGCAGAGAACTGGTTAGCGGTTCCTGCACCGTACACAAACGTGTACTGGCTCTTGAGCGACGCTTGTGTCTTGAAGGAGCGGTACGAGGATAGAACGTATATCGGGACGTTCTGAGTCTTTGCGTCGTCGAGCATGTGCTGTAGATACATAAACGTCTGCGGGATAAGTTGGAGCGGGGTGGCTTCGTTGTAGAGATATGGTGCGGGGATATCGACGAGGCGGGAAGGGACGTAGTTCTCGCTCAAGAAATAGACCTTTGAATATTTAGCGAGAAGCTCAGGGTCGGTGGTACTCAGTTTTTTCAGATCAGTGACGGTACCGCCGATGACACCGACGAGATCTTGGACGCCCCCGAGCTGATCTTGAATGTGCGCAGTGCTCTGCTCAAGCGCCGTGCTTAAGGACGACGTTGCGGCGGAGAGATTGTTCGAGAGGCTGGCAGTCGTCGAGGAGAGCTCATTGCTGAGTACGGCCACCTGATTTGAGAGCGCGGTGATGCGGACATAGCCATAGACGGAAGCTGCGACCAGAAGGCCGGTCAGTAGGAAAAAGCAGACGACAACGAGTTCCTGCGTGAGCGTAACTCGCTTCGCGAAAGCGCGGAATGTCTGGAGCATTACCCTCAGTATACTACTTCGTGACGACGAGCTTCGCGGTGCCTGCGTTTTTCGCGCCAATGAAGAGGAGGAGGGTGTAGCTTCCCGGAGTGAGTGCGACCGATGTGGCGTATGACCAGTGGCCGCTCACGACAGGGACTTCCCACGTACCGACGACACCAACGTCTTTGCTGTTGTTGATTACGATGCCGACTCTCGGTGTGTTTGCGGTGCCAGTCACGACTGGGTAGGTCGACGTTGAGGTGAAGGCGAGTGAGTCAAACTCAGCAAACGCGGGAACCACTTTGACACTTGGTGTGCCCGTTTGGACGTGTGATTCTGAATTGTTGTTGGTCGACGGCTTCGACGGTTGCGTGATCGGAGGCGTGGACGTAGCAAGGTCAGGCGTGAGCGCCACTGTCTGCACGGGAGATACTGGCTGGTGCATAAGAGTGAAAGCGACACCGATCGCGACGACTACCACAACAATTCCTGTCAATACTTTCGTATTCATATACTATTATTATACCACGCCCGCAATGGTGAGGGAGTTTGCTAGTGCTCCGGCGTATAGCGCCGGAGCACTAGATATCCGCTTTACTGCGAGCGTATTTAAGGGTAAGGTTCTCGCCAGTGCCGACCTAGGTCGGCGGCCACCTTGCGCGGCTCGGGCGCGAATGCACCTATCGAAACCAATACGGAGTAGTACATGAATACGAATAGAATGCTTACGCCAGCGCGGCGGCTCATCGTGGTCGCCGACGGAGGTCAGCGCATTGTCCCAGAGCGGCTCGAAGATACGTGGGACAGGATGTACCGTTTGATGGACGACTTCGCGAACACGGGAGTGTTTCTCCAGGTCGGCCCGGCCCACAAGGTGTGCGGGAACGATCTGCTCAGGAAGATTCACGCGAACGGACTGACGGCAGTGGTGTGTTCGTCAGACATCCCGGCTCTCGCGGCACTGAAGGAGACGTTACCGGACATCGAGGCTCTCGGTTTGCCGCCTACTGACTACGTGGGACAGTTCGCCCAGAACGCCGCAGAAGCAGGTCTCGACGGAATCGTGATTGGTCCAGAAGATGCACTAGGTCTTCGGCTGCGGTTCAACAGGCGGCTGTCGTTCAACATGCATGCGGTGCCTATGTGGACGAGCGCAGGGCACCCGAGTGACGTGGTGACTCTTGGCGCGGCGTATCGTGCCGGTGCTGATCGGTTCATCGTCGACCTCGAGACGTTCCGAGCCGGATCGGCTATTGCGGAAGAGTCGCTCAAGCTCACTCTCGCAGAAATAGCCCAGGCAACGGCCTGAGAAGACGAAGAAGATGTGTCTCATCTGTGGCAGCCCCGCGCACCAACCCTTGGTGCCCGGGCTGTCTTTTTATACTTTACCCGAAACCAGATTCGGGGTAGGGTTCCGCAAGGTCGATGGGCTCGACAGGTTATACAGGCCCCTTACTGCTTGGGTTTTTGCACATTGAAAGAGGATTACTTATGAAGAAATCAGTCATTCCGCGTGAAGGCGAAAGCCTCATGGACTTGGGGAAGCGTTGTAACGCAGTCTACATTTGCCGCAAGGTCGACTCTGTCCGCAAGGGCAAGTTGGTTGTGTACGCAGGAAAGGACGCCAAGGGGCGCAATCTCGTCGGCGACATTTATTTCAACTTCAGGCGCATCGAAGAGCACCCGCACGTAGTCGAAGCCTTTGCCGAGACTGCCTGCCGCAGGCTCGAGACACGCGGCTTACTCGACACGTTCGATACCGTCATCGGTATTCCCGAAGGTGGGCGTACCTTTGGGCAGATGGTGGCGCTCGTCGGCGGCAAGCGGTTCACGTATGCAACCAAGAAGCCGAAGCCGACGGAGGCCGGCAGGAAGCAGGAGTATGAGTGGGACCTCTCGCAGTTCGAGTTCGAGCCGGGTGAACGCGTCGCTATCGCGGAAGATGTGTTCAACAACCTCCAGAATACCGATACCAACTTGGTAGAACTCGCTGCGACTGGGGTAGAGGTAGTGCTTCTGGTCGGCGCGCTCAATCGTTCGCCGGTGTACGACTCGTACTACACGCCGAGGATCGGTGCGTATGCAGGGAAGGAGTTGCCTATCGTTGCCGCCATTCGTCAGGCGTACCCCGAATACGAGCAGGGCGATCCTGAGGTAGCGGCGGACATCGCAGCAGGGCGACTCGAGCTCGAAGTCAAGAGGCACTGGGGGCAACTCTGCGCGTCCATGTAGATCATTGAGGATTTTATCTCGAGGGAGTGGTTCGCCAAAGAAAGAGACTCACGACAGTCCCGCGCACGCATACGCTGCTCGGGCTGTCTTTTTATATAAAGACAAACCCGCCTGGCGACGGGTCTGTCGCGAGGCGGGCTCACTTCGTCCTCGGGTTGAGGGTCTCCTCCTTTCGGGGCGGTTGTTCGCTGCCCCAACAGTTCCTTGTGACGCCAGGCGGGGCACTCATCGAGATGTGTGCCGGAACGGTCAGTCTGTTGAGAGGTCCTTGGAGCTGGACCTTTGCCCCGCATCCCTGACAGTGACCATGGTGCAGACGCATCTCCGGGAGCTGGACGGGGTATCGAATTAAGTCGGTCATACGGAACCTGTCCCTTTACGGGTGTTGTGAATCTGTCGGGATTTAATCACGCGCAATAGTTTCGGTCAAGTTTTCGGTACCGTGTATACTGATAGCATGTTTACCTACTTTCAGGCGGGAATACTCGGACTCTTGCAGGGCGTGACCGAATTATTCCCGGTGTCGAGTTTGGGACATTCGGTCTTGCTCCCGCCGCTTTTGGGCTGGCACATCGACCAGGCGAGCTCGAGTTTCGTATCGTTTATCGTTTTGACTCACCTCGCCACAGCGCTCGTGCTGCTCGGTTTTTTCTGGGAGGACTGGGTGCGGATAGTGCGCGGCATAGTACGCTCGCTTTCCGAGCGCTCTATTGCGGTAGGTGATACCTACGCGCGTCTCGGCTGGCTTATCGTAGCGAGTACGATACCAGCAGGACTGCTGGGGCTTCTCTTCGAGAAAAAACTCACCGCGCTTTTCGCCGCGCCGAAACTCGTGGCAGGGGTTCTCGTGCTAAATGGTGTCGTTTTGTATCTGGCAGAACGTCTGCGTCGAAGAGCTCTCGAGGGAGCAGGAGACGACGCGGTAATAGCTCGCCTCTCGTGGAAGCAGGCGATTGGCGTGGGTCTTGCCCAATGCTTCGCACTCATTCCTGGCTTCTCGCGCACGGGACTCACGATGACGGGCGGACTCCTTAGCAGTCTCTCGCACGAAAATGCAGCGCGCTACGCCTTCTTGCTTGCGACGCCGATTATCCTCGCGGCGGCAGTGCTTAAGGTGCCGCATCTGCTCGTCGGTGGCGTGCTCGTAGGCGAATCGCTCTTTGGCGCTCTGTGCGCGGCGCTTGCGGCGTATCTATCAATCCGTTTTCTTACCAAATATTTTGAAACCAAGACACTCGCGCCATTTGCGCTCTATTGTGTTATCGCCGGGGCAGTTTTCTTCGTGCTATAAGCTTTACGCGTGTTCAGTAATCGCGTGAATTGATTGATTGCGGTGGATGATTTCGTCATTCCTCACGCTCCTGAAGAATTCGTATTGGCTCCGCGGGTGGCGTCCATACCACGCGAGGAACTCGCTCTCTATCGGTTTCGACTTGAGCATCTCTCCGTCGAGCTCTAGGAACAGGTTGTACTGCTCGAACGCGTGAGACTCGAAGAGGTAGTTGGTCTCTAAGGACCAGCGCGGGCTGATAAGGTAGATAATGTACGATAGCCAGAAATAAAAGAAGGCGAAGAGCATGGGTATAAGTGTGAAGCGGATGAAGCCGGCGCGCTTCTCCTTGCGCGCGATGGCTGAAATCACGACTACGTGCATCGTCTCGTTGTCCGACGAAAAGCGCGAGAAACGGGAGATGCCTGACAGACGCAGGGCGCGCTGTTCATCGGTGTAGCAGAGCGTGAGCAGGGTAAACGCCGCAGATGCCCATGAGTGATAAGGGACACGGGCGATGACTTCGACGGCGCGGAACTTCAAGTATGACGGTCGATAGCCGTACACGACGTTGCCGCACCACACGAGGATGCCGCCGAGGATGCGGGGCAAAAGGCCGGGGCGGTAGTCGTCGAGCGGCTTTTTGTATTCCTTGAGAACAGATTCGTCGTTAAGGGATTCGACAAGACGTTCGTGGTCGTTGTTGATTCGTTCCATAAGCGATAGAGAAATTATATCACGCTCAGTTATCAGAACGTTCCTCGCGCTCTAGAGTGTCATCGTTGCCTCGAATAATGGGCTTGGGCGTTACCGCGCCAGAAGCTGTGTTGGTAGGTATCAGGGGCCCCTGTTGCTGAGTGATGGTTGCGGCCGGTACGGGTGGTTCTGTAGAGGTTTGAGTGGTAGTGGCGACCGTGG
>JBJOOS010000005.1:0-20590 GCA_046051155.1 Candidatus Parcubacteria bacterium
AAGAGGTCGTGGCGGAAGCGCTCTCTCTGCTTGGCGCAGAGGGCTCGCCATTTGTCGTTGAGCGGCCGGCTGACGCTATGCACGGCGATTACACCGTAAACGCGGCGCTCGCCGCAGCAAAACAACTGAAGAAGAATCCGAGGAAGCTCGCTGAGGAACTTGCGGGGAAGATTAAAGACGCGCTCGGCGAAGCCGAGCGCGTCGAGGTCGCCGGTCCGGGATTTGTAAACATCACGCTCGCGCGCGAGGCGGTGACGTTTGCAGTGGCAGAAGCAGATGCCCAGAAAGGAGAGTGGGGGAAGGGAAGCGATAGCGGGAAGGTGATGATCGAATACACGAGCCCGAATCTCTTTAAGCCACTCCATATCGGCAACCTCGTCGGGAATATCTTGGGAGAATCGATCGCACGCTTGCTTGAGGCAAACGGCGCAACAGTCACGCGCATTAACTATCCTTCAGACATAGGCCTTACGGTCGCCAAAGGCGTGTGGGGGCTTAAGACTCACAATCTTAACCCCGAAGACATTGCAGAGCTCGGTAAGGCGTATGTGCTCGGCAATACGGCGTACGAAGAGGGTGCCGACGAAGAGAAAAAGGAGATAGAAGAGATTAATCGCTCGCTCTACGCGGGAAGTGACGAAGCACTGAGCGCGCTTCGCGCTGCCGGCATCAGCACCTCCCGGCGCCACCTTGACGAACTCTGCCGCGCGCTCGGCACGACCTTTGATCAGGTATATTTTGAAAGTCAGTCCGCCCCTCGTGGCAAAGCGCTTGTGGAAGCGCACATCGAGGACGGCATTTTCGAGAAAAGCGACGGCGCAGTCGTCTATAAGGGCGAGAAGCGCGGCCTGCATACCCGCGTGTTTGTGAGCTCACAGGGATTGCCTACCTACGAGGCAAAAGACGTCGGACTCTTTGACCTGAAGAGTTCGGCTAATCCCGACTTCACTCGGTCAATCACGATCACGGGCAGCGAACAGAAAGAATATTTTAAAGTCATCTTCGCAGCAATTGCAGATGTATTTCCTGAGCGTGTGGCAGGAAAGGAGTTGTTGCACATCTCAAACGGGTTTCTGCGGCTCACCACCGGCAAGATGTCTTCCCGGAAAGGGAACGTCATCACCGGTGAGTCGCTCTTAGAAGAGATTAAAACGCGAGTGGGTGAAATAATGAAAGAGCGCGTGGTCGAGGGAGCGGAGGAGGTGGCAGAACAGGTCGCGATTGGCGCGATCAAATATATGGTGCTGCGACAGTCGCCGGGCTCTGACATTATTTTTGATGCAGAGAAGTCGCTGTCACTCGAAGGGGATTCAGGCCCGTATCTCCAGTACGCGCTTGTGCGCGCGAAGAAGATTCTCGCATACGGTGGTGAGAGTACGGGCGGGACCGAGGAGCCAGCAGAGCCGTATCTTATCGAGCGGTTACTCCTGCATTATCCTGAAGTGACAGCACGTGCGGCACGCGAGCTCGCACCGAATCTTCTGCTGACTTACCTCACTGAAATCGCGGGAGCCTGGAACGGTTTTTATAACAATGAGCAGATCCTCGGCTCGCCCGAAGAAGCCTATAAACAGCGAGTCGCGCGCGCTTTTGCAAACACCATGACAAACGGCCTCGCTCTCCTCGGTATCCCCACGCCGGAGAAAATGTGAGTTGCGCATAGGCGCGTAAAGCGCTAGATTCTTCCCCAGATAGCACACTCCCGTGCGTCTCGAAGTGGAGAACTGAATGAGAAGAAACAGAAGGGTGGTTCGCGATAGAACCGTTCGGGCTGCCAAACGCTTGTTGGCGTGCAGCATGGAAGAGTTTTTCTTCCGTGCGATGCCGAACAAACTGGAGATCAAGGTGAATATGTACAATATTCCCGATCGCGTAGTCGAATATGCCGAGCAGGTGCTGCGGGACAATGCGCGGCACCCTGCACAGCCGCCGCCGCGCGTTCTGCGCGAACGGTATCGCCGGGTGACACCCGCGATGGCCCCCTGCTAAGCGGAGACGAACGAGTCTTCGCACGGCCTGCAAGAGAAATCTTGCAGGCCGTTTCCATTTTTGCCCGGTAAACGCTACGATAGGGGGATATGGCAGCAGAGAAGTCAGAGGCCGCGAAGCGCGAGGAGGCGACCCTCGCGTTCTGGGAGCGTGAGCAGATATTCGAGAAGTCGTTACAAAAGAAATCTCCGAAGGGCGACTTTATTTTCTATGAGGGTCCGCCAACTGCAAACGCGGCCCCTGCAGTGCATCACCTTGAATCACGCGCGTTTAAGGATGCAATTCCGCGGTACAAGACCATGCGTGGGTATCGGGTCAACCGCCGCGCTGGTTGGGATACGCATGGTCTCCCCGTTGAACTCCAGGTTGAGAAGGCTCTTGGTTTTACAGGAAAGCCGGACATAGAGAAATACGGCATCGCTGCATTTAATAAAAAGTGCCGTGAGAGCGTCTTTGCGTATATTGAAGCCTGGGCGAAATTTACGAAGCGTATAGGCTATTGGGTGGACGAGCAGAAAGCGTACTTCACCTTCGACAGCGCCTATATGGAAGTGCTCTGGCACCTTTTTGCACAGACGGCAAAAGATGAACGCCTTTATAAGGACTATAAAGTCGTGCCGTGGTGTCCACGCTGCGGGACGGCGCTGTCGTCACACGAACTCGCGCAGGGGTATCAGGATGTAAAAGATCTCACGATTACAGCGAAGTTTGAATTAGTCGACGAGCCCGGTACGTACCTGCTCGCGTGGACAACTACTCCGTGGACCCTGCCTGGGAATGTCGCGCTCGCGGTAGGGGAAGATATTGAATACGTAAAAATTGATGCACACAGTGCAGTAAAGACAGGAGAAAAGAAACCAGAGCTGAAACACCAAGTCCTCATTCTTTCGCAAGAAGTCTTTAAAAAGACAGCAATAGACGATCCCTACACAAATGGGGAGTATAAACTTTTCGGAGAGTGGGCATGCAAGATTCTGGAAAAAGGTATTCGGGGCAAAGACTTAAAAGGAAAGAGGTACAAACCACTCTACGATTTCGCAAAAAGCCTTGCTTCGGAGACTGAAAAGCCGAAGTTTGAGAAAGCGTTTCAGGTATATGGCGCAGATTTTGTGACCACGGAAGATGGTACTGGTATCGTGCATACCGCGGTGATGTACGGCCAGGAAGATTTCGAACTGGGAAATAAAATCGGACTGCCAAAAGTACACTTGGTAAATCCGGAAGGGAAGTTCATCGAGGGCACGGGAGCGCTTACCGGTCGCTCAGTGGTCGAAGAGGAAACGTCAGTTGAGATTCTGAAAGATTTGCAAGTACGCGGGCTGCTTTTCAAAAAAGAGTCGTATACGCACTCGTACCCATTCTGCTGGCGTTGCAAGACGCGCCTCGTCTACTACGCGCGAGACTCGTGGTATATCCGCATGTCCGACCTGCGCGAGAAGCTCGTGGCTGAAAATCAGAAGATACACTGGGAGCCGGAGTACATTCGCGATGGCCGCATGGGGGAGTGGCTCACCAATGCCAAAGACTGGGCGATAAGCCGCGAGCGTTACTGGGGTACGCCGATGCCGGTGTGGCAGAGTACTGACGGTACCGAGCGCATGGTCGTCGATTCTGTCGATGCGTTAAAAAAGCATACGAAGAAATCGGGTAACACTTATTTTGTGATGCGCCACGGCGAGGCAGAAGGGAATGCTGCGGGCATTTTGTACGCTGACGACAGTGCGGGGAGTAACGGACTCACTGATAAAGGGCGCGCAGAAGTGCTCTCATCGGCTCGCGAACTTGCCGGCAAGGGTATCACGAAAATTTATGCGTCCCCCCTGCAGCGTGCCAAAGAGACGGCGGAGTTGGTAGCAAAGGAGATCAGGATTCCTGTCGAGAGTATCGTGTATGACGACCGCATTCGCGAACTTAATGTTGGAGATTTCAGTGGGAAGCCGGCGCTTAACGAGCTGTTCGCGTTCCAGACCGGCCAGAAATTCGAAGATCGTATTCCCGGCGGCGAGAGCTATCTTGAGGCTAAGATTCGCTTTGGCTCCTTCATTTATGACATTGATGCCGTGCTTGGACAGGAGAGTGTCCTTATCGTCTCGCACGGTATCGCCTTTGAGTCGCTTAATACAGTTGTAGAGGGAGCAGATCGAGTAAGCTCAAAGAAAATAATCACCGACACCCGCAATAAAGTGCCGACCGGCGGCTTCCGCGAGCTCTCCTTCACGCCACTGCCGCACAATGAGGACTACGAGCTCGACTTGCATCGTCCCTATATCGACGACGTAGTGCTTGTGTCAGAAAAGGGCACCGAGCTGCGCCGAGTAAAGGAGGTCATGGATGTGTGGTTCGACTCTGGTGCGATGCCATTTGCGCAGGCGGCAAACGAGCGTGGAAGCGAGTCGCTCGAGGTCTTTTTGAAGAATGTAGAGTACCCAGCTGACTTCATCAGCGAGGCTATCGATCAGACACGCGGTTGGTTCTACACCTTGCTTGCGGTAGGAGTGTTGTCTGGTCGGGGTGCTGCCTATAAAAATGTCATATCACTCGGACACCTGCTTGATGCTGAGGGACAGAAAATGAGCAAATCAAAGGGCAATGTGGTCGACCCGTGGGTGGAGATGGATAAATGGGGAGCGGATACAATGCGCTTCTGGATGTACAGCGTCACTCAACCAGGAGATTCTAAAAACTACGATGAGAAAACTGTAAAAGAGGCGGCAAAGGTATTGTCCTGGCTCGATAACAGCACGAAGTTCTACGAATTATTTAAGGATGCAAAGAAGGGTGAACGGAAGGACACTGTGCTTGAGCGCTGGATGCATGCGCGCATGGCACAGGTTGTTACCGAAGTGACAGATGCTATGGATGGCTACAAGCCATTTGAATCGACGCGAGCAATAAGCGCACTTCTTGAGGATCTCTCGCAGTGGTATGTGCGACGGGTGCGAGATCGCGCTCGTGACGGTGATGTGGCGGCGCTCGAGACTCTTCGCGAGACACTGCACATCTGCGCGCGACTCCTCGCTCCCTTTGCGCCATTTCTCGCGGAGGACGTATACGCTAAGGTCAAAGGGCAAGACGATACGGAAAGCGTGCATCTCGCCGACTGGCCAGAGGTAGAAAAGAAGCCGGGTCTGTATGGTGGAGAAAAGGGCGCGACGCTTATCGCGCAGATGTCGCGCGTCCGCTCGCTCGCCTCAGAAGCTCTGCAGGCGCGTCAGAAGGCGGGGATTAAAGTGCGCCAGCCACTCGCGTCGCTCACGGTCGCTGAGGAGCTTGATGTCGAGCTCGCCGCCATTCTCGCCGAAGAGGTGAACGTGAAGAGAGTGATCGTCGGTGCGGCGCTCGCGCTCGACACAGTGCTCACGCCAGAGCTTGTGAAGGAGGGCGATGAGCGCGAGCTTGCGCGCGCGGTCGCGGACGCGAGGAAGACAGAGGGATTTTCTCCGCGCGACAAGGTGCGCACCGAGATGCGGGTAGAAGGGAAGCATTCGGCAGTGCTTTCGACTGGCGAGGCGCGCTTCGACCTCGTACGCGATGCGACATAAGTATCAAACAAGTGCGCTCGTGCTCTCTCGTTCTCCGCTTGGAGAAGCAAATGCGTCGGTGATGTTACTTACTCCCGACCTCGGGTTGGTGCGCGCTCGTGCACAGGGCGTGCGGCAGTCGGGGGCGAAGCTTGCTACGGCGCTCGTCACGTTTGCCGAGAGTGATGTGGTTCTGGTGCATGGGAAGGAAGGGTGGCGAATCGCGGGAGCCGTCCTCGCCGAGAACTGGTTTAGCCGGCTGCGCCACACACAGTCACAGACGCGCGCCGCGCGCGTCTGCCAGCTCCTCCTGCGACTCGTCGCCGGAGAAACACAAGACCGGGAGCTGTTTCCGGTTGTTCTAGATTTTTTTTACGCACTCGCGACGCTTCCTGAAGACGTGCACGAGTCTGCCGAAGTACTCGCCGCACTTCGCCTACTCGCCGCACTTGGACTCGACGCGGGGGACATCCCAAGCATCGGTCCGGCCTTCGCACCCGAGTCGCTCGCTACTATTAGTAAAAACCGCGCTACCTACATCGCACGCATCAACCGAGGCATTACCGCCTCAGGGCTTTGATATACTGTTGAGCAATGCCCCCGTCCTCTGAAGAAGACAGTACTGGCGCCCTCGAGCGCGCGCGTAAGCGGCTCTACGAGCCGGAGGCTCTTGATGAAGATCGGCCCCTGCTCACACCCTCGGGTCGGGGCTCCCTACGACACGCGTGGGAGGAGAATCCTCTCCAGCACATCGTCCATCCGGGTAAGCGCCGCGTGCGCCGCGCGACTATCTTTCTTATCGTCACCGCGGTGTTCTTCGTCGCCTCTCTTGGTGCGGCAGGGTACTTCTTCTACTATGGAGGCAATTCAGTCTCGGTCGACAAGGTCACTGTCGACGTACAAGGTCCGACCACTATTTCCGGTGGTGATATCACTCCGCTCGCGCTCACGATTACCAATAGGAACCCGGTCGACATAACTGACGCAACGATCGAGGTCGATTTTCCAAACGGGACACTGAGTGCGGACGGCTCTCTCGCTCCGTATCCGCGCTACGTCGAAAATGTCGGCACTATTAAGAGCGGAGCGACGGTGACGCGATCGGTACAGGCGACCATCTTCGGTGGAGAAGGGCAGGCGCTTCTGTTACCGATTACCTTTTCTTACGGCACGCTAGGATCGAACGCGTCGTTTGCGAAGAAGTCTTCTTACGCACTCGCAATTTCCTCGACACCACTCTCGGTGGCAGTCGACTCTCTGTCAGAAGCTATCTCAGGCCAACCGCTCACGCTCACGCTCACGGTCCGATCGAATGCGAAGATTCCGCTCGATAATGTGGTGCTTTCGAACGCGTTCCCCTTCGGCTTTACCGCGACCAATTCGTCAATCCCCCTCGCGGGCTCGACCTTCGTGCTCGGCACGATGAAGCCGGGGACCACTCGGTCGATTACGCTCACGGGTACGCTCTCGGGGCAGGACGGGGAGCAGAGAGTCTTCCACTTCAGCGTGGGGACGGCGAAGTCACCGACTGACCCGACGCTCGCCGTGTCGTACATGACGCAGGACGAGCCGATACGGATTACCGCCCCTTTCATCACCACAACGCTTGCGCTCAATGGCGACACGAGCCCGTCAATCGTGATTGCACCGGGAGGCCACCAGAGTGTCGTCGTATCGTACCTCAATACGCTCACGACGAGTGTCACCAACGCGAACATCTCGATAACGATCTCTGGCTCAGGCGTCGACTACTCGAGCATCCAGAGTACGAGCGGTTTCTATAATTCGACTACTCATACGATCATCTTCAGTCGAGATACCGATCCGGCGCTTGCCCAGCTCGCCCCGGGCGCGTCAGGTGTTGGAGCCTTTACCTTTACGACATTGCCGGCGGCTTCGGGGGTTGTCGCGCCTGCCGCTACGTTTACCATCTCTGTAGCGGGCACGCGCATTGGGCAGTCAAATGTGCCTGAGAACATAACTGCCTCAGTAGAAAAGACAGTAAAGATTGCTACCAACGCAATATTGGTGGCCTCGGCTCTCCACAGCATCGGTCCTATCACTAACACAGGACCCGTCCCGCCTCACGTGGGACAGTCGACTACCTATAGTGTCCTGTGGAATCTACACAACAGCGGCAGTACGATCGCCGGAGGGACCGTCTCGACGATTCTGCCGAGTTATGTGACCTACACGGGCAAGACGACCGGAACCGGCACCTTCTCGTACGATGGCTCGTCGCGCACGGTTACGTGGAGCGCGGGCGATTTGCCACAAGGAGTGACTGTGCAGGCCGCCTTCCAGGTTTCCTTCATGCCCTCGACCTCACAACAGGGCGGGTCGCCTCCGCTTACGACGAGAGCAAGCTTCTCTGGGTATGATCGCTTCGCTGGCGTGCAGGTGAGTGCTGGGGCCGATCCTGTCACGACCGAGACCAAGGGCGATCCGGGCTATGTCTCTGCAAACGCGATTGTGCAATAGGCACTTTGTACAGTACTATCGCTTTTATGGCTGACCAGAACCTGATGGAGAAGATTATTTCGCTCGCGAAGCGCCGCGGGTTCGTATTCCCAGGCTCTGAGATCTACGGCGGCCTCGCGGGCACGTTTGACTACGGTCCACTCGGCGTTGTGCTTAAAGAAAATGTCCAACAGCTATGGCTGACCATGTTCCGAGACGGTCGTGACGATATGTATGGGGTGGACGCGGCTATTCTCATGAATCCCAAGATCTGGGAAGCTTCTGGCCACGTTGCTGGATTCTCTGATCCGCTTGTTGAATGTGAAAAATGCAAGAGGCGATTCCGTGCGGATCATCTCGACGATTCGGGCAAGTGCCCCGAATGCGATGGGAGGCTGGGTGAGGCCCGCCAGTTCAATATGATGTTTAAGACGCACGCAGGTGCGATGGAAGATGAGTCTGCAGTCGTGTACCTGCGGCCTGAAACTGCCGGTGGTATTTTCGCGAACTTCAAAAACGTGGTGGACTCCATTCACCCTAAGATTCCATTCGGCATCGCCCAGATAGGAAAGGCGTTTAGAAACGAGATTGCTCCGCGCGACTTCATATTCCGGCTTCGTGAGTTATCACAGATGGAAGTCGAATATTTTGTGAAGCCATCCGAGTGGGAGACCGCTTTTGAAGATTGGCGCACCATGATGCATGCGTTTGCCGAGGCAGTCGGTCTACCAAAAGATGCGGTGCATGAGCTGGAAGTTGCCGATGGCGACAGGGCGCACTACTCGAAGCGCACTATCGACTTCGAATTTGACTATCCGTTCGGTCGCAAAGAGCTCTGGGGTCTTGCATACCGTACCGACTTCGACCTTTCCGCTCATGAAAAGGGTTCGGGAGTTTCGCTTGCATATCAAGATGATGAGGCGAAAGAAAAATACGTACCACATGTGATTGAGCCGTCGCTTGGCGTGGACCGTACGATTCTCGCAATTCTCACGAGTGCGTACCGTGAAGACACTATGGGGGAGGAGACCCGCGTATACCTGGCACTCTCGCCGAAGATTGCGCCGGTCAAGGCGATGGTCTCGCCATTACTCAAGAACAAGCCAGAGCTCGTCGCAAGGGCGAGGGAAGTGCGTAAGGAGTTGCAGAAGGTGCATCCGGCAATCGCCTGGGACGACAATGGGAACATCGGTAAGCGCTATCGCCGCCAGGACGAGATCGGTACGCCATTCTGCGTCACCATCGACTTCGATACGCTCGGCGAGAAGCCAGAGCTTAAGGATACCGTCACGCTTCGTCACCGCGATACGGGCGAACAGGAGCGTCTTACGATTGCAGAAGTGGGGAATCGCATCCGCGCGGCACTCGAATAGATCTGGCGAAAGGGCGTGGTCTAGGGTATTCTGCGCCCCAGCTGATGTGTGGGGATATGACTCATACAGGACAGTTCTTTATAGGAGAGAGGGGATGAGCACGATCATTCACGTCGATTACGCGGCGAGGCCGCCGTACATGCGTTGGCCAGCGAAGCCTCTTCAGCCCAAGTTCGTCAGGTTTGGTCCTACCGATTACGATCTCGCCAAGCTTGAGCGCCAGTTGCACGATGGGCAGAGGGGCGGCCAGCAGGTCGTCGGACACATCATCTATAACTATCTCGTCGACCAGCACCTGCTCGAGCGGTGTCTCGGATTCCAGGACGGCTACGCCATACAAGCCAGGGGAGTCGACTTCTTCCGTCAGCTTTTTGGTCGGTCAACTATACCGCTCTGGAGGGCTGCGGTTCGCAATAACAATGACCGTAACTGCTGTGTGCCGGTTCTAAACGGCTCTGGCGGGATACGGGTCAAGTTCCATTGGGCCGACTTCGGCGGTGCGTTCGGGTGGGACTATCCCATCATGCTTCGACCGGCGTAAGACGTGCAGGTTGTGCATCATTTCTCCGTTTCTCAGGTGGCTCTTTATAGAAGGAATACGTCTATGCGTCGACGACCTCACCATGCGGTCGCAGATATGCTTGTTCACTTTGCGAAGTGTCCGCACTTCTTCGATGGATTGTCGGCCGAAGACTGTGAGTGGGTGACCAACTCTGTCAATATGCAGTCGATGGCCGGACGTTTTATGGCCGACGTGAAGCGCGCTAGGCTAAAACGTCTCCAATTCGTCCAGCACGTTCCGTCTCCTGC
The DNA here is from genome assembly GCA_046051155.1 of Candidatus Parcubacteria bacterium. GTDB lineage: Bacteria > Patescibacteriota > Minisyncoccia > Phycocordibacterales > Phycocordibacteraceae > C7867-001. Next base: position 10,154 of record JBJOOS010000005.1, read on the forward strand.
GGTCTCAGAGTTCGTCACGGCAGAGAAGTTTTGCGAGGGTAAGACGATCGACGGTATCAAGATCGTCCGGCTCGGAGAAAACTTCAAACAGCACCTCCTCAAGAAGGTCGAGACGGCAGTTCCGGAGCGTACGCTACAAGAGCATCGCCTCGTCGTAGTGTCGCGTGACACGGAGATCATCACTGAGCTTGGTGGCGAGCAGGGGCCCGAGACCTCCCTCGCTCACTTGTGGGCGTCGCTCGCGTCAGCAGTCCATTCTCAGTGGCTCCTCCGATACGTGCGTGATGCAGAGGGTGTACTCTGGTCGGTGAATGCATATTGGCGCGAAGGAGGGTTGGACATCGAGGCCAGTCGTCCTGAACGTTTGGTAGGAGGCTGGCGCGCCGATCACTACGACATTCGGGTCGTGTCGCGCTGAGTATTCCCCTTCGGAAGCTCTTCCCGGTGCCCGCGTCTGTCTGAAATATGGCAGATGCGGGTTCTTTTTATACGCAACAGCGAATGTGCTACGATGCCGGTATGGATAAGGAAATACGGGTCTCTGTCACTCCCGGGGGCGTTATTACGACCTTGCTCGTCCTTATTGGCGCGTACGTGCTCTGGCTCCTACGCGACTTACTGCTCCTCGTACTTACTGCTATCGTCATTGCTTCGGCAATCGAGCCGGGGATCGCCTTTTTCATCCGCCAGCGCCTGCCGCGTTTCGTCGCGGCACTTCTCGTCTACGGACTTGTCTTCGGGTCGCTCTTCGTTATCCTTTTCTTTTTCTTCCCGCCGATTATCACCGATGCCGCAAGCTTCCTCTCCGCGATGCCGCAATATCTCGATACGATAAACCTCTCGACGACCCTCCCCTCGCTTACAAGCGGCACTCACGCGAGCGGCGCTACTGGCGGAGTGCAAGACTTTCTGAAGACACTTCTCTCGCTCCAAACGGTCTTTACCGCGGGCACCAGCGGCGCGCTCCAGCTCATGGTGACCTTCTTCGGTGGCATCTTCTCGCTCGCGCTCGTTATCGTGCTCTCATTCTACTTCGCGCTCCAGGACACGGGCGTCGACGACTTCTTGCGCATGGTGATGCCGATTGCCTATGAGAATTATTCGGTCGACCTGTGGAAGCGCGCGCAGAAGAAGATCGGTCTCTGGATGCAGGGGCAGATTCTCCTCTCGGTCATCGTCGCGATCCTCGTGTATCTCGGGTTACTCATTATCGGTATTCCGTACGCACTTCTGCTCTCGGTCTTTACGGCGATGGCGGAGATTATTCCTATATTCGGCTCGCTTATTGCGGGCACGGTCGCTGTCATTGTCGCGTACTCCGACGGAGGCGTGGCGCTTGGCGTCATCGTGGCCGGCCTCTATGTCGTGGTGAACCAATTTGAATCGAATCTCATCTATCCGCTCATCGTGAAGAAGATCGTGGGTATCCCGCCGCTCCTTGTCATCGTCGCGCTTATCGCCGGTGGTACGCTTGCTGGATTCCTCGGCGTCTTGCTCTCGGTGCCGCTCGCGGCGGTCGCGCTCGAGCTTCTCACCGACTTCGACAAGCGTAAGCGTCGGCTCCAGAGCATGGGCGCATAACTACAGCCTATGAGCGCGCGCTATATCACCACCACGCTTCCGTATGTGAACGCAGATCCGCACCTCGGTCACGCGCTCGAGTTTGTGGAGGCTGATTGTGTGGCGCGTGCGGCTCGCCTCGCCGGCGATGAGGTGTTCTTTAATATCGGCACGGACGAGCATGGCGCGAAAATCGCCCAAAAGGCCGAGCTCGAAGGGAAGCCGGTGCAGGAATACGTAGACGAGTATGCCGCGCGCTTCAAAGTTTTTTCTGATCGACTCAATATCTCGTACGACTCATTTATTCGCACCACCGATGCGAAGCATATTGCCGCCGCCCAAGAGTTCTGGAAACGCTGTGAAGCCGCAGGAGATATTTACAAGGCAGAATATGAAATAAAGTACTGCGTCGGCTGTGAGTTGGAAAAGACAGATTCAGAGCTTGTGGACGGGCGCTGTCCTATCCACCCGAATATGCAGGTAGAGATTCGCAAGGAGGAGAACTACTACTTCAGATTTTCAAAATATCAGAAAGCCCTGCTCGATCACTACGCCGCGCACCCGGACTTCGTCGTGCCCGCGAGCCGCTTGGGTGAGATACGAACATTTGTTGAGGGCGGACTGAAGGACTTCAGTATTTCACGCAGGAAGGAGAAGCTCTCCTGGGGTGTTCCCGTGCCGGGCGATGAGAACCACGTGATGTACGTGTGGTTCGACGCTCTCGTGAACTACATTTCAGCGATTGGTTGGCCAGCCGATGAAGAACGTTTCAAGAAATGGTGGCCCGTGACGCAGTTTGCCGGCAAGGATAACCTGCGCCAGCAGTCGGCGATGTGGCAAGCCATGCTCCTCTCGGCCAATCTGCCGACCTCTCGTCAGGTATTCATTCACGGGTTCATCACCTCTGGCGGGCAGAAGATGAGTAAATCTCTCGGGAACGTCGTCAATCCACTCGAGCTCGTGGAGAAATACGGCGTTGATGCCGTGCGATACATTCTCCTGCGGCACGTGAGCCCTACCGAGGACTCTGACCTCACGCTTGAAGCGATTCACGACCACTACACTGCGCATCTCACGAATGGGCTCGGAAATCTCGTCGCGCGCGTGATGAAGCTCGCTGAAACGAACCTGCCTGCACCTGTCGCTCGACCCGAACCGGTAGATTTTCCAAAAGAATACACAGACGCAATAGACGCTTTTGAGTTTAATCGCGCGATGGATCTTATCTGGTCACGTATACAGAAGCTCGACGAGCGTATCACTGCTGAAAAGCCGTTTGCAGTTGTGAAAGAAGACGAGGCAAAAGGTCGCGCGATGATTATCGAGATGGCCACGGAGTTGTACCAAATTGCCCGCCTTCTTACTCCGTTTATGCCAACCACAAGCGAGACGATAAAGAAGGCTGTGCTTGAGAACAAAAAGCCCGAGAACCTATTCCCGAGACTATGAAGGTGAAGTACGTCGACGCGCACTGTCATATTCAGTTCGACCACTACAAAGACGACGATGTTCAGCTCATTGAGCGAATGAGAGAAGAGGGTGTCGTCGGCATTGTGGTGGGATGCGATTACGAATCCTCAAAGAAGGCGATAGAACTCGCAGAAAAATACGAACACCTCTACGCTTCGGTAGGCCTTCACCCAAACCATGAGGCCGACGAGTGGTTTGAGATAGAGAAATACGTCGAGTTGGCGAAGAGTCAGAAGGTTGTCGCGGTAGGGGAGTGCGGTTTGGACTATTACCGCCCGACAGAAGTAAACGACGAAGTAAAAAGAAAACAGAAGGCAGTCCTTAACGACCACATTCAGCTCGCGGTACAGCTCGATAAGCCGCTTATCATTCATTCACGTCCGAGCAAGGGCACCCAAGACGCGTATCACGACCTGATAGATATTCTGACCAAAGCAAAAGCCGAGCATCCTACATTGCGCGGCGACATACACTTCTTCGTAGGCGGTATAGCAGAAGCCGAAGCGTTTATCACGCTCGGTTTCACCATGTCCTTTACCGCTGTCATCACCTTCGCTCGCGACTATGATGCTGTTATACGAGCGGTGCCGCTCGCGAGCATGCTTTCAGAGACGGATTCCCCATATGTAGCGCCTAAGAGCCGCCGGGGGGAGCGTAATGACCCCCTTGCTGTCCAGGATGTCGCGCGGACTATTGCTGAGATAAGGGGCGAGGATTTCGAGACTGTCCGGGCCGCCCTCGTCGCAAACGCTAAGCGCCTATTTGCTCTGCCAATTGAGGCGTGATAGGATTCCCGCATTATGGTTAAGCAAGCAAAAGAGATACATAGCGAGATGCGCGAGGACGACTCGCTCGAGGTAGATAGCGGTGAATCCCGTGTCTACGAGCTCGGGTTCCACCTCGACCCAGAACTCCCGACCGAGGAGGTGAAGAAGGCGTATCAGAGCGTCCGCGAGCTCATCTCGGGCAAGGGCACTATCGTCGCCGAGGGCGAACCGCTTAAGGTTAAGCTCGCGTACACGATTTCTCGCCAGGAGACTGCCGGTCGCCGCGACTTCGACTCAGCCTTCTTCTCGTGGATTGTCTACGAAACTACGGCAGGGGACCACGCAGAAGTTATCGCCGCCGCCAATACCGACAAGCGCATTGTCCGTTTTATCGACCTCCTTACGACTAAGGACGCCGCTCGCCACTCGGTAGAGATGCGTGAGCTCGCAGAGAAGATGCCGGAACCGTCAGAAGACCCAGAGGAGGTTGCGGGCGCCGCTCTCGATGCCGCACTTGAGAACGTTATCGTCTAAGTACCATGTACCTCAACAAAGTATTCCTCTACGGTAATCTTACCCGCGACCCGGAACTGAAGGCGCTCCCGTCAGGCGGACAGGTCGTGAACTTCGGTATCGCCACCAATCGCTCCTTCAAGGGTAAGGACGGTGCTCGCCAGGAGGCAACTGAGTTCCACAATATCGTCGCTTTCGGCCGTACGGCAGAGGTTGTCGCGCAGTACATGAAGAAGGGCCGCCCGATCTTCGTCGAGGGTCGCATCCAGACTCGCTCATGGGACGACAAGGAGAGTGGCAAGAAGAACTACCGCACCGAGATCGTCGTCGACAACTTCCAGTTCGGCGCTGACGGTGGTAAGGGTGGTGCAGGCGTGACGCACACTGACGGGGCAGAACAGCCAGCACCGAAGGACGATGAGGCGATTAAGTATCCGGACGAAGAGATTAATCCGGAAGACATTCCGTTTTAATGTAATTATTTATTTATGGCATACCAAGCTGAACGCGAAGAGGTAGAATTGAAGAAGTTTATCGACTATAAAGATGTCGCGTATTTGAAGCTCTTCACTAATCCGCACGCCAAGATGCTCTCTAAGAAGCGCACCGGTGTCCCGGCAGGGAAGCAGCGCGATATTATGCAGGCCATCAAGCGCGCTCGCTATATGGCACTCCTTCCGTACGTTTCTGCGTAATCGACGCACCACCGCACCGCCCAAAACAAAAGCCGCTTGAAGCGGCTTTTGTTTTTGCTTTGCACGAGTTTTCCACTCGTTTCCGCGTGGTACCATTTGGGTATTATTAAAATGCTTATAAACACCCATCGATATGGTCATAGTAGACAATTATAGGGCAGTCTTGCAAAAATATGCCGTCTTTTCGGGACGTGCCACACGATCTGAATATTGGTATTTCGGACTCGTGAACTTCGTAATTGCGATGCTGCTGTATTACGTTCTTGGTCAGATAGGGCACCTACTCTACGTAATCTATACGCTGGGCGTTCTTATCCCTATCATTGCCGTCTCGACACGGAGACTGCACGACACGAATCACAGCGCATGGTGGTTCTTTATTTTACTCGTACCCTTTGTTGGCTCTATAGTGTGGATTATTTTCATGGTCACTGATAGTACCGCTGCCAATCAGTACGGCCCCAACCCGAAGGGTGTGACTGCTCCAGCTCCAGAGGTACCCCCAACGCAAGCGCCAATAGCATAGTACAAAAAGCCCCGCGTATCGCGGGGCTTTTTGTTGTGAGACTGGCTATTATTATGACTTCGTGACGCGTTCGGTGTAGATACCGTCGTCGGTATTGATGCGCACGATGTCGCCTGGGTTAATAAAGAGGGGGACGTCCACCTTAGCGCCCGTCGAGAGTTCTGCGATCTTGGTGCCACCGCTCACGGTATTGCCCTTTACTGCCGGAGGGGCGTCTTTCACCTCGAGGTCTACCTTTACAGGTATCTTTATCGTCATGGGCTTTTCCTCATAGGTCAGCACCTCGACGACGCTGTTTGACGCGAGCCATTGTACGCGGTCGTGCACCACCTCGTCAGGGAAGGAGAAGCGATTCTTTGGGTTGCCTGCTTCAGCGAACCAGCTCTCGCCACGGTTCGTGTAGAGGTAGTTCGCCTGGATGCGGTCGATGTCTGCCTCGGTCACCGTCTCGTTCTGGTGGAAGGAGATTTCCATCACCTTACCAGAGACCAGGTGGCGGAGCTTAGTCTGATTTACCGGCTTCCTCTGTTGCATACGGAAGATGTGCGACGAGAGTACCTCGTACGGCTCATTGTTGTAGTCGATGATGCTCTTCGGAAGGATTTCGTTGTAGCTAAGTACTGCCATAGATCTGAAACTAGAGGTGAATAAAGCTCGTTATAAAAAGTACCGCACGAGGCGGATTCGTGTATGCTAGCAGATGCAATGAGCTTTTCAAGCACCACCACAGACCCGTCAGAACTCTCGGACGCCGAGGTGCTCGCACGCTCCCGTAAGGAGCCGGAGCTCTTCGCCGTTCTCGTCCGCCGCTACGAGGCACCTCTTCTACGTCGTGCCCGTACCATCCTCTTCTCGCCCGAAGACGCCGAGGAGGTGGTGCAGGACGCATTCACCAAGATGTACCTCTATGCAGATAAGTATCACGCCCAAGAAGGCGCGAGCTTCTCTTCGTGGATGTACACCATCCTCAATCGCGTTGCCTATACCAAGTACCGCGCGAAGACTGCGGAGAGAGGGAAGCGGGCTGATCTTGAGCCCGAGCACTACGAGTCACTACCAGACGCGAGGGCGGAGTTTCTCGAGGATCTCTCGATACGAGACGAGGTAATCGCGGCACTCTCGAAGCTGCCCGAGGCCGCCGCGCATATTCTGAGACTGCAGTTTATCGAGGGGAAAAGCCAAGAAGAAATAGCTCAAGCAGAGAATCTGTCGATCCCGGCCATCAAGACGCGCGTGCATCGCGCCAAGAAATTATTCAAAGAGGCGTATGATGAACAACATTATGACTGAACAATCCAACATCGAGCGTATCGTGATGCAGAGAGTGCATCGCATCTCAGTACTCCGCATCGTCATTTCCGGGGCGGTCTTCGCCGTCACACTCGGTCTGCTCGCGCTCTACGGCATCGGCAGGGAAGTATGGGTCGCGCGCGTGTTTGAAAACGGCCCGCAAACCTTCTCCGGGCACCTGCTCTACCTCGCCTACGCACTAGAGCACACCCGCTTTGTTGTGCAGGTACTCGCTGTCATATGTGCTGGCTCGTTTATATATTTGGCCCGCGAGGTAATCCGTGCTCTCGTGAACAAGGGTGGTTAACTTTCAGCGAGCTTCGCCTTTATCTGCTTGAGGAGTTCCTTAGATACGTCCTTGTTATCGCGGAGGAAGGTGCGGGTTGCGTCATAGCCCACGCCGAGCTTAGTTTCACCCATCTTATAGGTCGCGCCACTCTTAGCGACGAGGTCGAACTTCTCGCCGAGTGCGATAAGCTCACCCTCACGACTGATGCCCTCATTGTAGAGTAGGTCAAACTCGGTCGTCTTAAAGGGTGCCGCGACCTTGTTCTTCACCACCTTCACGCGGACGCGCCCGCCCACGACCTCCTCGCCCTTCTTGATGCTCGCGATACGGCGGATATCAAGGCGCACTGAGGTGTAGAACTTGAGCGCCTTGCCGCCTGGAGTCGTCTCCGGGTTGCCGAACATCACGCCGATTTGCATGCGGATTTGGTTGATGAAAATGACGATAGTTTTACTGCGCGAGACAATCGCGGTGAGCTTGCGCAGCGCCTGGCTCATGAGGCGTGCCTGTTTGCCGACGTGTTGCTGGCCCATCTCTCCCTCGATTTCATCCTTCGGTGTGAGCGCGGCGACAGAGTCGATAACAACAATGTCGACGTTTCCGCTTCGTACGAGTGACTCGACGATGTCGAGTGCTTGCTCGCCGGTATCGGGCTGAGAGATGAGGAGCTCAGAGAGCTTCACGCCAATCTTGCGTGCGTACTCGGGGTCGAGCGCGTGTTCGGCGTCGACAAACGCGGCGACACCACCCGCTTTCTGCGCCTCGGCTATAGAGTGCAGTGCGAGCGTCGTCTTACCTGAGGATTCGGGACCAAAGATCTCGATGATGCGTCCGCAGGGAAGACCGCCGACGCCAAGCGCCGCGTCGAGGCCAATAGAGCCGGTCGATATGGCCGGTATCTTCTGCGGGGTACCGGAGCCGAAAGTGGTAATCGCTTCGTCGCCGAACTTGGTGCGGATTTCCTTCAAGGCCTGGTCGATCGACTTCTGCTTCTCGCTCTTGTCTGTACTTGCTGCGGAGACCGTCTTGAGCACCTTCTCTTTTTTGGGTTTGCCGAATGCCATAGGTTAATTATTAGTCGTTGGTACGAAAATGCTGCGCGTCTCCGTTACTCTCCTGCCGAAGCGATCGGTAACGACGAACGTAAGTATAGACCCGCCGGTAGGAAATGTAAGAGTTGACGAAAAGGTGCCGTCCTGGTCATGCAGAAGGGGAGCGCCGTCGAGTGTGAGAGTCGCGGCGCGAGTGGCGCGCCCGGTGATTATTACAATCCCGCCCGGGAACGAGGCGTCCCCAATAGGGGAGGTGACTACCAGAGAAGGCCCGGCGAGGAGCGGCCATGCCTTCATAAGCCCGTAGCAGGCCAGAACAAGCAGAACAGCCCCGATAACGTACCGGGTCATTTACGTCAGAACACCTCGTCGCCCGTCTCGTCGCTCGTACTCGTGCTGGCAGTATCGGCTGAACGAGTGAGCACCTCGCGCGGCTTACTGCCGTCGGCAGGGCCGATGACACCCTTAGCCTCGAGAACGTCCATCATGCGTGCCGCACGCGAGTAGCCGATCTTGAGCTTGCGCTGAAGGTACGAGGTAGAAGCGCGTCCGGCCTGCTCCACAGCCGCTTTGCCCTCCTCGTAGAGGTCATCGTCGATCTCATCGTCGTCGAGATCCCCGTTTACGAGACCGATAACATCGTTTGATTCGACCTGTTGCTCACTGCCGCCCAGGTTGATGCTGGCAAGGTCGCCCGCATTGTGGCTCTTGATGTAGCCCACCACCTTCTTCACCTCATTCTCGCTAATGAACGCGTTTTGAATACGCACCGGCTTCTGCATATCGCTCGCGAGGTAGAGCATGTCGCCCGCGCCAAGGAGGGTCTCGGCGCCAGAGCCGTCGAGAATTGTGCGGGAGTCTATCTGGGAGGCGACCTGGAGCGCCATACGGGTCGGCACGTTCGCTTTGATGAGGCCGGTGATGACGTTCACCGATGGGCGCTGGGTGGAGAGTATTAAATGTATGCCGACTGCGCGCGACATCTGTGCAAGGCGGACGATAGACGCCTCGAGCTCGCGCGGGAAGCTATGCATGATGTCGGCGAGCTCGTCGATGACGATGATGATGTAGGGGAGCGCTTCCGGCATCGGGTCAGCTTGTTTGAGCTTCGCGGGCTCATAGACGGTCGTGTGGTACGAGTCGATATCGCGCACGCGTTCGTTCTCAAGGAGGCCGTACCGGCGATCCATCTCCTTTGCCGCCCACTTGAGTGCCATAATCGTCTTCTTCGGGTCGGTGATGACAGGGGTGAGCAGGTGCGGGATACCGTTGTATGCGGTGAGCTCCACACGCTTCGGGTCAATCATAATGAAGCGGAGTTGGTTCGGTCCGTTCCTGAAGAGGAGGGAAGTGATGAGAGAGTGAATCGCGACTGACTTACCAGAGCCAGTAGCTCCTGCGATAAGTGCGTGCGGCATCTTGGCGACGTTTACATAGTGGGGCGTACCGCTGATATCGCGACCGAGGGCGGCAAGCAGAGGCTTCGTGCTGTCTGACCACTCAGGCGTCGATAAGATTCCTCCGAGACCGACCATCGCCTTGGTCGTGTTAGGTACCTCGATGCCGACAAGTGATTTTCCTGGGATCGGCGCTTCGATACGTACCGGGTGGGCCGCAAGTGCGAGCTCGAGGTTACTTGCGAGCGAGACTATCTTTGAGAGACGGACGCCCTCGGCTGGCTTTACGGCATAGCGGGTGACCGTAGGGCCAATCGATACTTCGTCCATCTCAAGATTGATACCGAAGTTTTGGAACGTGCGTTTGATGATGTTCGTGTTTGCCTTGATGTCGCCCACGCCGGGTCGCCCACGGTCGGCTCCCAGGAGGGAAATGGGCGGTGCCTCATACTCGGCGTCGAAGTTCGCGATGCCCGAACCCTGTCTGCCGTTTGTCTGGTTAAACATCGTTACAATCGGGTCGCGCTCAGGGACAGGTACCGGCTCTGCGGCTTCGTCCTCGTCTTGTTCGGGCTCCTGCTTGTCAGCCTCTTCTTCGTCAGGAACACCGACCACATCGGTGAATTCCTCGTCAGGGTTCTGCTTACGCTCCCGGGCTCTACTCCATAGCGAGCTTACATTCTCGCTTAAGATTGCCCACAGCATTTCTATGTCAGACACAATGGCGATGCCAATGGCGATAGTCGAGAGAAGCAGTACGAGCGCTCCTCCAAAGCCGAAGAATCGGTGAAGCGCTCCGCCCAAGAAGGTGCCGACCTTCCCGCCAAACTCAGCACCGATGAGACCCGCGAAGGAAAGTACGGCAGCCAGGATAACGA
>JBJOOS010000006.1:0-18397 GCA_046051155.1 Candidatus Parcubacteria bacterium
CTAACCTCTCAGGTGCAGTCACGAGCTCAGGCTCTAACGTGACTAGCTTCGGCTCCCAGTCAGCGGGTGTGCTTGCAACCGCAGCAACAGGCATCCCAACCTTCCAGGCAACCTCCACCCTCTATGGTGTCGGCACCCCTGGCTATGTCCTCAGCTTCCAGAATGGAGCAGCCGTCTGGGTGGCCACTTCTTCAATCAACAACGGTGTCTCATCACTTGTCGCAGGCACCGGTATCTCAGTCTCTGCCTCTACCGGTGCCGTTACCGTCACCAACACTATCGGCTACCCATTCGCTCTTACCGGCAATGCCACTTCAACTCTCACGCAGTTCAATGGGGGACTCACTGCATACGCTTCAACCACAATCGGCAATGGCAATCAGAACGGCGGACTCACCATCAGCGGTGGCGCAACCACTACCGGCAACGCGTACTTTGCGGGGAATGTGGGGATTGGCACTGTGGTCCCAAGCCAGAAGGTACAAGTGGCAGGCAATATCGTGGTCGGCACGGGCACGGGCGACGGGAACAATAGATACGTCGCTTTCTCTACCAATTACGACACCTGGGCTCTCGGTGGGCGACAGGATGATGGCTCTTTCAGGATCGTAAATGGATCGAATATAGATAGCAGTAGTCCTGTTCTTACGGTGAGTGCCGCAAACAACATTGGCATCGGCAGCACCTCGCCATGGGGCCTCCTCTCGATTAACCCGACCGCTGCCATCGGCAGTGCACCACAGTTCGTCATAGGTTCTTCCACAGGCACCTCATTCATCGTTACGAATGGCGGTAATGTCGGGATCGGAACGACTACAACTAATCCGACCTACGCACTCCAGGTTAGCGGTGGTGCTAATAACAGCACAGCCCTCTTCTATAATCCGAATGCCAACACAAACACGCAGGTGGTGATCCGTACTTCCGTGACAACGGATGGTACTGTGGCGAACAGCCCGCTCCTCGTTGAAAACCACTCGGGTACCATCGTCGCCGCGATCAGAGAGGATGGAGTGCTGTACGGCCAGACGCTGTCAACTACAGATAATAGTACCGCTGCGCTCAACCAGCCGGGTGCTACAGGACTCGGCAGTAACCTGGCCGGCGTCGATCTCAACAGTGTCGGAAGCATCGGTTGGAGTAACTCTGGTGCATATTGGAACCAGGTCGACACCGCGTTGTCGAGATACGCCGCTGGAGTGCTGGCAGTGGGCACTACCGCACAGGGATCGGTAGCGGGCACTCTGCTCGCAGCCAACATAGGCGTCGGCACCACGAGCCCATACGCGAAGCTGTCGGTGGCAGGGCAGGTAGTAGCGAACAACTTCTTCGCGACTTCTACAACCGCCACTTCCACATTTGCCGGCGGTCTTGTCGGCACTGGTCTCACACAGCTCGCCAACGCTGAACTCGGCGCAATGACGTTTGATACGAACGCAGGTACGGTGAGCTGGACAGACATCCCGCTCACGTCGGCTGCACTATCGGGAACGATTGAGTCGTACACTGCAAGTCTCGGAGGAACCCCAGCTCTCACGGTGTACGGCACCGCTAACGGTTCGGGTGGTCTCACGACCGGACCATTTGTCGGCATTGGCACGACGTCTCCCGCAGCGACTCTGTCAGTGGTCGGAAGTACTTACCTCGCCGGCTCTCTCTACGCTACTTCCAGCGTCCAGTTCACTGCGCTCACAAGCGGACTGCTCAATGCGAATTCAACCGGCCTTCTCTCTACGATAGCCACCTCGTCTCTCTACGGCACCGGCACTGGCGGCCAAGTCCTCGGCTGGTCGAACGTGACCGGAGGTCTCGCGTTCATCGCCACTTCGTCTTCGGGAGGCACCAACTACTGGACCCTTTCCGGTAATAACCTTTACAACAACAGTGGCACGAACCTCGGCATCGGCAGCACGAGTCCTTGGGCACAGCTCTCTGTGAATCCAACAGCCTCAAATGCGTCGGCACCTTCCTTTGTGGTGGGATCTTCAACGGGAACCAAGTTCATTATAGACAACGGAGGTAATGTTGGCATCGGCACGTCAGCGGCTCTCTCACAGAAGTTGGTCGTGATAACGGGTGATGCTAAAACTGCTGTCTTCAGTTCAGACACTGCTATTGGTGCCGGCCCGGGTTCAGGTAGCATGGCGGGCATCGAGTTCAACTACAATAGCGGTACTGGTAACAATGGAAATAATATCGCTAGGATCATGGGCAACACCGAGTCTGGCGGAGGTGGCGACTTGATGTTCCAAACAGCGCCGAATAGCTCAGGCACATACGCAACCAAGATGGTTATCTTGCAGGGCGGCAACGTCGGCATCGGCACCACCTCGCCGACTAAAACCTTGACCGTACAGGGCACAAACTCTCTCATAAGTAATGATGTTGCCCCAGGCCAAACAACTGGGTCTGCACTCTTCGAGGCCTTGTCAGATAATGGTCAGGGTGTTCTCCAATACGGGTTACTTGGTAGCGCAAAGACGGGTACGACCTTCGGGGTGAGCAATGCTGGACTCGCGGTCATGTACACAACCACGTATAACTCGGTGCACCCTACGGGACTTGCCATAGGCACGTTTGGTCCACAACCTCTCATTTTCGGCACGAATGCTAGCGAGGCTATGCGTTTAACTTCCACAGGAAACGTCGGTATCGGTAGTACGTCTCCATGGGCGCAGCTCTCGGTGAATCCGAACGGCATATCGGGCCCAGCGTTCGCGATCGGGTCGTCGACAGGAACCCTTTTCAAGGTTGATAACAAGGGTAACGTCACGATTAGCAATGGAGGAAATGCGAATGCCAGCCCGACGCTCACGCTTAACGACACGACGAGCAGTGTGATCCCGTCTATGCTCTTCCAGCAGGGTGGCACGACCAAGGGACAGATTGAAGCGGGTGTTGGCCTCACTCAAAGTCTGTTCTTCGATATCGGCACGACCAGATTTATGAGTGTGGGATACGGCGGTAACACCGTTCAAATTGGACGAAACTTTTCAGGAACCGCTCTTAACTCGATACCAGTGAACGATGGCTTGCTCGTGGAAGGGAGCGTGGGTATCGGTACGACGACTCCGATGTGGGCACTCGACATCGCTTCGACGACCGGCTCACAGCTCGCGCTCTCGGCTGGCGCAGGCATCGCACAGTGGACCTTCCGCAATGCGGGCGGCAATCTCTACCTCTCGACGACGACCGTAGCGGGCAATGCGACCTCGACGATGCCGGCACTCACCATACTTAACAACGGCAACCTCGGTCTCGGGACTTCGTCTCCGATGGCGGCGTTTACGCTGGTTGCTTCTAGTACGAATGCACTCCGTATCGACAACGCAGGCTCGAACGTCCTCACCGTCGACTCCACACAGACCAGCAACAACGCCGGAATCGACATCACTGCCGGCGGCTCGCAGACGGGCAACCTACTCAACCTCTACTCTTCGGGCGGCACGCCGCTGGCGTTCTTCACCGCCGCCGCCGGCTTCCAGCAGAATATTTCGTCGAGCACTGCACTCCGCATCCAGAACGGTTCGGGCTCTGACGTCTTCGTGGTCAACTCGACTTCGGGCAACGTCGGAGTAGGAAGTACCACACCGGGCTCAAGGTTGGTTGTGCAAGGAACTATCCCTGGTGTCGGAGACACTGCTCCCGCTTCATACGCAGCAACTATCGAAAACGACAGTCCTGTGGGCACAGGAGGGGCGCTGCTTCTCAAGGTCGGGGCGACGACGCCAAATTCCAGTAACCAATGGATTGAGTTTGTCGATGGCAACGGAAACGAGCGCGGTTCTATCGAAGGAAACTCTGGAAACGTAAACTACTACACACCATCAGACGCTCGCTTGAAGACCAACGTCGCCGACACCTCAAAGGGCCTCAGCGACTTGATGAACATTCAGATTAAGGACTTCAGCTTTACTTCTGATCCTGCACACGCAATGCAGACCGGCTTCATCGCACAGAATCTCTACACCGTTTTCCCCGATGCTGTGACGACAAACAACAGTAGTGGCACTTCAACTCTCGGCGGGTCTGTCCATCCGTGGATGGTTGACTACGGTCGTGTGACACCGCTTCTCGTGCGTTCGATACAACAGCTCAACACCAAATTCGCTTCGTCGTTCGGTACCTTCGATACCACGAATGCTCCGACCACGACGCCGTCGCTATCAGTAGACGCCGTAGGCAACGTCACGATTGGCGCAGGCGTGACAAATAGTGCAAGCACCACCAGCCAGAAGTTCGTAGTGTCCGGCAACATGCTCGCAGGAGCATATGAGGCCGCTCAGTCACCGGTCACGAGCTTCACACTTGGTACCACCACGGTGACCGCGACTATCCCATCTGCAGTGCTCACCGTCGGTGGCAACGTTGACCTCTACAAGCTCGCGACCTACAACCTATCGGGTGTTCAAGCGCTCGCGGCCGCCATCGACGCAGCCAATATGAGGATAACGTCACTCGAGACGCGTGTTGCGGCGCTTGAGGATGGCGCGATTACTGCAACGAGCGGTTCGCCGATAACCCTCTCGACCTCGAGTCTCGCTTCGGCGTTTAGTGCGGTCGGGGCGTATATCAAGAGTGGCCTCGCGCAGTTTGGCACGCTTGTCGCTGACCAGTTCGTCGCCGCGACGAACTCTGCCGGCACGAGCTCTGCCGGCACGGTCACCATCCTCGCAGGCAACACTGTCGCACAAGTGAATAACGCATACGCACATCCGTCGACCAAGGTGTTTGTGACCTTTAACTCTCAGCTCTCTGGCAACTGGTACGTCGCCAATAAGCAGGAAGGCTCCTTCCGTGTTGTGCTTTCAGCGCCACAGACGGGCGACGTCTCCTTCGACTACTTCCTCGTGCAGACTGAAGGGCAGGCGACAACCACAGTAGCTACTTCTACGGACATGGGTCCAAGCGTCATCTTAAGCAACAGTCTTACCGGATCGAGCACTCCACCAGTAACTCCTCCGTCTAATAACCCACCGCCTACGCCGCCAGCGACATCGACACCGCCAAGTGACACAGTTCCTCCGGTCGTCACGCTCGTCGGTGACGCCGCGATGCAGATCACGACTGGCGATACCTTTACCGATCCTGGCGCAACAGCGACCGATAATGTCGATGGCAATCTCACTACGCATATAATAGTATCGGGCACGGTCGACACGGCTACCGCAGGACTCTACACGCTCACCTATAGCGCCACTGACGCAGCAGGGAATACGGGCACCGCCTCCCGCACGGTAAGTGTCGTGGCCCCACCGCCACCTCCGCCTGCCGACGGGACAACAACTCCGTAGCGAGTTAGGTATACTAGGGTTATGTCTCATCGGTCCAGTCCGATTCTTCTTGCTGTAGTGGTGGTCGTCTTGGCCACGGTGATGTGGCGGTATCCCTCGCTCTTGGGCGGCGAGAAGACGGTGACCGCACAAGCGAGCGTCGACCCCAGTCAGCTAACACTTGCCAATACCGACGACAACACGGGCGAGGATTTAATAATCTCATCCGACAAGAAGATCTACGAAGGGTTCGGCGGGTCGACCGTCTATTTCAGCGTCGACCCGCTGGCGAAGAAGAGCGAGCACGTCGGCCTGCAGTTCTACTTCACCGACCCGCACGCCATGGTCACGCACTTGTACCAGTATCAGAAAAGTGCGCACTACTGGCTCGAGATCCCCCTGAGCTCCGGAGCGATTACCGGAGACGGTTACGCGACTGCCATGGATAGGAGGAAGGCGCTTGAAGGCAAGGCATACATCCAGTCACATGCGGCGTATGATTCGGCAGGAGAGAAGCAGTATTTCATGGCTGATATTTCGTACGAGTCCGGTACGCCAGGAGAATTTCTTATCGAAGGGTTCGGTAGCACGGGCTCCTATGGTCTGCTCGATCCTTGGTATAACTCCGGCTGGGCGTATCGCAAGAAGATTACCATCAATCCGCAATACGTATCGGGCGCTTCAGGACAGACCAACTTCCCGATGCTCTTCTCGCGCACAGACACTGACTTGATCGCTTCTGTAAACGGCGGCCACGTGGCCTCCACGACCGGTGGAGATATTCTCTTCACTGATGCAGACGGGAATAAAATTCCGCACGAAATTGAGAAATACGCTTCCACGACCGGCCAGCTCGTCGCGTGGGTGAAGATACCTTTCATCTCGTCTACCTCGACGAGGGATATGTATATCTACTACGGAAACAGCACAGTGCCGCTCGCGAACCAACAAGACACTACAAACGTCTGGGATACCAACTATAAAGGCGTGTGGCACCTGCCTGACGGGGCGCCGCCCAATGCCAACGACTCCACTAGTAATGCTAATCACTCCTCAGGCGTAGGCTCCGGAACTTTTGGTTCTGGTCAGATCGGTGGAGGAGTCGCGAATAACTCCGAAAGCAACACGGTCATCAATATTCCATATACCTCATCTCTCGACCTATCGCCGACGAGCATAACCGTCTCTGCATGGGTGCTGCCCACCGATAAGATACCAACCAACTACGACGCTATCATCGGTAAGGAAGTAGCAGGAGGAGGCTGGCCGTACACGCTATACCACCTCGGCCGCGCAGCAGGTTCATCACAAGTGATTTTTCAAATCTCTGACAATGTGAACTATGACTTTGTGCAGGCGGGCGATCTTCCGGCAGGGCAGTGGGAGTACCTGACCGGCACCTATGATGGGGCAACTATTCGTTTGTATCAAAATGGCGTGCAACTCGGTACTACAGCTAGTACGAAAAATATAGGAACCAATACTCGACCGCTCGGCATCGGGTGGAACACTGAAGCTTCAGGCAACGCATTCAAGGGGACGATTGACGAGGCTCGGGTTTCAAACATCGCGCGTTCTGCCGATTGGATCACTACTGAGTACAACAATCAGGCTTCACCGAACGCATTCTATTCGTATTCGGGAGAGGGGGTCAATATTCGTGCGAATACGGTCGCTGGCGTGAAGGTGAGGACTGGATCCCCAGCTACGGATTGGTACAACACGGCGTGGGGTTACCGTAAAAAGATCACCGTCAATCCGCAATACGTCGGCGGTGGCGAGAGTAACTTCCCAATGCTTTTCTCGCGCATTGATGCCGACCTCAAGGCGACTGCAAGCGGCGGCAACGTGGCTTCCACTACGGGCGGAGACATTCTATTTACCGACGCACAAGGGAACAAGCTTGCGCATGAGATTGAGAAATATACGAGCACCACAGGAGAGCTAATCGCCTGGGTCAAAGTCCCTTTCGTTTCCTCTACGTCCACGCGAGATGTGTATATGTATTACGGAAACGCCACTGTTCCGCTCGCGAATCAGCAGAATAAAACCGGAGTGTGGGATACCAACTATAAAGGCGTCTGGCATCTACCCGACGGCACGACACTTACGGCGAACGACTCGACGAGTAATGCAAATAACGCATCGGGTGTCGGCTCAGAAACAGCGGCTACGGGGCAGATAGACGGCGGAGCTTCAGACAACGCAGAGAACCACACTGATATCAGGGTCCCTTATAACTCGTCTCTAGACCTGTCAGGGAAAAATATTACAGTCTCTGCATGGGCTAAGCCCACTGATACGATACCGGGCGACTTCTTGCGTTTGGTTAACAAACAGATATCTGGGGGCGGCGACCCATATGAGCTGTGGTCGCTTAACCGACAAGGGGGGTCGTCAGCGATGATATTCCACATCTCTGACGGCACGACTGGGAACTTCCAGTACGCAAGTGGCGGAGCAATGGTTGGAGGACAGTGGGCTTATTGGACAGGCACCTATGACGGAACCACCATTCGCTTGTACCAAAATGGTGTCCAGGTCGGCTCGACCGCGAGCACATTGAATATTGGTACAAACAATGTGGACGTTGGCATAGGGTACAGTACCGAATTTGGGACCGCCGGATTCAAAGGAACACTTGATGAAGCTCGTGTTTCCAACATTGCTCGCCCTGCGGATTGGATTGCAACCGAATACAACAATCAGGCTTCGCCAAACACCTTCTATTCATACAGTGGACAGATGGTGGGAACGACCTCTCCCGCTACGCCAGCAGTAAAGGTTCGCGGGGGTGTGAAGTTCCGTTAAGCAGTGGAGTACTCGGGTATGAAGACGAAAATTATCCCCGTCACCCTCGCAGTGCTTGTGGTAGCGCTTTGCGCTTTTTATTTCAAAACGCACTCTGCTCTGCATACGGCGAACAGTCAGGCTGTCACAGGAGAAAGTCGGCCCACTTCTCCGAGTACTCCCGTGAACCAGTCGTACCAATTTACGCAGACATATATTGACCCCGTATATCACTTCTCGTTTAAATATCCTGAAGGCTTTACGGTAAGTGCGGTGCCGCCCGCAGAAGGCCAGGGTGAGACAGTGTTGGTAGAGAGCCCTGACAATTCCGTGGGAGTGCAGATAGTCATCTCGTCCTACGGTTCTAACGCAGATATTACTGCCGACACGATACGGCAAGACATTCCTAGTCTGGCGATTACTGGTCAACAAGTACTCGAAGTCGGCTCAACCGGGAAAGGGCTCGCGTTCATGAGTAACAACCCTGCGTTCGGCGACACCTCGCGCGAGGTGTGGTTCGTGTTCAATAAAAATCTGTACCAAATTTCTACATACGCCGCGTACGATGCCTTCCTTAAAGGATTGTTTGGCACATGGCAATTCAAGTTATGATTATACTTGTGACGAAACAGCGGACACAGAAAATGGCACTCGCACTCATGCTTGTGTGCGCACTTATCCCAGCCCCCGCGTCTGCTTCGGTCCGCCTCAGTCTCCCTCCGAACTACCTTACTACCAACACAGGCCTCGTGGGCTACTGGACCTTTGATGGCAAAGACACGCCGTGGACCTCTTCCTCCGCCGCGACAACACTCGACAAAAGCGGCAACGGTAACACCGGCACGCTCACCAATATGAATCAATCAACGTCGCCTGCCGTCGGTAAAATAGGTCAAGGACTGTACTTCGATGGAGTGAATGATTCTGTAACCGCTAACTCTGCCGCGAGCGCAATTGCGACGGGGGATGTGAGCTACTCAGCTTGGTTTAAACTATCAGGTGCCGCGAGTGGATATATTATAGATCTTGCTGACGCACCCTCCAACAATGACGTATACCTCTATTTCGATACGGGTACTCCAGGCGCTCTCTGCTTCCAGGTGTATAACACCGGTTTCAATTGTGCCGACTCCAGTCAAACAATCTGGCCGACAGGAGTATGGCACCATGCGGTCGGCGTATTCAGCGGGGTAAGCGGACAGAAGCTTTATGTCGACGGTGTCCTCGTCGGTACGAATGCCAACACGAGCCGCGGGTCAACTGCGGCCACTCAAATTACGCTCGGTTCAGAGTTCGATGGCGCTCTCCAATTCAATGGCACGATTGATGATGTCCGTATTTATAACCGCGCGCTATCAGCATCAGAAGTTCAGAATCTCTACAATTCCGGCACCGCGAAGGTAGGTGTATCACCAAACGGCTCGTCCAATCTCTCAAACGGCCTCGTCACCTACTGGACTTTTGATGGCAAAGACACGCCGTGGACCTCTTCCTCCGCCGCGACAACACTCGACAAAAGCGGCAACGGCAACGCGGGCACGCTCACCAATATGGGCCAATCTACTGCTCCTGCGGTTGGTAAAATTGGTCAGGCACTACAGTTTAATGGAACCAATAATTACGTACAGAGTGCAAATACTCTCGGTATCAGCGGTGCGGCGACGAGGACCATTGCATTTTGGGCAAAAGCGGCCGGGTCTGACGGAATGATGGTTTCAATGGGAACAGCAGGAACCAACCAGATGTTTGGGGCGATGATACTTGGCTCCCATTGGTATTTAAACGGATTTGGTGGGGGAAATGATTACGATACGGGAGTCGTTGCTGATACTAAGTGGCACTTTCACACCATTACATACGACGGCACTACTGCTAACTGGTATTTGGATACGAATAAAATTGGAGCGGGTTTTACACACGCCTTTGCAACAGTGGACAGTAGGCTACTTGTTGGACTGCGTATTGACGCTCTTTATTATTTCCCTGGAACTGTAGACGACGTTCGCATCTACAATCGCGCACTGTCGGCCAGCGAGATACAGCAGCTCTATCAACAGGGGGTAGCGAAGACCAACGTATCTCCGAAGTCACTCCTGACCACGGGCCTTATCGGGAATTGGACGTTTGATGGTCCTGACATCACGACGGCCTTTTTAGATAAAAGCGGTAACGGTTTTAGTGGGTATTTGGTGGGGACAAATAACGCCACTTCCTCGCGCACGGTTATTGGCAAGATTGGGCAAGCATTTTCCTTCGGCGGACTGAACACGGGCGGTATCAGTGTCGGAAATAGCTCCTCGCTCGATCCTAATCGCTTTACGATTGCGGGGTGGGTCTATACACCAGTCGCTTCGAGTTACACCTACGATTATATTTTTAGCAATGCACGCGACTGTTGCGGTACGTATAACGGTATCGAGTTGCTTGTTGGGTACAACGGGGCAGGTGTTCTCACGGGAACAATATGGAATAGCACCGCGTTCGCTATTAATTCTAGCGGGGGAGCGGTCCCCGACAGTAAGTGGACTCACGTCGCGTTTACCTACGATGGGTCGAATATGAGGCTATACGTAAACGGCGTACAGAATAACTCAGTTGCACAAACCACGGACCCGGGTACTCCCGCGAGTTTTGGTACGTATATTGCTAGCATGGGGGCGGCGAGCGGGGCGACATACACTTTTAACGGCAATCTCGACGATCTACGGCTCTACAGTCGCGCTCTTTCGGCGAGCGAAATACTCCAGCTCTATAACGCCGGCAAATAGGGGGTGGTATACTAAATCAGTATTAGTATTTAAATATTTATGGCTATTCGAGTTGCAATCAATGGGTTTGGGCGTATCGGGAGGGCGTTCGTGCGGCGTAGCTGGGGGAGAGGGATCGAGGTGGTCGCGGTAAACGACTTGGGCTCGCTCGAAAATCTCGCCTATCTGCTTAAGCACGATACGGTCTACAAGACAGCACCGTTTTCAGTGGAAGTCGTCGACGGCAAGCTTCTCGTCGGCGGGAAAGAGATAAAGTTTGTACAGGAAAAAGATCCGGCCGCACTCCCGTGGAAGGATCTCGATGTGGATGTGGTTATTGAGTCCACGGGCCTTTTTACCGATTTTGAAAAAGCAAAGGCGCACCTCACCGCGGGCGCGAAGCGCGTAGTTATCTCTGCGCCGGCAAAGGGAGAAGGCGGCGAGACCGTGCTGATGGGCGTCAACACCGAGAAGCTCGCCACCTGTCAGGTGTCGTCAAATGCTTCGTGTACCACGAACGCGTCGAGTCCCGTCATCGCGATAATGGACGAAGTCTTTGGTATCGAGAAGGCGATTCTCTCCACGACCCACGCATACACGGCGAGCCAGTCGATCGTCGATGGGCCGTCGAGAAAAGAGATGCGAGAAGGCCGCGCTGCTGCGCAGAACATTGTGCCCACCGCGACCGGAGCGGCGATCGCCGTAACGCAGGCGTACACGTCGCTTGTTGGGAAGTTTGATGGTATCTCGCTCCGCGTACCGGTGCCGGCCGGCTCAATCGCCGACATTACTTTTATCTCAAAGAAGCCTACGACACGGGAGGAAGTGAACGACGCGCTCCGAAAAGCCGCTGCATCTCCCCGCTGGGAGGGAATCTTCAAAGCAACAGACGAGGAACTCGTCTCGAGCGATATCGTCGGCGAGCCGTATGCCTCTATCGCGGACCTCACGATGACGCGCGTCGTTGATGGAAATTTGGTCAAGGTCCTCGCCTGGTATGATAACGAGATGGGATACACCGAGAGCCTTGTTCGCCACGTACTAGAAACCGCACATGCCTAAGATATTTATCACTTCTGACCACGCAGGCTTCGCGCTCAAGGAGCTCCTTATCGAGCGTGTCCGCGCCCTTGGTCACGAGGTAGAGGATGTGGGACCCTTCACCTATAACCAGGACGATGACTACCCAGATTTCGTAACGCCGCTCGCCGAGCGCGTTGCCGCTTCGCCAGATATACGCGGTATCGTCATCGCGGGGAGCGGACAGGGTGAAGCGATGTGTGCGAATCGGACTAAAGGCGCTCGTTCCTCAGTCTTCTACGGCCCAATGCGCGTGACGGGCGTACTCGACATCGAAGGTGACGCTTCTGAAGATGGCTACGATGTCGTGCGCTTGCCGCGCATGCACAACGACGCCAACATACTCTCCATAGGCGCCCGCTTTGTCTCTGAAGAGGATGCCAACGAAGCCGTGCGCATCTTCCTCGAGACGCCGTTTGCCGGTACCGAGCGCCACGCGCGCCGCATCGCGAAGTTCTAACATGAATACTGCCGTCCCGGCTGTACTCCCATCGTCGAGAGACGACTTGAAAGGGAAGCTGGCACTCTTGGCTGGCATACCGGCCGTGGAGCGGATACAGATAGATGTGGTCGACGGCAAGTTCGCGAGCCCTGCCTGCTGGCCCTATACAGCGCCGGAAGAGATACGCGACATGGTCACGCGAGGCGAGATGCTCCCACACCTCGAGCGCGTCGCGTACGAGATTGATCTCATGTGCGTCGATGCCGACCAGGCCGCCGGTGACTGGCTGGCGCTCGGGGCGACGAGGCTGACCTTCCACGCCGAGAGTGTGAGTGACGTACCACGACACTTGGAGTTCGTACGCAAGCGCTACGGATCGGGCGCAGACTTCGCGACGGGCCTCTTAGCCTTTGGCGTCGCGCTCAACGTCGCGAGCGATCTTGCGCTTATAGAGACATCGCTCGACGAGGTGGCCTATGTACAGCTGATGGGCATCGCGAAGATCGGTCGACAAGGCGAGCCGCTCGACGAGCGCGTTTTTGAGAAGATACGGGTGTTCCGATCGCGACACCCCGATATCCCCTTACAGATCGACGGAGGAGTCACGCTCGACGACGCGAAGAAACTCTTGGCGCTCGGCGTCGACAGTCTCATCGTCGGCTCGGCGATAGTCGCCGCGCCGAATCCCGTCGCGGCGTTTACCGCATTTGAAAATCTGAAAAACTCCTACGGGGTATAGGCTATACTTGAGCTATGGCACTCACCGACGAACAGGTCCGTTCTCTTGAGTCTCGCGCAGAAGCGGTACGAGAGACGATTATTAAGATGTTGGTCGCCGCGGGGAGCGGGCACACTGCCGGCCCTCTCGGCATGGCGGACATCTTCACCGCGTTTTACTTCTACATACTCGCACACGATTCGAGAAAGCCCGACTGGGAGGGTCGCGACAGGCTTATTCTCTCAAATGGTCACATCTGTCCGGTGCGTTACGCGGCGATGGCGCACGCAGGATACTTCCCTGTGGGCGAGTCTCTCACGCTGCGCAAATTCGGGAGCCGGCTTCAGGGACACCCGGAGCGGTTGAAGCTCCCCGGGCTCGAGACGACCTCGGGGCCGCTTGGCGAGGGACTGCCGCAAGCGGGCGGCATCGCCTACGCGCTCCGCATGGACGGGAAGAAGAACCACACGTATGTCGTGATGGGTGACGGTGAGCAGGATGAGGGAATTATCTGGGAGGCGGTGATGTGGATTGGTAAGAACAAGCTCTCGAATCTGACCGCAGTCATCGATCGCAACAACATTCAGATAGACGGTATGACCGAAGACATCATGCCGCTCGACTCGCTACGCGCAAAGTACGAATCATTTGGCTGGCACGTGCTCGAAGTCGATGGACACAATATCCGGCAGTTTATCGAGGCGGTTGAAGAAGCAAAAGCGATTTACGAGAAACCGACGGTCATCATCGCGCACACTATCCCTGGCAAGGGCGTGCCTGAAATCGAGTTCGACTATCGCTGGCACGGCAAGCCGCCGTCAGCGGAGGAGGGCAAACGATTCCTCAAAGAAATCCGTACGATGAGCGGTAAGTTGCCACACGAATATGCCTGAGACAAAATCGAGACGAACTTCGTGGTGGCTGGTTATTGCGATTGCATGTGCAATAACCCTCGCGACACAACTAGTTGTGGTCGTCATGTCGCCGCCAATGTTTGCTTGCAATGCGGATGTAATAACGCCTGGCGCGCCTGTCCACCAATATGGATGGTTCGAAAAACATGGATGCGATGGAAATACTCTATTCCCGGGACGCGGCGGGACGGTCATAGAGGTGGCAGTATGGGCTTTGTTCGGCGTATCTATCGTGCAAATTTTGAGACATAAAAAAAGAAAACATGCTTAACCAAGACGCACATCTCGCGGGAGACATATTCACAGACGCGCTTAAAAAGGCGCCGACGCGTGATGGGTTTGGTACGGGCGCGATAGAAGCAGGAAAGGCGAACGAAAACGTCGTCGTGTTATGTGCTGACTTGAAGGAGTCCACGCGCGCAGAGGAGTTTGAAAAGGCATTTCCAGATCGATTTATCGAAGTCGGTGTCGCTGAGCAGAATATGGCCGCGCTCGCCGCGGGGATGGCCGCGGTCGGTAAGATCCCCTTTATCGCGAGCTACGCGGCGTTTAGCCCGGGAAGAAACTATGAGCAGATTCGCACAACCATCGCGCTCAATCAGACGCCGGTGAAGGTGTGCGGCATGCACGCAGGTGTGTCGGTGGGCCCCGACGGCGCGACACACCAGATGCTCGAGGATATCGGCCTGATGCGTATGTTACCCAACATGACGGTCATTGTGCCGGCAGATGCGGAGGAGGCGCGTAAAGCGACTGTCGCCGCGGCCTCGACCGGCACGCCAGTGTATCTACGCTTCGGCCGCGCAGCGGTGCCGGTCTTCACTACGGCTGAAACTCCTTTTATGATTGGGAAGGCGCTTACGCTTTGGAATAGTGAAGCGCCGAAGGTGGCGATTCTCGCGACCGGCGCCCAGAGCTACACCGCGCTCGTTGCGGCCAAGGCACTCGCCGATAAGGGTGTCGAGTCAATCGTGCTTCACATCCCGACAGTGAAGCCGCTCGACGAAGCGGCGGTACTCGAGGCGGCGAGGCGCGCGGGTCGTGTGCTCACCGTGGAAGAGCATCAGGTCGCGGGAGGCTTTGGGAGCACGATCGCAGAATTTCTCTCGGCTACACACCCGGTGCCCGTTAAACGGCTTGGCATTCAGGATACGTTTGGTCAGTCAGGCACTCCTGATGAACTCCTTACTCATTATGGCCTCGATGCCGCGCACATACAGGCGGCCGCAGAGGTACTCATAGCATGATGCTCAATCACCAACTTAATTCGTATGTTGCAGTGCTCATCGTTACGCTGGTCGGAGCGGCCGCCACGCTGTTTCTCGTCCGCATTATATTCTCTATATCTATCCAAGCTGTCTACGCGCACGAGGCGGTCATTTACATGAACGTTCAGTAAGGAAAGGGAATTGTCCCTCCGTTGAGTATTAGTTTGGTGTCGCTGGTTGATCTGGCGTACCACCTCCACCAACCGAGTTCGGACCGTTATTGATCACTACCCGGAGCGCCCGCCCGATTGTGTTTATGTCGTCGCCAAAAGGAAAAGTCCCGTTTCCGTATTGCTTGGTCCAACCAACGACCGCTCGGAACGGCATGCTCCATGCGGCGCCAAATGCGCTTAAGAAGCCCATCTGATTCGCTCCGTTTACATCAGGTCCTGCTTCTCCGTAGAAACCGAGAGCGCCTCCGCCAGTGTCCGTGACGTAGGCGCCATAATTCTGGAGAGTCCATGCCAGCATTTTCCCCGGTTCGGTATAAAGACCCATGTTGTTGATGTCGATGTTTGGTGGAATAGCCACCAGCGACCCTTGGCGGACATCCGTATCATAGCCATGTACATTGCCAACACCATAAACTGAGTATTCTCCAGAGTATCCCCCCCCGAAGAGTTGTGCGGGCCAGACGCGCTCTTCGACGTGGCTCACGCCGTCTCCGTCAGGGTCAGTGATGTGCCGCATCCAGTATTCGCGGAGGTTAATAGCGAGCACATGCTTCGGTGCGCCTAAGGTCGGCGTGAGTTCTCCTCTCCGCAGAAGCCCTCCTTCAGCATCCATGTTGGACGCTCCATGAGTCCCGTATCGGCCCTCTCCACAGATATCATCGTAGTGAGGAGTCCTGTCATACGAGGTAATGTACCCTTGGCCTTCGCAGCGAGTGATGTAGGCAAACGCTGTGAATGTCCGTCCGTCTCCACCTATGACTGCGGTATGGCCGTCAGACTTGGTGACCGCGTGCGTGGGGATGAAGTATTGCTGGGGCCAGGGAATCTGGAAGTTCGTCTGCGGCTCTGTAGCGACGCAGGTGTCACCCGTGCCCCAGCCCGCCGGGCCGTTTGCATTGTACTTGACGTCGGTCAAGGGCTGCGATGGATCCATCTGCAAGATGACCGGGCTGAACTCAGTTTCATCAATGTTCGTAAACGGCTGTGAATTGCCGTCTTTTGCAGGATCGAACAGTAATTGACCATTGACCGTCTCGAGCTCGCTTTGGTCTGGGATGGGGTGGATGTACGCCGGTCCAAACTGTGCTCCCGAGCCGATAGGCGTGTTCCAAATGCTGTTTGAGGCGAAGAACATCTTCGTCATGTCCCGTGTGCCACCGCAAACGTTCGTTTGTCCCGCGGGAAGAGTTGGAAACCCACCGACGACGATACCTGGGGGAGGGGTCGATGCGGCCGCTCCCACCCCTTGTGCCGCTCCGTGCTGATACGCACCGATGTCGTACAGACCGTTTGGTCGTGCGGTGCCGAAAAAGTCGTTGGTAACAGAAGAAATATTGTTTCCGGCGTTGAGGGCGGGTGATCCGGATACGAGTTTGATCGCATTCGCATCGAAACTTCCCGGCGTGGGCGTGTAGTTCGGATTCGCGAGCCCTGGATTTGTCGTGATGATGTCGCCTACTCCGTTTAGATTAGCTTGGGGATCGCTTGTGCCATTCCCTGGAGCTTGCACGGACACCGGCGATGACGACCACAGGTTATGCGAGAAGACAAGGTCAGTCCTAGAGGTGAATCCACCGTAGGGAGTAAAGATAGGCTTCCCAGGCGCGTAGAAGATATTGTTGACGAGCTCGATGTCGGTCGAGTTGACGAACCCTCCATCCAACGATCCGGTTTGGGGATCAAGGAAGGTGTTGTTGAAGAAGTGGAGATTGGCGTAATGCGTGTTCCCTTGGTACTGCTGAAGACTCAGATTGGATGATCCACCACTTACGATGTTGTTCGCAAAGAGCATGTTCGTCGCTCCATAGCCACCATGCTCGGTCTCTACGACGACGTTATACGGATCCCCATTGCCCCA
Organism: Candidatus Parcubacteria bacterium; assembly: GCA_046051155.1. Classification (GTDB taxonomy): domain Bacteria; phylum Patescibacteriota; class Minisyncoccia; order Phycocordibacterales; family Phycocordibacteraceae; genus C7867-001. The sequence goes on from JBJOOS010000006.1 coordinate 17,264, forward strand.
TTCCGGAGACTTGAGTTTGGGGTCTCCAGTCTGATAGAAGATATTGCCGGTCACCGCAATGTTGTCGACCGCGTCTACGTAGAAGTTCCCTGGCCAATTATCGTAGATCTCATTGTGATCGATCGTGATGTTCTTGTCGGGACCCCACGTATCGCCGTCTCTGACGTCGATACTGAATGCTTCTCCCCAGTTATGGAAGACGCGGCTATGGGCGATTGTGATATTTGTTCCCGTAATCCTAATCCCGTTGCCCCAACCGATGAGTGAATATTCCGTCGGGTCGCTTAGTGCCCCTGCCTTCTCGTATGCCGCCGTGTTATTGCTGTCTTCCATCGAGCCGCCATCAAAGAGCACGCCGTCGGCCTGCATAATCTGGATGCCGGTACCACGTATGTGGCTGACATCGCTCCTCAAGAACTTGATGTTCGAATACCACGCGCACTCTGTGGTGCCTGAGCAAGGGGTATTTCCGCCCTGGTCCCTGACACCATTTCCCATAAGGAGAGCGATCCCGCGAGAACGTGTGATGTCGATACTGTCCCATATGATGTTGTTCGCCTGAATCAGGACGAGCATGCTCCCATTGGTCCCACTTCCCGTTCCGCACGCGAGCTTCGGGTATGGACCTGCACTTGCGTTCGGATCGATTCCTTTTGCGTAATAACCCGGTACGACCGCCTGAGTAGCTGTAAGTGCTTCAGTCGAGTATTCATAGCAGCCGTATGCGGGACCTGTTGGTAGTACGTATGAGCCGTCGATTACAGGCTTGTTGTTCTGATCTAGCGCGCGAATGGTGATAGGGCTTGCTGATGTTCCAGAGGTTGTTACCTTTACGATTTCTTGATACGTACCAGGAGCGATGCAAAGCGTATCCCCGGGTGCAAGCGCACTCACTCCTGCCTGAATACTTTTATACACAGGCGCATGAGTTGTATTTGCGCTCGCGCTGCCAGATTGAGCGACATATTTGGTGCATGACGTAGAACCAAAGGGAATACTAGTCTGCGGAAGCGGCGTGCCAGACCCTCCCGTACTCGGCGTTGGATACGCTGTCGTAGGCGTAGGATATACGGTCCCCGTCCCAACCGCCAAGGTCCCTGCCGCCACTGTCCCGTTCCAGCTTGTGACCACCGG
>JBJOOS010000007.1:0-17922 GCA_046051155.1 Candidatus Parcubacteria bacterium
TCTCCGTCCACATACATCTTCAGGGTTAACGCCAACGGTGCCGTGTTCTCCGATACCGCGGCAGCTGTCGGCGCCGACTACGCCGAGTACTTCTATACCAACAGTGCCGGCCTCCTCCCGGGCGAGACGGTCTGCGTCGACGTGCTCGTGAGTAATGCGGTCAAGCGCTGCGATCGCGGAGCAGACAACAACGTCATGGGTATCGTCTCCACCAAGCCATCCTTCCTCGGCAACAACCTAACCGCCGCACAGAGCGATCCCTCCCACTACGCCGTTATCGGTATGTTGGGACAGGTCGATGCGTATGCATCAGCAGAAAACGGCCCGATTAACGTCGGCGACTCGCTCACCTCTGCCTCTTCCACTCCCGGATACGCGATGCGCGCTGACGGTGGTGCCTCTACCGTCGGTATCGCACTCGAGTCCCTCAGCTCGGGCACCGGCAAGATTAAGGTCCTGATCTCTCGCCGCAACCAGTCCCTGGCGGTTGAGCAGGTGGAGTCGCTCGTGGCCGATCGTATCGCCGGCATGAAGATCGAAGACAGCGTTAACCAGATGGTTGCCCAATCAATAAACAGCCTGACCCTCCTGCCGCAACTCTCCATCGCTGGAGTGGTCAGCGCGAGTTCGTACGAAGTACCGCTCTCGCCGACGATGGCCACACTCTTCACCTCGACGAACGGCACCGCTACCACGAGCACCCTCGAGAACATCCTCGCAAGCGATGGCAACGTCGACCTCTACAAGCTCGCGACCTATACACTCACCGACCTTCAGGCAGTACGCAGCGACGTGAGTGCCCTCACGATACGGGTTGACTCCCTCGAAGCACGACTGGCTCGCCTCGAGAATGCGGCAAGTACGTCAGAGGCTGTGGGGACGACGACTGCGATGGTGGTTGCGACGTCGACTGCGTCGAGTACGTTTGGCGAGTCAGTCGCCGCGATGAGTACAGGGCTCGTAAGCGATCTCACCTCGGCGCTCTCGAGTCTTGGCTCGGGACTCCACACCGCACTCGCCGCGACCTTTGGCGTCTTCGACAAGGTCTTCGCGCGCGAAGTGCACACCGACAATCTCTGCGTCGGCTCGGTCTGCGTGACACAGGAACAATTCCTCAAGATGGTGCAGGCAAGTGGCGCGACGACCACTCCAGCCGTTGTTCCGCCGACACCGCCGTCCTCTTCAGGCTCTGGCACGCCGACCCCGCCGCCATCTGACACCGGCGTTAGCACATCGCCAACAGATACTGGTACATCGACTCCTGTCGTGACTCCTCCAACCGATTCGGGCAGTAGTACTCCGTCGACGGATACCGCAGTTCTGCCACCTGCTGACTCAACCCCGCCAGCTGACACTGCCTCGACGACACCTTAGTTACGCCTCTTGTGCACAAAAGTGGTGCAGAGAGTGCGCGTTTGACACGGTATACTGCTAAGTAATGAAAGGGGTCGGGCTTACCGTTCTTTCTGCTTTTTTCTTTGTGGGCTTTTTATCTATGGCTCATGCGGATCAATTTAACTCCGCCTCTTTCCAGATGGAGGATCCGGTTATCGCTCCGTCGGGGTACGGCACCTCAACCGGCTTCCAGCTCTGGGGTGTTGTATCTCAGCTGGCTACGGGTACCTCGACCGCGAGCAGTTTCTCGTCCAATCCGGGCTTTTTGACCTATCCGTTTGTCTCGACTCCAGTCGTCTCGGCGACCCCCGGCGTAGACCAAGTGTCTCTCTCGTGGAGCGCCTCAAACGGGTTCCAAGGTTGGAATGTTTCAGGCTACTCGGTAGGGCAGTCGACGGTCTCGGGCGGGCCGTACACGTTTACCTCGCTAGGGAACGTGACCTCTGATACGGTCAGTGGGCTCACCAACGGCACTCCGTATCACTTTGTCATTGTTGCTAAAGACGGGTTTGGGAACTTCATCGCGACGTCGACCGAAGTCTCGGCGACTCCTACCGGTGGTGGAGGCAGTGGCGGCAACCCCGGTGGTGGAGGGGGTGGGGGTGGGGGAGGAGGAGGTGGCGGGACGACATACGGTGGTACCGCGGCGGTTTTCTCTGGACGTGCGTACCCCAACAGCACCGTGACTCTGCTGAAGGACGCTCAGGTAGTCGCCGTCACCACAGCAGGAGCGGACGCAAAGTTTCAGATCAGCCTATCGAACATGACCGCGGGAAGCTATATCTTCTCGATATACGGCGAAGATAAATACGGCAACCGTTCGGCACTCCTCTCATTCCCGGTGAGTCTCACCGATGGGGCGACGACGAATGTCGGTGGTATCTTCATCGCACCTTCAATCTCGGCCGACAAGAGCGAGGTAAAGCAGGGCGACAATATCGCCATCTTCGGCCAGTCGTCGCCGACCTCAGATATCGTCATTTCGATTAACTCCGAGAATGAGATATTTGCGAACGCGAAGTCAGATACGGGTGGTGTGTACCTGCTCAATCTCGACACTTCGCCGCTCGAGATGGGTAACCACTCAGCGAAGTCGAAGGCGGCCGTTGCGGGGGAGATAAGTTCCTTCGGTAAGTCGGTAGGCTTCATCGTCGGTACGGAGAACGTGGCCGCGTCTGCCGCGGCCACGTGTCCGGCCCGGGGAGACGTCAACAGCGACTGTAAGGTCAACCTGGTCGACTTCTCGATTACTGCGTACTGGTATAAGCGGCTTGTGACTGGTCCTTTTCTCCAAATCGAGAAGACTAAGCTTTCGGGTGATGGGAAGGTCGACCTTAAGGACTTCAGTATCATGGCGTTCTATTGGACCGGCTAACCCTACCTATGACCATACATTTATATAGATACAGAAAGTGCATTCTCGTAGGAACAGCCGTTTTTAGCCTTTTGGCGGCTACTCCTGCGTACGCCGCGCAGTTTACGGTCGAGGTGTCTCGTACGGCTGTCGCGCCGGGGAGCGACGTTCTCGCGAGCGTATATCTCAATACCGACAAAGAGACGGTCAACGCCGTCGGGGGCACCTTCTCAGCCCCGGCAAATCTTGAAGTGCGTTCGGTCAGTGATGGTGGCTCTATCGTACCGATCTGGATCGAAGCACCAGTAGCCAGCGCCTCTAGCTCGGTTTCGTTTTCAGGTATTACTCCGGGCGGGTACAACGGGACTCACGGCCTTCTCTTTGTCGTCACTCTGCATGCTAAGGGCGAGGGCTTGGGAGCTCTTTCCTTGAGCGATTTGCAGGCGCTTTTGAATGATGGAAAGGGAACTGCGGCGCAGGTACGTACGGCACCCGCGCAACTCGCTGTCTCAAACAAGGCGAACCTCTCAACGACTCCAGAGCAGGTCGACGTCACGCCGCCAGAGCCATTTACGATTCAAATAGCACAGACTCCCAGCGCTTTCAACGATCAGAAGGTGCTCGTCTTCGCCACGCAGGACAAGGGGTCGGGGATGTCGCACTACGAAGTGTGTGAAGGGCTCTTCGGGTCGTGCATAGCAGGCGAGAGTTCCTACGTGCTCCAGAATCAGGACGCAGACGCGCTGATTACGGTCGTCGCGTACGACAATGCGGGTAACGCGCGCAAGGAGCGTCTATTCACTTCCGCGGCAATAACTCGATACGCACTGTACGCAATTGTCGCTATACTGTTAGGTGTAGTTGCGGGTTTTTTGTTCGCTTGGCGTAGAGATTAATAATGCACATACCCAAAGCTCTTTTTGCAGTACTCGCATTCGCAGGACTCTTCCTGCCGTCTTTTGCGTTTGCCGCAACGCTGTCGATGTTGCCCGCGTATGGCTCAGTGAGCGTTGGACAGACGATTACCGTCAACGTGCTCGTTTCAAGCAATGATCAGGCGATGAACGCCTCCTCGGGGGTCGTGTCATTTCCGGCAGACAAGCTTCAAGTCGTGTCTATTTCAAAGGCGAATTCCATAGCGTCGCTCTGGGTCCAGGACCCATCCTTTTCCAATTCTGCTGGCACGGTTAACTTCGAGGGCGTCGTATTGAATCCTGGTTTTACTGGGTCAGGAGCGAAGATGCTCGGTATCACCTTCCGTGCTATTTCAGGCGGTACGGCCAACGTCACCTACTCGACTGGCTCAGTACTTGCAAATGATGGACAGGGCACAGAACTGCTCACCAGTAGCGCTGGTGCAAACATCGCAATACAGGCGTATGTACCACCTCCCCCTCACGTGTCTCCGGTGGTGGTACCAGTGGCACCAGTCGTAGTAAGTACGACGTCCATAGCCACTTCCACGACCCCGGCCCAGCAAGTGCCGACCATAACGACACCAGCCTCTGGGCTCACTATCTTATGGTTCCCCATCTCAAGTAGCCTCCTTGCTACCAGCTGGCTCGTACTCAATTACCTGTCCGTATTCCTGCTTATCGGTATCATCGCCCTCGTCGCCTTCTTTGTCGGTACGTACGCATGGCGCTTCCTAAGAAGGTGGTGGCTCATCTTAGTTGGGCGACGGGGGGATCAATATGGCGATGAACTGCTTGCGATTCAGAAAAAGCTACGCGAAGAAATTGTGCTCCTCGGCCTGGCAAGAGCGCGTGGCGAGCTCGGACGTGAAAAACAGCGCCTTCTCGAGCGGCTTGAGAAGGTTTGCGATGAGCTTAAGGAAATCGCCAGTTGGTGGGGTGTATAGCATTTCGCTAGGGGCAATACGCAGTATTTCTCGCCCTCATTTTAGGAGTCTGGCGCACGTTTTTCTATAAGACATCTTCCTTCGTTCAAGAATCACGGTTTACGTTCCTGTCCTTAAGAATCGATTAAACCCTTCTACTCTGGACATTCTGGGTGCACGATAAAGGACAAGCTATCTCATTTGCGCAAGGCCTGGCGACGCTGATGTTTCCAAATGTCTTTTATCCGACAGTGCCGGCTCTACATGTCCTTAAGACATCTATGGGATTTGTAGATGAATACAGAGTAGTAACGAGTACGGCATTTAAATTGAAAAGTTTTCCAGTCGTTTCGCAATAATACTATCCACAGGGCATTTTGTTTGAACAGGAGTAAAATTACGAGAACGAAAGAGCCAATTATTATTTCTAACCCTTTCATCTTGTTATGCCAAAAGTCGCCAAGGTTTCCGCACGTATGAAGACAGTCGCCGTGAGCGTTCCGAAGATTGCGGAGCCGCCAGTCTCCAAGGAGACAAAGCGTTACCGCGAGATGATCCCGCAAATCGAGAAACGCGATGGCCGCCTTCTCCCGTTCGACTTCGACAAGATCACCAACGCTATTTGGAAGGCGATGGCAGTAGCGGGCGAGGGGAGTCAAGATGACGCGACGCTCGTCGCGCACCAGGTCGCCGGCGAACTCGGACGATTTGCGAAGAAGTACAAGAGCTTCCTCCCGACAGTTGAGGGCATACAAGATTCGGTCGAGAAATATCTCATCCTCAACGACTACGTCAAGACGGCTAAGTCGTACATTCTCTATCGCGACAAGCGCGCACAACTGCGCGCCGCGCATGTCGAAGTCCCCGCATCGGTGCAGAAACTCGCCGCAGAGAGCAAGAAATACTTCGACGGAAACCTGCTTGGCGAGTTCGTGTATTTGCGCACCTATGCGAAGTGGATTCCTGAAGAGGGACGTCGCGAGACATGGATCGAGACGGTCGATCGGTACGTCAGCTTCATGCGCGAGAATCTGGGAGATAAATTGACTGAGAAGGAATACGCCGAAGTGCGCACGAGCATTTTAAAGCAGGAAATTATGCCCTCGATGCGTCTCATGCAGTTTTCTGGGGAGGCGGCGCGCCGTTGTAACACCTGTGCCTACAACTGCACGTTTACTGCGCCTGTGAAGCTCGAAGACTTCGCCGAGATTATGTACCTATCAATGCAGGGGTGCGGTGTCGGTTTCGCTGTTGAGAGTCAAAATATTGAACAGCTCCCGCAGATTATGAAGCAAACAGGAGAAACGCTGCCGGCGCACGTCATCGCCGACTCCAAGGAGGGGTGGTGCGACGCGCTCACGCTCGGGCTACGCACTTGGTACTCCGGCAAGGACATTAACTTCGACTTCTCACAGATCCGTCCTGCGGGAGCACGTTTGAAGACGATGGGCGGCAAGGCCTCCGGTCCAGAACCGCTTCGCTCATTGCTCACCTTCGCGCGTGATCGAATCCTTCGTCGTCAGGGCAGGCGCCTGCGCTCTATCGACGCACACGATGTTATCTGCAAGATTGGCGAGTGTGTGGTCGCTGGCGGGGTTCGTCGCACAGCTATGATCTCGCTCTCTGATCTTGATGATATTGAAATGCGCGATGCCAAGAAGGGTCAGTTCTATATGACCGACCCTCACCGATCAGTCGCCAACAACTCTGCAGTCTACGAGATGCCGCCGACCAACACCGAGCTCATGGACGAATGGGTTGCGCTTATGAAGAGCGGGGCTGGCGAGCGGGGTATCTTCAACCGCGGATCACTCGCAGCAACGCTACCGAAGCGTCGTGTGGATCACTTCAAGACCGTAGGTTTTATCGGTACCGACGGCGTCGTACGCGGCTCGATCGGCACCAATCCGTGTGCCGAGATCATTCTCCAGTCGAAGCAGTTCTGTAACCTGTCAGAGGTCATCGCCCGGGCGCATGACACCGAAGCATCGCTCCTCCGTAAGGCACGTCTCGCCGCTATCCTCGGCACCTACCAGTCGACTCTCACGAAGTTCAATTACATATCAAAGGAGTGGACTGATCACTGCGCGGCAGAGAGACTCCTTGGCGTCTCGATAACGGGTCAATGGGACTCGCCGGTCGCACGCCAGCCAGAGGTGATGCGTAAGGTTCGTGACGTCGCAGTCAAGACCAACGCGCTCTATGCAAAACGCTTCGGCGTCGCACAGTCGATGGCGGTCACTGCGGTGAAGCCTTCGGGCACGGTCTCGCAAACCTTCAACTGCGCTTCCGGCATCCACCCGCGTCACGCGCCGTACTATATCCGTCGCGTGCGCATTAGCGCCACGGATTCACTCTTTAAGATGATGCGCGACCAGGGGGTCCCGTATTACCCAGAAGTAGGGCAGTCACTCGAAGACGCAAATACCTACGTACTCGAGTTCCCGGTAAGGGCGCCCGATCACTCGAAGGAGGCTCGATTCAAGGATGACCTTTCAGCGCTTGAACAGCTCGAGTATTGGAAGCGAGTAAAGCTCAATTTCACCGAGCACAACCCATCTGCGACCATCTCAGTGAGCGAAAATGAGTGGATTCCCGTCGTCGATTGGGTTCAGAAAAACTGGGAGATAATCGGGGGTCTCTCGTTCCTCCCACGTTCGAACCACGTGTATCGCCTTGCTCCGTACGAGACAATTACCGAGACTGAGTACAATGACCGCATCGCACGCTTCCCGAAGGTCGACTACTCCAAGCTCTACGCCTACGAGCGCCAGGATGAGAGCGACATGAAGAAGGAGCTCGCTTGCGCAGGGGGCACGTGCGAGATCGTATAACGCATCTCCGAAGGTAGTCCCTGATAAGCAAACACCCGCGCAGGAGCGTGGGTGTTTGCATTTTTCCCCTTGGTCGATAAGCCGAATTCTGTCGCGGACGACCATTTATCTGGTCCCGCTATTACTAACGGGATCAAGCGGCACTCCCGTCACACATATAGCGTGCTGGGCACGGCCTTGCATGCAGGTAAGGATTTATTCGTTGCACTCCCGTGTCTCGACGGGACTATCCCCGAGGGGATCCGAGGGCTTTCGCCTTTGGCGTCTCTGTGGTCACCTCTATCCTTGCGGACGACGGGCGTTACCCGCTACCGAACTACCAGCCTCAATGAGGCAGGTGCATGTTCGGACTTTCCTCTCGATACTATTGTATAGAGCGATCGTCTAACCAAGGGTCCGGGAGTATTATACCACACATAATACTAACTATGGTACTCAGGGGATATTAGAATCGGCACAGTACAGGCGGGCTTCCTGGAGCATCTTTTGTATAGGGACGGGACGTACCATAGAGAATATTTCTGCGTCCACGACAGGACTGGTCTGAGCAGGAGCCCCCGTATGTACGGGGTAGCTCGAATACGGGTATGCGGCTACGTGTTCCCCTAAGAATTGGGGGTCAGCGACCGGTCCCTGCTTCCATTTCGGCTCTAAAAGTGTCGCTGGACTACAGTGCACATAGCTCACCAGGCGTTGTAGGCGGTGATCTGGCGGTACGCCAAGCGACTTGAAGGGCTTAAGGAAGAGGTTTCCGACCCGTTTGTGCCTCGAATTGAAGTAGAGCGTATACGATGTGCCTAACTTCCGCATGAAGGCAGTAATACCGCCCTCTACGGCCTCCTTGAGGACTAGGTGGAAGTGGTTTGGCATAAGAGAGAATGCGCCTATGGCGACAAGGCGTTTTCCTCGGGATAGACGTACGATTTCTTCAAACTTTCTCGCGCCGATGTCGTCACGCCGGAGAGGGAGCTCGTCATTTGCTAGGTAGAGGAGCTCAAGAAAGCGATAGTAGTCTCTAGAATCTGCGAAAGATAAGCGTCCCTCGATGCTCTGGTTGTAGCAGTGATACCAGTTGCCAACTACAAAAGCCTCTTTCCTTGTCGTCATTGCTACTTATTATAAGGTGTCACCTCGCGGAGTCAATGGAATTAATAGAAACGTAAGGTGTCACCTTACGAAAATGTGTGGATAGGCCCTTGCTGAAGCACAGGTAAATATATACTTACAGTATTATCATCAATTAAGTATAAAAATTTAACCATGCCTCCGGAACAGACTATGTCAAAACGCCGTTCACTCGACACGATAGGTGTCTGGGCCTTGCTCGCAACTGTTATCGTCTCGCTGTTTATGTTCATCCCGTCGCTCGCGGTTCCTTTCCTCGCGACTAAGACCTTCTTACTTGCCGCTGGAGCGCTCGTGACTCTCGCGGTTTTTATTCTCGCGCGACTTTCTCGCGGCAACGCTATTTTCCCGCCGCGCCTTCTTCTTGGTGCTCTGTGGTTGCCGGTTATCGCTTACGCACTTTCAGCAGCCTTCTCTGGGTCCATGTTTGACAGTGCATTCTGGGGCCTATCGCTTGAGCCAGACACGCTCGGATTCGTGCTGATTGCAGCAGTGCTCGGCTCTCTCTCCGCACTTCTCTTGCGCCGCCCGGAGAATTATCGCACCTTCTTGCGCGCAAGCGCCTTCGTGTTCTGTATCGTCGTCGCGCTCGAGATCCTTATCCTCGTAGTGGGCCAGTTTGCTCCCGGCACTCTCTCACCGTCCGTTTCTCTTGTTGGCTCATATGAAGACCTCGCATTCGTACTTGGCCTCGGTGTCGTCGGTACGCTTATTGCACTTCGCTTCCTCGATACGCCAATGCGTACTCGCCGTATCCTTACGGGAAGCGTTGTCGGCGCCCTCGTTCTGCTCGCCGTAGCGAATTCCTCGTTGGTCTGGACACTTCTCGCACTCGTCTCGCTCGGCCTCTTCGTGGAGTCGGTTATGCGTCGCTCGAAGGGTTCTTCAGACAACGACCTCGACGATGTGGGTGATACGCACATGTCAACGTCGATGGATACACCAGAGAGTGGTCACCGCTCGCTCGTTTTGCCGCTTGGCATCCTCGCCGTCTCACTCTTCTTCCTCATTGGCGGGACCCTCGGACAAGCTCTCGCAAACAGCCTCCACGTAAACATCGTCTCGGTGCGTCCGTCGTGGCAGTCGACTATGACCATCGCTCAGAAGACCTATGCGACGTCACCAATCTTTGGTAGTGGCCCGACCTCCTTCGGGACACAGTGGCTCAAGAATCGTGACGTCTCTCTCAACCAGACCATCTTCTGGAATGCGAACTTCTCGTCCGGTGTCGGCTATATCCCAACGTCCTTTGTCACCACGGGTCTTGTCGGAGTCATCGCGTGGATCGCGTTCCTGGGTCTCTTGATCGTGTTCGGCCTACGCACGCTTATCCAGAAAGCTCCGAAAGACAACTACACTCGTGCGGTGTCGATCTTGTCCTTTGTCGCGGCAGTGTACCTTTTCACTGTTGCGGTCTTCGGTTTGCCAAACACGGTTCTGCTCGCCCTGGCCTTCGTGTTTACCGGACTCTTCATCTCTACAACTCGCTTTGCTGAAGGGAGCGGTCAGTGGGGAATCATCTTCGCCAGAAGTCCGCGCGTCGGGTTCATCATCGTCTTCGCGCTTACCTTGGTACTTCTCGGCTCGGTGGTAGTCGCGTACTCGCTCGTAGGCCATTACGTCTCTGTAGCGGAACTGAGCTCGGCAAATGCGATACTCTCGACCACCGGCAATCTCGATAACGCCGGCCAAGCCGCACAGAGCTCGATCTCGTTTGCACCAAACGCACCGGCGTATCAGATCCAGGCAAGCATCGCGAACGCTCGGTTGAATCAGATAGCCGCTGACTCAACCCTCGCCGCGTCTGACGCTCAGAAGCAGTTCCAGACTACGCTCTCGGCAGGTATCAACTCCGCGCTCACGGCGACCCGCCTCGCTCCGGGTGACTACCAGAGCTGGGTACTGCTCGGCAATCTCTACGCTCAGGCGGTCCCGCTTGGCGTCTCGGGTGCCTACGACAGCGCTAAGACCGCGTATCAGAAGGCGATCATGCTGAACCCAACGAACCCACAGATTCCGTTTGTGCTCGCGAAGCTCAACGTCTCGAACAAGGACGCTAAGGACGCAATAGATAATCTGAAGACAGCTATCACGCTGAAGCAGGACTATCCGGAAGCGATATTCCTCCTCTCACAGCTTGAGGTAGCACAGGGCAATCTGCAGGACGCGCTCAACGCCGCACTTGCTACGGCATACTTCACTCCGAATGACCCGAGCGTGCTCTTCCAGGTCGGCATCCTGAGTGCAGCGAACAACAATCTTCCTGGTGCAGTCTCAGCTCTCACTGCGGCGATACAGGCAAGCGATAAGCACCAGTTCGCAAACGCAAGTTACTTCCTCTCCGCGGTCTACGCCAAGCAGGGTGACCTGAAGAACGCTCTTGCGCAGATGCAGGTAATCTCAGATTTGTCGGCTGATAATGCAAAACAGGTTGCTCCTCTGATCGACGCGTTGTCAAAAGGGAAGAATCCATTCCCGGTTAACCTCCTCTCGGTTACTCCGGTTCCTCAGCAGTAAACGCCTCTCGATAGAAGTGAGTGAGAAGATGCGGTAAGATGGGTTGAATGGTTCGACGTATCTTAGAGCGCATCGCGGCACCAGTACGCGGCCTGCACCAGGCCGCGTACTTGCTTGCCGCTCTGACACTCGCCTCCCAAGCATTGGCGCTTCTGCGCGATCGAGCCTTTGCTCACACCTTCGGCGCAGGGCAGGTGCTCGATCTCTACTACGCGGCGTTCCGCGTGCCCGATCTTGTCTTCGCCCTTGTCTCTTCGCTCGTGAGTGCGTACGTGCTTATCCCGCGCATCACAGGAATGGATAGAGAGAAAACGCGGCAGCTGCTGTCTGAGTCGGCGACGTTCTTGCTTGGCGCGGGCGGCGTGCTGTGTGTTGTACTCGGCGTCTTCATGCCGCAATTCCTCGGCCTTCTGTATCCGAGCTTCACTACCTCTGCGCACTACGGCGAGTTTGTCTTCCTTGCGCGCCTCCTCCTCATACAGCCGATTCTACTTGGGCTCACGGGCGTACTCGCGAGCGTTACCCAAGTGCATCGACGCTTTATGATCTTCGCCCTGTCGCCGCTCCTCTACAATCTCGGCATCATCTTTGGTGCGATGGTGCTCTATCCGCACTGGGGATTGGTAGGCATCGGCGCGGGCGTCGTGCTCGGTTCGATCGCATACCTGGTCGTGCACATCCCGGTCTTAGCCGGCGCAGGAGTGTTCCCTCGGCTGCGTATGCCGACGTTGTTGACTATGGTGCCAGTCGTCCGCAACTCGATACCCCGCTCGCTCGCGCTTGGGGTCAACGCGGTTACCGTCCTCGTGCTGACGGCGATGGCGTCGCGCTTGGGCACGGGTGAGATCTCGGTCTTCACGTTTGCGGGGAATCTCGAGGCGGTCCCGCTCGCGCTTATCGGCTCTTCGTATGCCATCGCGGCGTTTCCTGCGCTCTCAGAGGCACTCGCACTTGGCAAACGTGAAGAATTCTTGAAGATCCTTTCCACGAGCGCTCGGCACATCATCCTTTGGTCAATCGTGTTCCTCGGACTGATCGCCGTCTTGCGTGCGCATATCGTGCGCGTGATTCTGGGGACGGGCGCATTTGACTGGAACGCGACACGGCTCACTGCGGCTCTCCTTGTCGTCTGTGTCGTCGGACTCGTTGTTGATGCGCTCGAGTTACTCTTCTCTCGGGCGCTCTATGCCGCGCAACAGTCGTGGCGCCCGCTTGCGTACCAGCTCGCGGGCGGTGTGTTTACCATCGCGCTGGCTGTGGTGCTACTTGCGCTTCCTGCGAATGGGTTCCCGGCGTGGTTCGCGCACTTCTTGAAGGTGGGCGATGTTCCTGGTTCGCCGATCCTACTCATCGCGCTCGCGAATATACTCGGGCAATTCTTCCTCGTGTTCCTTTCGCTTATCGCCTTGCGCAAGGTCGCACCAGGGCTCGGTCGTGCACTCGTGCGGCCGTTTCTCGACGGGACGGTTGCCGCTGTGGTAGGCGGTACGGCCGCATACTTCGTACTGTTCCTGCTCGGCGATATCGCGCCCTTGACCACGCTTGCTTCTGTCTTTATCCAAGGCCTTATCGCTGGCGTCGTTGGTCTCTCTGCGGCCGCTCTGACATTGTTTTTTGTTGAGAACGAAGAGATTCTTATTATGGCAAGCGCGTTTGACCGGCTGATGCGGGTGCCTGCCGAGCGGTCTGCCGCCCTTACCACGTCTGCCGAGGAACCGGTATCAAACATATGAACCAAGAACACATCAGGAACTTCTCAATCATCGCGCACGTCGATCACGGCAAGTCGACGCTCGCCGACCGTCTCCTTGAGCGCACTGGCGCGATACCAGAGCGTCTGATGCGCGACCAGGTACTCGACCGGATGGATCTCGAGCGCGAACGCGGCATCACGATTAAGATGCAGCCGGTGCGTATGAATTATGCGCTCGACGGCAAACAGTACGTGCTCAATCTTATCGACACGCCCGGACACATCGACTTCTCCTACGAAGTGTCGCGCGCCCTCCACGCTGTCGAGGGGGTGCTTCTTCTTGTGGACTCTACGCAGGGTGTACAGGCACAGACGCTGACCACGCTCGCGGCCGCGAGAGCGCAAGGATGCACGATCATTCCTATTGTTTCAAAAATAGACTCTCCTGCCGCGCGTGTCGAAGAGGTAAGTAGTGAACTCGCGAAGCTCCTCGACGTGTCGCCGGACACTGTACTCGCAGTGTCTGGTAAGAGCGGGGCGGGCGTTGCAGAACTGCTCGAAGCAATCGTGAAGCGCGTGCCGCCCCCGACGCCCGCGACAACCACGAGCGACGAGCCGCGCGGACTCATCTTCGACTTCTCCTACTCCACCCATCGTGGCGTCGTAATCTACCTGCGCGTCTTCGACGGGACCTTTAAGAAGGGCCAGTCGCTCTCCTTCCGCGCGGCAGAGAAGGATTTCATCTCGCTTGAGACCGGTATCTTCACTCCCGGAGAGACACCGTCTGACTCGCTGTCAGCAGGAGAAATCGGCTATATCGTTACCGGCATCAAGGAGCCGGGAGTCGTGGCAGTCGGCGATACTATAGGTCTCACCAAGGGTATCCTACCGGCGCTCGAGGGCTACGAGCGGCCGCGGCCGGTCGTGTGGGCCTCGGTCTATCCAGAGAATCAAGACGACCTGCCTTTACTGCGCAAGTCACTGGAGCGCCTGCGCCTCTCCGACTCCTCGCTCTCGTTTGAAGAGGAGTCCTCCGGCGTGCTCGGCAGGGGATTCCGCTGCGGCTTCCTCGGGCTCCTTCACCTGGAAATCGTCACTGAGCGTCTGCGCCGCGAGTTCGGGCTCACACTCGTGGTCACTATCCCGACTATTTCATACATCGTCACGAAGACGAGCGGCGTGCGCGAGACTATCTACACGCCCGCGAAGTTCCCTGAATACGGCGATATCGCGCAGATTGAAGAGCCGTGGGCGAAGGTGATTGTCATCACGCCGCCTGCGTCGGTGAGCGCACTTATCCAGACCCTCTACGACCACGAGGCGCTCACGCTTCGCACCGAGACCTTCCAGGATGGTCGTATCGAGATGGAGGTCGAGATGCCGCTTCGAGAACTTATGCGCGGCTTCTTCGACAAACTCAAGAACCTCTCCTCCGGCTACGCGTCGCTCTCGTACGAGATTCTCCCCGAGCGCATCGCAGACGTGGTGAAGCTCGACATTCTCGTCGCCGAGGAGCCTATCGCCGCGTTCGCGCGCGTGGTAGCCCGCAGGCGCATGGTCGAAGAAGGCGAGAAGATGGTGGAGAAACTGCACGACACGCTCCCGAAGCAGCTCTTCGTCACCAAGATCCAAGCGAAGGTGCAGGGTAAGATCATTTCCTCAAAAGCGCTCTCGGCGATGCGCAAGGACGTGACCGGATACCTCTACGGCGGCGACGTCTCACGCAAGAATAAGCTCCTCGATAAGCAGAAGCGCGGCAAGAAGAAGATGCTCGAGCGTGGCACGGGTAAGGTGAATATCCCTGAGGAGGTGTTTATGAAGATGGTGCAATCTTCCTCTGAATAGCTCCCCGACAGTGTTTGCTATACTGCTCGCATGCGCGCGCAACAGTGGCGGCAGGGACTTGTCGTAGGCGGCCTATTGGTCGTCGCGTTTGGTCTCGTGTCGCTCATTTGGGGGCTCGCCGGTAAGATGAAGATCGCCGTCACTGAGGCGCATAACGCAGAGATGCAGTACAGAGAGCTTGAGGGGCGCAAGACTGCGCTCGAGGCGAATCTCGCGGCTCTCGCGACTGCGAGAGGGCAGGACGCGGCGATTCGCACCTCCTTTGGAGTTGCGCGGCCGGGAGAAGAGGTTATTGTGGTGGTGCCGCCAGAAGTAAAGACGGCGACCTCGACGCCGTCGTTGTGGGAACAGTTCTTGAGTTGGTTTTAACGCGGGTATGGTTCAGTGGTAGAACGATTGCTTCCCAAGCAATAAACGCGAGTCCGATTCTCGCTACCCGCACCATGAAGCACGTGATTGAGTCCCAGCAATTTGATACGAAACTCATCGACGCCATTTTCTCTAGTGCCGACCAGTTACAGAAGAAAGTGGGTAGCCCGCTTATAGGGAAGGTGATGGCATCACTCTTTTATGAGCCGAGTACGAGAACTCGATTTTCTTTTGAGTCGGCGATGCTTCGCTTAGGCGGCAGCGTCATCACGACGGAAAATGCAAAAGAGTTTTCTTCAGCAGCTAAGGGGGAGACGCTCGAGGATTCGATTCGCGTGATACACAATTACGCAGACGTGATCGTCCTCCGTCACTATGAAGAGGGCGCGTCGCGTCGCGCGGCCTCCGTCTCAACAGTGCCGATAATTAACGCCGGCGACGGCGCTGGCCAGCACCCGACTCAAGCGCTCCTCGACCTCTATACAATCAAGAAAGAGCTCGGCAAGATCGATGGGATAACCGTCGCCCTCGTCGGGGACCTCAAACACGGCAGGACCATCCGGTCGCTCACGTACCTCTTGGCGAAATACAAAGATGTACAGATCTACTTCGTATCGCCAAAGGCGTTGAGGGTCGGGGAGGATATTAAGGCGTACCTGCAGAAGCATAAGACGACGTTTCAGGAAGTTGAAGACCTGGAGTCCGTTATCGGTATCATCGACGTGTTGTATCAGACGCGAATACAGAAAGAGCGGTTCGCGAGCGAGAGAGAATACAAGAAATTCAAAGGATGCTATCGAATCGACCACAGCCTCGTCGAACAAATGAAGCCGAAGGCGATTATTATGCACCCACTGCCGCGGGTCGACGAGATCCTACCAGAAGTGGACAGCTCGCCGAAGGCGGTCTACTTCAAACAAGCAGGATACGGACTCTATATACGCATGGCTTTATTAAAATATCTCCTACAGTAATCCTCGGTTTCTGTGGATAACTCCACGTGCTATACTTTCCTAACTAACAAAAAAACATGGACAAACAAGTAACCATTTACAGCACGCCGACCTGCCATTTCTGTCAGATGACCAAGGATTTCCTTAAGGAAAAGGGGATTGGCTATACTGAGTACAACGTGGCACAGGACCTCGAGAAGCGCCAGGAGATGATCCAGAAGTCAGGTCAGATGGGTGTCCCTGTTATCTTCGTGGGTGATCAGCTCATTATCGGTTTCGACAAGGAGAGGCTCGTGTCCTCACTCGGCGTTACCGCATAGCTGTTCGGCCCCCTTAGTTCAATGGATAGAACGGCTCACTCCTAACGAGCTGATTCAGGTTCGACTCCTGAGGGGGGCACAAAGGAGTGAAACGACTTTGTGCCGGCCGGAGCGCGACGGAGCGAGGCGGGGTCGCGGACGTTTTCAGCAGAAAACGATCCGTGACCACAAAGCTTTGCTATACTAGAACCAATGGATCCCGAACTTAAGCACTTGGTGCAGGAGACGCTCGCGCTCGCGAAGGAGAATCACCGCCTGATAAAGGCGGTCCGCCGACACCAGCTCTTTGAGACCTACGGTAAGTGGATTCTCTGGCTTATCGTCATCCTCGCCTCGGTCTATAGTTTCCAGGTCTATCTGCGCCCACTCATCAACACGTATTCAAAAGTCACCGGCACAAGTGCGACAGGCCCCTTCGGCCTGCCGACTTCCGCAGATATTCAAAAGCTGATAGACTCTTTTAAAGCGGGCAAATAAGCCCCCTAGCTTGGATAGCTCAGTTGGTAGAGCACTTCCCTGAAGAGGAAGGGGTCCCCGGTTCGAGCCCGGGTCCAAGCACCAATTCAAAATGAAAAAAGATTTGGCAAAATTACAGAAAATTGATCTACGCGATGTTTGGGCTATTGAACCGGATTTTACAAGCTGGCTGGCTCAACAGGAGAATCTTGATTTGCTTGGTGAAGAAATTGGTGTAGATATAAAACCAATTAAAACGGAAGCAAACGTTGGACAGTTTAGATTAGATATTTTGGCTGAAGAAGAAAGTTCAGGCCGGAAGATCGTCATCGAAAATCAACTTGAAGATACGGATCACGATCATCTTGGGAAAATCATAACTTACGCTTCGGGCTGTGACGCGGAGATAATTGTTTGGGTTGTTCGTGATGTACGCGAAGAGCATCAGCGCGCAGTTGAATGGCTTAATGAACATACTGACGAAAAGACTTGGTATTTTCTTATCAAGGTCGAGCTGTGGCAGATTGACGGCTCAAATCCTGCTCCGAAGTTTGATATTCTGGTCAGTCCGAATGAGTGGGCAAAGGCGATCAAGGCAGGTTCTACAGGTAGTGATTTGAGTAATACAAAGCTTCAGCAACTTGATTTCTGGACGAAGCTTAAGGCCTTTGTCAGGACGAAAGATGCGTTAATTCGATTACAGACTCCGCGCCCACAACACTGGTACGACGTTAGCATGGGAAGCTCTGAGGCGCATGTGGCACTAACCATAAACTCTAGAGAAAATTTACTTGGTTGTGAGATTTATATAAGTAGAAATAAAGAATTATTCCTGTTTCTACAGGAGCGAAGAGACGAAATAGAAAAGGAAATAGGTGAACAGGCAGAGTGGGTTGATGCCGCAGTTGCTTCACGTATTAAAATCAAGAGGGAAGTTTCTAACCTTTTCAGTCGGAATGAAGCTGAAAAGCATTTTGCTTGGTTATATGAAAAGACATTGTTATTCCAAAAAGTCTTCAGTAAATACTTTAAAGAATTTAATAAAATCGATATCGCATAGAAAAATAAAAGGGAAGTTCGTGTAGAATATCAGCATGCGGCAACAGCTCCTTCTCTGGGCACAGAAGCGCGAGAAGCATCTCTCGGCGCTGGCGATGATTGCCGGCTTCGTGACCGATAACCTCTTCTTCACGCGGGTTGACCTCCTGCAGACCCAGCTAC
>JBJOOS010000008.1:0-16848 GCA_046051155.1 Candidatus Parcubacteria bacterium
GGAATTTGCGAGTCTGGCGACTCACTTCCGAGTGAGGCGAGACCCGAGGACTCGGCAAATTCCTCCTGCGCGCCGACGCTATTTAGTTTTGCAAGCGTATTGCGCACCCGCTCCCGCAACGTGCGGAAGCCGAACTCGTCGCAGAGAGCCACCACGTTCTTCAACTCTACTGTCTCACTCCACACCTTTTCCGGGAGAGTAAACGCGATAGGGGCGTCGAGGCGAATCGTTGCGAGCGACTTTGAGAAGCGCGCGTCCTCCTCGTGCTCTCGCAAGAGGCCAATCATGCGCGCCTTTATTCCCTTTTTAAGAAACGCTTCATCGCCCTTCTTAAGGGCTGTATATATTTTCTCAATTGAGCCGAAGTTGGTGATGAGATCGGTCGCAGTCTTCTCACCAATACCCTTCACGCCCTTGATATTGTCGGAGGGATCGCCGCGAAGTCCTTTCCAATCAGGGATGAGAGTTGGAGTGAATCCGAAACGCTCCATAACCGCTTTCTCGTCGTAGAGAATCGTGTCGTTCATACCCTTTTTCATCGTATAGACGCGCACACGCTCACCATCGACGAGCTGGAGCGTATCCATATCTCCCGAGGCAATAATCACATCAATCCCCTTCTCTGCTTTTAGCTCATGCGCGATGGTGCCGAGCAGGTCATCAGCCTCGAACCCGGCCCGTTCGTAAAGTGGAATCGAGAACGCCTCGAACACTTTGCGCGACTCGTTAATCTGCTGTGAAAGCGCGTCGTCAGTCTTCGTGCGCGTACCCTTATAGTCCGCGTACGCTTCGTGGCGTACGGTGGGGCCGGGCAAGTCGAAGCACGCAGCGATGTAATCGGGTTTTAAGTCAGTAATCATCTTAAGCAGTATCGATACGAGCCCGTAGAGCGCGCCGGTTGGCGCGCCGGTTGGCCCCGTAAGCTCTGCGGCGAAGAGTGCGTGATATGCGCGGTGAATAATCGCGTGTGAGTCGAGGAGTACAATGCGCTTTTTCTCAGTGCTGTATTTACTCATACGAGATAGTGCGTGTGCCGTCGGCATTCACGACAATTGCTATTTTCTTCGTGGGCACGGGTAGCGACTCTGCCACACGCTCCGGCCACTCGAGAAATATGAGGTTCTGAGCGTCTTTCATCAGCCCGTCGATCTCAAGCGGTCCAAGGTCAGCGCCCTTTTCTAGTCGGTACGCGTCAATATGAATAAGTTGTTTGAAAGACTGGCCTGAAAGCGGGTACACTTTCTCGAGTACAAACGTGGGACTCGTGACGACATCTCCAACACCGAGCGTGTGCGCAACCGCCTTAGTAAAAACAGTCTTCCCCGCCCCAAGCTCGCCCGAGAGCGTGACGAGTGTCGCACCGCTCTCACGCGGCATGAGAGATTTTGCAAAAGCGGCCGCTTCAGCTTCAAATGCTTCTAGCGTAGAAATTACCTTCTCCATTACGCCAATTGTACCGCCGAATGTGAAAGTGCGCCTGCCCCGCTAGAAGCGAGACAGGCGCACTGTGGCGCATCATCGGCGGAGTCCACTCCCGCCGCATTTGATACACATGTAGAAGTTTCCGGCTGAGTCGCTGTACGACTCAAACCGGCCATTGTTAAAGTACAGGAACGATTGTGGGCGCGGCGCCAAGCCGTACGGAGACGGGTGCAGCTCCGGGGCGTCGAGGTAGAATCTCGGCTGCCAGGTTGCTACACACGCTTGTCGGCCACTGGTGTCGGTGAGCACCGCGCCCACGCAGGTCATCTGCGAGGAGACCTGCTGGACGGCGACCGGCCTCGGCACTGCCACACAGCCCGCGAGGGCCATAACGGCAACCCACAAGCACGCACAAAGAGCTTCGCACAGTCTTGGATGAACCATTATCATTTTCATAAAAACCTCACGATTGACCGAATTAAATAATAACACCACTAGAACACATTTGTCAAGGGCTGCCCTTTCACCCTGCATCTAGGTGCTATTATTGACGTATGGACCTGCCGTTTGATATCGCGAGTGAGGCTACCAAGATAGCCGCCGTGCGCGACCGAGAAGAAGAGGACCTTGCCCAACTCCTCTCTGATAAATACGGCCTCGCCTACGTAAACCTCGGTTCGCACGACATCGACGGCGATGCTTTGCGCATCATCCCCGAGGCAGACGCGCGCGCCGCAGAGGCAGTCGCCTTTGAAAAGGTTGCGCGAACTCTCTCGGTTGGGGTACACAACCCCAATAACCTTGCCTACAAGAAACTCCTCGAAGACCTTAAGAAGCTCGACTACACCGTAAAAGGATTCCTGATCTCCAAAAAAAGCTTCGATAAGGCGCTCTCACGCTATGCCGACCTGTCGCTCGCGAAGAAGACCCGCGCAGGCATCATCACCATTACCCCTGACCTGCTCGCAAAACTTGCGAAGGAGGGCGTAACCCGAGACGCGCTTCAGCAGATGCTCCTAACCGCCGTCGCCGACAAGTCGCTCGACCATGTATCACACATTATCGAGATCTTCCTCGCGGGAGCGTTTGCGCTCCGCGCCTCTGACATCCACTTTGAGCCGCAAGAGAAGGACACCCTCATGCGCCTGCGCATCGACGGGATCTTGACCGATGCCTATCACTTCGACCCCATCTCCTATCGTCAACTGAACTCGCGCCTTAAACTCCTCTCCGGTGTGAAGCTGAACGTCACCAACCGCGCACAAGACGGCCGTTTCAGCATCATTAAGAACGATACTCAGATTGAAATCCGCTCTTCGTTTATCCCGGGGGCGTACGGCGAGTCGATCGTGATGCGTATTCTCGACCCCGCGGCTACCCTCGTGTCCTATACTCAGCTCGGTATCCACCCGAAGCTCCTCGCGAGACTCGAAGAAGAGATTCGGAAGCCAAACGGGATGCTCCTCACCACCGGACCAACCGGAAGCGGTAAAACGACGACGCTCTACTCCTTCCTCCGCGAGCTCCAGAAGCCGGAGATTAAGGTGATTACGGTTGAAGATCCTATTGAATACCACCTCGACGGCATCGTGCAGACTCAGGTTGATGGCGAGAAATACACCTTCGCCGAAGGGTTGCGCTCTATCGTTCGCCAAGACCCCGACATCATCATGGTCGGAGAAATCCGCGACGGCGAAACAGCGAATATCGCAATCCAAGCGGCGCTCACCGGCCACTTCGTGCTCTCGACTCTGCACACCAACAGCGCCGCGGGCACATTCCCCCGTCTGGTCGACCTTGGCGCCGACCCAAAATCCTTCGGCTCTGCCGTCTCTGTCTCGATGGCCCAACGCCTTCTCCGCAAGCTCGACCCAAATAAGAAAAAGGAGCGTCCGCTTACTGCCGAAGAAAAGAAACTATTAGAAACCGTGTTCGAACCCCTCACCGACAAGTCGCTCCTGCCCGATAAAATGGAGACGGTGTGGGAACCTGCACCCGAAAATGATAAGGAGACCGGCTACAAGGGTCGTATTGGTCTCTATGAAGCAATATTTATGGACGACGAGCTCGCGCGGTTCCTTCGCGACAATCCACCCGAAGCTGACATCAGGCACTTCACCTCGAAACAGGGCTATCTCACTATGGCGCAAGACGGGCTCATCAAGGCACTCCAGGGAGTGACTTCTATCAGCGAAGTCGCTGATACTATCGATCTCACCAAGATCGGATAAACTAGTTTGGCTTCGTACCGACGGTCACACTACCCTTCTCGCTCGTAAAGGTAGTAGCACCATTAAGAACCGGCGCACCACTGTTTGCAGTAGTAGTGTGGCTCCGACTCATCCCACCCATGGCGAGAATAGCCAGTATAATGACGACGATACCAAGGAACACGATGAGAAGAGTCTTTGATGTGCGCGGTGCGGCAGCGCCCTGCGTCTCATGTTGGACCTGATTCTGGTTTTGTATTTGCGGTGGCATAGAATGTAATCGGTTAATGCGAGCCGTGCTCGTGCATGTCTTCATTCTATGGCATGCCGGTATAGCCGCAAGCCCGTTGTTCGAGTATAAAAACAGAAAATCCCGCCCATAGTCCTCAAGGCAAAACCCACATAAATGTGGGGAAGACGAGACACCTGAGGAGATTCCAAGCAGCACTACCGAAGTAGTGAACCAAGAAGTCCTTGGGGAAACGCCAAAAGCCGTCAAGCCTTGCCTAGAGGAGTATGAACAGGATCAACAATCTGTGATAGAATGCTAGCATCATATAAATTTTATGTCAAGTACCCCGAAAGATGGCTCGATACTCCCCTCTTCTCTTGACGCCGCGCTGAGACCGTCGCGCTGGGACGAATATGTTGGCCAGAAACAGGTAAAAGCGAACGTTCGTATCGCAATCGACGCCGCCAAGAAGCGCGGCGGAATGCCTGAGCACATCCTCTTCTACGGTCCGCCGGGCGTGGGCAAGACTACGCTGGCAAATCTTGTCGCTGCCGCCCTCGAAGCACCGCTCAAGACCACCTCGGGTGTCGCCATCGAGCGCGCCGGCGACCTCGCCGCTATTCTCACCAACCTCGAGCCGAACACCATTCTCTTCATCGACGAAATTCACCGCCTCTCGCGCAAGATTGAGGAGCTCCTCTACCCAGCGCTTGAGTCGGGGCACCTCGACCTCGTCCTCGGAAAAGGTCCTTCGGCGAGGACGGTTGAACTGTCGCTTCCCCCGTTTACACTCATCGGCGCGACTACGCGCGTTGCGGAAATTTCAGGGCCACTCCGCTCCCGGTTCGGTGGTGGTGTGTTCCAGCTCGATTTCTATAACGAGGACGACCTGCGCGACATCATCCGCCGCTCGGGCTCTCTGCTTAATCTCAAGGCACCCGAAGAAGTCATCGAGCGCGTAGCGACAAGAAGTCGCGCCACTCCTCGTGTCGCGAACGCGCTTCTGAAGCGCATTCGCGATTTCTCAGAAGTACACGAACGCGACCTTTCTGCAGCACTCTGCGATGAAGCGTGCGCACTCTTTGGTATCGACGCGTACGGCCTGACAAAAGACGATCGCCGCTACCTTGAGACTCTACTGAAGAGCTTCCGTGGTGGCCCCGCCGGCGTGAACGCTCTCGCTGCGGCTCTCCACGAAGAGCCCGATACCGTCGAGAACGTCTACGAGCCGTATTTGCTTCGCCTTGGCTTCCTCGAGCGCGCGAGCCGCGGCCGCATCCTAACCGCCAAGGGTCGAGAATATCTTGAAGGTACAGCTACTATTTTTTAGATAGTGTATTTCTAAAATTGAAAAGGAGGATTATTGCCAGCGGTACGCCAAATATAAAAAGGTTTGAGTTAAGTACATTGCAGTACCAATAATCTGAAACAATCCGACAACCACCGGGACATGGGTTATATATTAGTGCCACGGCGCAATGAGGTACAAAAGATACGACCACAGACAGAGCGACGACTAGCACAACGTACGCCATGATTGAAAGAAGAACATTGATGAAGGTTTTTGCTATTTCAGTAAGCATGGACTGTCGGTATTGGTGTAGTATAACCCTTGTATGTCCGGTCATAACAAATGGTCTCAGATACAGCGGCAGAAGTCGGTGACCGACGCCGCGAAAAGCCGCGTATTCTCTCGCTATGCAAGACTCATAACCCTTGAGTCGAAGAAGGCTGGCGGCACACTCACTGCCCCGGGTCTCTCGATGGCTATTTCCCGCGCAAAGGCTGCAAACATGCCGAAAGAAAACATAGAGCGCGCAGTCGCAAAAGGCCTTTCAAAAGATTCCGGTGATTTGGAACAAATTGTCTATGATGCCTACGGCCCCGGTGGAGTCGCGATGCTGATCGGCGCAGTGACCGACAATAAAAATCGAACAACACAGGATTTGAAACACAAACTTTCGCTCCTCGGGGTTGAAATCGCGACCCCAGGCGCTGCGGTATGGGCGTTTACGAAACAAGGTACGACCTATGTGCCAAACGAACCCCTCATAGAAGTTGCCGACGACGAGGAAGTGAAGCTCCAAGCGGCCCTTGAGATGCTCGACGATTACGACGACGTCCAGCAAGTCTTTACCAACGCGCGCGGTTATGAGAATACTGGCGATTGATCCGGGCTACGACCGGCTCGGCATCGCGGTAGTTGAGGGGAATGCCTCAAAACCTATTTTGGTGTGGAGTACGTGCATTACTCCGCCCAAGGGAGAGACCGTGGAACGTCTCGCCCATATCTCGCGTGCCGTTACCGACGCAATTTCGACATACGCCCCTGACGTGGTCGCCATCGAGACGCTCTTTTTCAACATTAATAAAAAAACGGCGATTGGGGTCGCCCAGGCGCGAGGAGCGATTCTCGCCGCCGCGGGACTCGCTTCGCTCTCCGTCGTCGAGTACTCACCGCAGCAGATAAAGAGTGCGGTAACCGGCCACGGCGGCGCAGACAAAACGGCGATGGCGCGCATGATTCCGAAGCTCCTGACCCTACCAACAAAGAAGCGATTGGACGACGAGCTCGACGCGATCGGCATCGGCATCACCGCCCTCGCGCGAGGTGCAATCCACATGTAGGAATAAAAAGGCTTGCATGAGTTTAAATTTTTGTTACATATACATCGTATATGACCTATATGGACGACGACGTTGACAGCATCACTCTCGGCGATGAGCTCGACGAGGAGACTATCGACGAAGACACCACCGAAGAGGAAATGTTTTGAGCGGCCACCCGCGCGGCACGGCGTGGTAGCATACCCGTCATGAGCCACTCTTGGCGCTACAATCTCCTTGCCACGATCCTTACCCTGATTGGGATCGGGTTTCTTGCATTGGGCTGCATCCTCTTCTACGTCTCGTTCACTCCGGTGCCCGATATCGGCTCCTTTACCTCGCGCCAGCAAGACCAATCGACCAAGATATACGACCGCACGGGCCAGATTCTTCTCTACGACTACAACCGCGACGCGAAGCGCGAGATCGTGCCTATCGGCTCAATCTCACCGAACCTCATCAACGCTGCAATCGCTATCGAAGACTCGAGCTTCTACGACCATGGCGGTATCCGCTTCACCTCAATCATCCGCGCGATGTTTGCCGATGCGCTCGGCGGATCCCTCGCGCAAGGGGGCTCAACCATCACCCAGCAAGTGGTAAAGAACACCCTTCTCACCAACGAGAAAAGTATCGTGCGCAAACTCCACGAATGGATGCTCGCTATCAAGCTAGAAGAAAACTACTCGAAGGACAAAATCCTTGAGGCGTATCTCAATAATATCCCGCTCGGCGGCACTCTCTACGGCGTCGAGGCGGCGTCTCAGGCATATTTTGGCAAAACGGCAAAGGACCTCTCTCTCGCTGAATCTGCCTATATCGCCGCAATGATACAGGCTCCTTCGTACTATTCGCCCTACGGAACACACCAGGGTGAGCTCGCGACGCGCAAGGACCTTGTCCTCGAGCGCATGCACACACTCGGGTTTATCGACGACACCGCGTACGCGAGCGCAAAGGCTGAGAAGGTCTCCTTCGCCACGGGCGCCCATAACGCGATCATCGCGCCGCACTTTGTGTTCTATATTCTTAACCAGCTCGAACAAACGTATGGACCAAACGTTCTCCTCTCTGGCCTCAAGGTGACCACCACGCTCGACGCTGACCTACAAGCAAAGGCGGAGGCGACCGTAAACACCTACGCCCTTACAAACGAGAAAAACTTCAAAGCATCGAATGCCTCCTTGGTCGCTGTTGACCCCGCGACCGGACAGATACTGTCGATGGTCGGCTCGAGAGACTTCTTCGACACCAAGATAGACGGCCAATACAACGCCACCCTGGCGCTACGCCAACCTGGCTCGACCATGAAGCCGTTTATCTACTCCCTCGCTCTTATGCACGGATACACGCGCGACACGGTCGTATACGATGTCCCGACACAGTTCTCTACGGCCTGTCAGCCGGTACAGACGACGGACGGCACGTCCCCGTGTTACGCACCGGGCAACTTCGATAACAGCTTCCGGGGTCCAATGACCTTTGAGACCGCGCTTGCTCAGTCGATCAACGTCCCTGCGGTTAAGGTTCTCTACTTGGTGGGGATCCAAAATGCTATCAACCTCGCGAAATCATTTGGCCTTAGCTCACTTGGCGACCCGAACCAGTACGGACTCACCCTCGTGCTCGGCGGTGGCGAGGTCCGCCTACTCGATATGACCGGCGCGTACGCGGCCTTTGCAAACGACGGAGTACTCAACACCCCAACGGGCGTTCTTGAGGTCGACGATGCTCAGGGAAATATTCTCCAGAAATACACGTCAAACCCTTCTCGAGTATTGCCTGAAAATATTGCTCGTGACATGTCGGCGATGCTCTCTGACGCGCCGGCACGCGTACCGGAGTATGCCCTCAACTCACCCCTCTCCTTCCCTGGCTACGACGTGGCGGTCAAGACCGGTACCACCAACGATACTCGCGACGCATGGACTCTCGGCTATACTCCTTCCATCGCGATTGGAGTCTGGGTGGGCAACAACGACAACTCCATCATGGTGAAGTCAATCGCCGGCTTCATCGCCGCGCCGATGTGGCATGAGGTCATGGCCTATGCTCTTCAGAAATACCCCAAGGGCTACTTCGGCGAACCAGATCCTATCCCCTCCTCCGTCCCACCAATGCTACAGGGGAATTGGCGCGTGCCAGACGCAAGTGGGATTGTCATTCCTCATAGCGAGCTCTATTGGACCGACAAAAACAATCCTCAGGGCCCCGCGCCGATGCTCTCAGCACAAGACCCTCAGCTGCCCTATTGGGAGTACGCCCTGAATGCGTGGTACACCGCCCACCCCGAGCTTTTCCAGGGCGGCCAGATGCTCCCCGTCCCACTCTCAGACGTCTCACCAAGCACGACCCCGACCCCTGCGCCGTAGATATATTCTTTGTATACTACAGACATTAGCCGCTAACCTCTTTACCCATGTTTGGAGACCGACCACGAGTAACGTTACAAGAGTGGAAAGAACACGTACGCCCGTCCTTAAGCTCAGAGGGCTTCACCGACCACAAGCTCGACCGGTTAGAACAGATGTTCGAGCAGAGCTTCCAGGTCAACCCCGCGATCCCGGATTGGAAACCTGGCATCGATCAGCCCGCTCTCGATCAGACGATGACGTACCTCCGCGAACACCCCGACGAAATCGCCTTCGACGAGCACGAGCTCGCGATGATTCAATCGATACTGGAGAAATATATTGCCGCACGGACCTAATAGAACTAAGGTCCACCCTTACACCTCCCTCCCCGCTCTGAAGTGGCCTGTTTTGGCTTCATTCTTATATACAACCTCGAAGGAGGGTTCTCCTGGCTTGCGGAAAGTTACGTTGATTTTATCGACGTTCGTCGGCCTGTCGGGCCCGGTGATGTCCCAATCAACTGCCGCAGAGGCAGTCTCGCCAATGCCGCCCGCCACTCCGGTACTACACGACACCAAGACAACAGGCGCCTTGTCCACGAATAGCTCCCTTGCCCCTCGTCGAATTCCTTTCCCGGATAGAATATCGCTCGTAGTGAAGGTCCCACTGTCTCGAGGGTGTCGTTTGATTAAATCCCCTTCTTGCTCGTCGGGGAGCGGGGGTGGGATATCGGCTGTGTTGCCGAGAGCAATAGAGTGCTCAGAGCCATGCCCTCCAATTATTGCAAAAGAAATTTTATGGCCGTCGGGGGCGTACCTTTTGTCGAGAGATAACAAACACCTCGCCAGCTCTTTCTGCGATCCTGCTTCAATAATTCTCGTCTCTATTCCGCCCCCTCGAAGTTGCTCCGCTGCGCGAGCCAACGGCGCCATAGTATTGAAAAAAGCTCCATTCCAGTCTGCCTCGGGATATATTATGACTCCGTACGGCGTACTGACTTCGCTCATCTCCGCCTGTCGTAAAAGCATCTCCTCGTCGTAACGGGCAAAGTTTGCAATCCCAAAATCGTCAAACAGCTGTTTCGCCACCCCAGGCTTTCGCCGCTCAAGATAAAGTGCGGTTCGAATATTCAGGCCATAACTCTCCTTAGAGAGCGGCGGCCCCTCAGGATTTGAAAAGATTGCTATCCTAGACTCCTTCCATTTTTGGACAATTTCAGGATCCAGCCCGAGCCGCCCCGCCACATCTTCTGCAACGAGCTCTTTCTTTTGGAACAGGCGGTGATTCTTCGGGTCAATTCTTTCAAGAATTGGGAGGAGGGCTTCGTCCATAACTTCTTCTTGGTTTGGGTTTGAGCGTAACGATTCGAGAAGAAGTTTTGTTGTTGCCGGATCGCCCGTGAGAGAACCTGTGCGGGTAATGATGTTTTGCCACGTTCGGAACGGAGTTGTGTCTGTCACGCCCTCTGCGTCTGTATAGGTTGGATCCAATTTGCTAATGTTTTGGGTGTGCGTGGTAAGCCATTTTTCAATCTCTTGCGGGTCCCATCTTGTGTCGAGCGCCTCGCTAGCGGTATAGAAGATATTATTTTGTAGCTTTATCATCGACTCTTTATCTAAGTCGTCTCGTCCCAACTCAGAATCAAACGCTTCTAACGATGCCACTATCTCTGCTGCCAAGAAATCTTGCGGATCCTCATTTCCTGGAGTCCGACTTTCCCACTCTCTAGGGTCAACATCATCCTTGTAGTATAGATAGAACGCACGCAACGTCTGGAGGGCTGTTGGAGCTGTTTGGCCATCGCTTAGCAGTGCTCTAAGCAGTCCTGGTGTTTCCTGATATGGGCGAAGAAAATTCAGACACACCTCTTCTGTTCTACTCCTTCTAGCCTCTCGTAGCCCCCGAATGTTGTGTAGGTCATTTAAAAACCTTTCTGCTGCCTGCGGGAGATCCGCCGATGCTTGTGCGATCCTTTCTGCCGAGAGTTCTGTCGAGGGATCCGGCCCCAGATCTAACAGTAGTTGGTCCTGTATGGTTGTGGCGTCACCTACGAGCTTGCTCAAAGAGTCTTTGTCTTGCGGGTCAATCTCGGCCCCAGCAACTCCGGCGCGCGCCTCGAGTACTGCGAGCTGTGCGCCACCCTCCCGCACGAAAGACTCCACCTCCTTTTGCGACTCCCCGATGACCTGTTCGGGCGAGTTGGGGCCGTCGGCCCCCTGCTCTGGCGCGGCGGCGCCTTCTTTTTTCTCTGTTTTCGCACTACTTAGTTTTTGTTCCTCGTTACTCATGAACATTTAGTTTATTCTTGAGAGAAATTAGCTGTTGTTCATCAATCTTCTTTGAGATCCGTGTTAAGACGTCCGTGCGCCGCCGCCTCAGATGTGCCATTTGCGATTTGAATTCTTCCCATGCTTTTTGCTGCTTTTCTGTAAGCATAGAAGAGGACTACTGATTCATTGGAGAAACAAGATATAAGAGCGAGGTATCGCCAATACCCTTAATAATGAGGGGTCGGCCGATACCGGCGGCCGTGAGTGAAATACTTTCTGCCGTGGTGAGGCTCAGCGCCGCCGAGAGGTAGCGGTGATTAAATGAGAGGTCGAGAGCGCTTCCTGAGATATTGGCGTTGAGTGTCTCAGACGCTTCTCCAATGTCGGCGTTTTTCGCAAAGAATGAGAAGGTGTTTTTCTTCTGATTGAAACTGATTCTCACTTTCTGGAAGGTGTCAGAAAAGATTGTCGTCCGCTTAAGCGCCATTTCAAAATCTTTTCGAAGAACCGTCGCCTCGACGATAGACTCCTTCGGTATTATTTGCCGATAGTCGGGGTACACCGCGTTGGTGAGACGCGACACCAGCATCCCCTCAGGGGTCACGAAGGCACATTGGTGCTCGTCAAACGAAACGATTACGTCTTCATCGGGGAGGACTTGTGCGATGTCGATGGTGTTTTTTGCAGGAATAAGAAACTTTCCTTGCGTCCCCTTGTTTTGAAGTGGGATCTTCTTTTCTGCGAGACGGAACGAGTCGGTCGCCACCGCAGTAAGTACCCCACCCTCGATCGATACATACACACTCGAGAGCTCCGGACGAACGGTTGAGGTAGAAGCACAGGAAGCAATAGCAGAGAAGAGGTTTTTTAGAAGGACGCCTGGCAACACAACTCGGTTTTTAGGATTCTCAGGAAATGGAATTGAGGGGAAATCTTCGTATGGAACTGTTTTTATAATGCTTTTACTGTTCCCACTTATGACTGAGACGGTATCGCCGCTATGCTCAAGCGTCACCGTACCATCTTGTGTGAGGGAGCTCGCGATTTGCTGAAGGATCGTCGCGGGAATAGCCACAACACCCTCAGTGACACATTTACCTTGTAGTTTAAGATCGATCCCCGTCTCGAGATTTGTCGCGCGCATTTTAATCCCCTCGCTGTTTGCGACGATGAGAACAGAAGAGAGGATTGGAAGTGTTCCGCTCTTACGTTCAGCGAAGCGTGAGACTTTATACACTGCCTCAGAGAATTCTTTTTTTTCTATTGAAATATTCATACAATGCTTATTAGGGGTGTTA
The DNA here is from genome assembly GCA_046051155.1 of Candidatus Parcubacteria bacterium. Lineage (GTDB taxonomy): Bacteria > Patescibacteriota > Minisyncoccia > Phycocordibacterales > Phycocordibacteraceae > C7867-001. The sequence goes on from JBJOOS010000008.1 coordinate 12,394, forward strand.
GTACTGTGGAAAACACTAGAAGACGAGATAGTACTTGGGTATTTCTACTGGTAAGAATACTACAGCTTGTTGATAAGTGTTGGGGAATCGTCATACAAGAAGGGTCCGGATATTTTGTATTTCCTTTGCGAGGTCGCTATCCACAACTACTTCCTTCTTTATCTTCTCATAAGAGTGGATAACGGTCGTATGGTCCCGCCCACCAAGCTTTGTCCCGATGGTGGGGTATGAAATATTAAAGTCCTCACGGAGGATGTACATAATCACCTGGCGAGGGCGCACCACTTCCCTGCGACGAGTCTTCTCGTAGATACTCTCTTCGTCGATACCGTAAAACTCAGCTACTTTGTCGACCACGTTCTTCACCGAGATATTTTTCTGCGGGCGGGTAAACGATCGGAGTGATTGGCGAACCTCGGCTATATCAGGAACCATACCCTTCACTTGGGCGTGGCAGACGATACTGTTCACCATTCCCTCTAATTCGCGTATAGAGCCGTTTATCGTCGTTGCGACGTACTCAATAACCTCATCAGAGAGCATCACGCCGTGTGAGGCGGCTTTCTTCCTTACAATCGCCATTCGTGACTCCATATCCGGCTCGCCGATATCGATGGTCATACCGCTCGCCAAGCGACCCTTCAGGCGCTCGGTTATGTCGGGGATAGCGACCGGCGGCCGATCGGAGGAGAAGATAATCTGCTTGTTTGTATCGTGAAGGGCGTTGAATAAATGAAAAAGCTCCTCCTCGCTCCGCTCTTTTTTCGAGAGAAATTGAATATCGTCCATAATAAGTAGATCGTAGTGGCGGTACTTGTCCTTGAAGCGGTTCGCCGTACCCGCCTGTACCGCGTCGGTGTAGTCCACCACAAACTTCTCTGACGTAAGGTAGAACGCTTTACGTCCGTTGTACTGCTTCTTAAACTGATTCCCTATCGCTTGGATCAGGTGGGTCTTCCCGCGCCCCGTCTCCCCGTAGATGAAAAGCGGGTTATAGGTGAGGCCTGGGCGATTCAGCACGGCCTGTGCGGCGGCGTACGCGAGATTGTTGAATGAGCCGATAACAAACGTGTCGAAGGTGTAGCGAGGGTTCAGGTTGTCGCTTTTATTGATGTAGAAATCATCAAGCGGAAGCTCGATAATCCCCCGAGGAGCCTTTGTTTCCTTAGGTTCTTTACGGCGCTCGTCCTTCACAATCATGTAGTCGATGTTTCGGAACTCGTAGGAAACGTCGCGGGCAATCTTTAAGAGGAGTGTATGGAACTTCTTAAGGTACCAATCCTTAAAGAACTGACTCGGAACGCCAATGTAGATAACCCCGTCTTCCCCAATCTTCACAATGAAACTGTTGCGGAACCAAGTGTTGAAGTTTGCGGGAGAAATGGAGAGCTCGACTTGTGTCAGTATATATTCCCAAAGCTCTCGAGGATTTCTCTTATCCATAGTGGAGTGGAGTATACCTTTATGAAAGAGGCAACGCACTAGTGACGTTTCGGGGAGAACCTGTTAGTATCATGTGTACAACGTAATTTTTATATTATTTCATGACCAAACGAACCTATCAGCCGAAGAAACGTAAGCGCGCGAAGACGCACGGCTTTCGTAAGCGCACTGCGACCTCTTCAGGGCGCAAAATCGTCCAGAAGAGACGCCGTATCGGTCGCGCCAAGCTCACGGTCTAGTTTTTGTGTTTACGCGAAGCAAACGACTCACTCGCGAGGCGTTCCCACACGTCCTCTCAAGGGGGCGTCGAGTCTCTACGCCGCATTTTCTCGCTGTTTTCTCAACAGACACGACCGGATACGCGGTGGTAGTGCCCAAAAAGGTCGCGCGACTATCAGTGACAAGGCATAAGATAAAGCGGCGCGTTCTTGAAGCGTTTCGTACTCTCTCGACACCCGAATCTGCGCTCCTCCTCTTCCCCAAGCAGGCCGTCGCAGAGATGTCTTACGCAGAGGTGCGCGAGGAATTGGACGAGCTTCTTTCTAAAATCGGGCGATAGCGTACAATACGTCTGTGATATCCGCTTTCTTCCACACCGTTTTCTATAATCCGATCTATAACGCGCTAGTGGCGCTCGTCGCGATTGTTCCGGGGAACGATGTGGGTGTCGCCGTCATCCTCGTCACCATCGCTATCCGACTTATCCTCCTCCCCTTCTCGCTCTCGGCCGCACGCACTCAGCGCGCGCTCAAGATTCTCGAACCGAAAATCAAAGAGCTCAAAGAGCTGCACAAAGGAAATAAAGAAAAGGAAGCGCTTGAAACCCTCGCTCTCTATAAAGAGGCGCAGGTGAACCCCTTTGCCAGTATTTTAACCATGTTCGTACAGCTCCCTGTTCTTCTCGCTCTGTACTGGGTGTTTCGTAATGAGCCGTTCACTACAGTGAACCTGGCGCGCCTCTATGCCTTTACCCCGATCCCGCACGGCGCCTCGCTCCAGTTCTTGGGCATTATCTCTGTCGCCGGGAAGAGCTTGGTGCTCGCTGTTCTCGCGGGCGCCACCCAGTTCTTACAGGCGCACATGGCTCTCTCAGGCACGATGAAGCCCTCTGACACCAAGAGTATGCAGAACGACTTCCAGAGAGTGATGGGTCTCCAGCTGAAGTATGTCTTCCCGTTTCTTATCGGGACCATCTCGTACACCACGTCAGGAGCTATTGCGCTCTATTTCATCACCACCAATCTCGCGGGCTCGGTACAAGAGTGGCATATTCGCCGCACGTTAGCGCGCGAGGCGACTGTCTAGTCTAGAGAGAGTACTTCCAGAGGGAGCCGTCTATTTTATTCACAAATACGAGAGTCGTCATGAGCGGATCTATAGAGAGCGCCTCGGCGTCGAGAGAAGTCTTAGTCTCTTTTGAAAAGTCTAAGACGAGCTGGGCATAGCGGCCAGCAACTTGTATCTTCCAGATACGATCAGAAAACGACACGGCGCCTTGGTACCAATCGTCAGGATAGTTGTATTGGGTTGAGGGGTCGACGGGGATACCACAGTAGATAGCAGACTCGTCAGTAGTCCACACACACTTATCTGCGATGGTCGAGACGGGGACCGGCAAGTACAGGCCGTTGGTGGTGTTTACGATACCAGTGTGGAGCGCGCCACTATCGACATAGCTGAGGAGCACCCACTTGCCTGACGGGCTCGCTTTGGCGGTGAGACCGTTCAGTGGCCCCGCGATACGCGAGAAGGAGCCCTTACTGTCGACGATGAACGCCGCGCCAGGGAGCGTCGCGGTAGGACTGCTCACGGCGAGGTACTGGTTCTTACCTGCGAACGAGAGGTGGAGCGCAGAGAGCGGTGTCGAGAAGATCTCAGTAGAGCGAGAGCCGTTGCTTTTCGCGAGAGAGGCGATAGATCCGTTTACGCCAGAAGCGAGCGTGAGCACACTCGTGGTCGACACACTGATGTCAGAGAGGTTCTGGGGGAGAAAGAACCCATTGCCTCCGGTAGACGAGAGTGCGTAGGTGTTGATGGTAGAGAAGTCAGCGCCGGTAAGGTAGCGCACGAAGGCGAGAGATCCGTCAGGGAGCCACGCGGCGGATTGGATACCCGGCACGGTCTTGTTGCTGATTCGTGTGAGCGCGCCAGCGCGAGCTGTGTAGGAGTAGACGTTACCGCTCTCGCGCTCGATAAACTGTACTGTCGCCTCGGCCGTCGAACTCGCGGTCGCTGTGCCGTCGAGCACGACCTCACCGGGGACAACGGAGCCGTCGCTTATCTTAGTAAGGCGCTGGGTAACAACGCTCGGCTGAGCGGGCACTGTGGTACTCGACGTTACGGGAGAGACCGGGGTGGTGTTCCCTGCCGAAGGGAGGGAGGCGCCAGGCCCGACGCTAATCGTCGCGCCCTTGTTGAAGAATAAAAAGTAGATGGCCACCGCCACCCCGAGGAGGACTATAACTGTCGCGGCGATGATAAGTGTGCGTCGCATGTTATTGGTACGGCGTCCAACCCGGGTTGTCTCGGCAGTGTAACTCGTCCGCGACCGCACTTTGGGTTAATGACGTAAGAGCACTGAAGTATGAAATGTCTTGGCACGACAAGATCTCCCGATAACACTTCCAAGGACTGGCCGCGTTCGTTCCGGTCAGGCCACAAGGAGTCGCAAAGGTCACAAGTGGGAGATCGCTAATACATGTTTTGCGCCCTATGCTGTTGCAAATATTTACAAACTGTAGAGCGGAACTCCCGTTATTTGGGTCTGCCGCTGTGCCGTTTATTGTCGGAGCAGTAACCAATGGCTGAACCTCAACGACAGGGTCGATACCGTTGGTTGTGTCTATAAAGGTATAGGGCTGGTTTCTTGAGCATAGCGCCGTAACGGTGGTTGTTTGCACCCCGTTTGAGGGATTCGTTGTGGTGACGGACTTAGAGGAGACTTGTAGCGTGTTCTTTGCTGTGTCGCAGCCCGTCCATGCATTTGCGGCTGCAGAAGAGGGGCAAGTTGCA
>JBJOOS010000009.1:0-15261 GCA_046051155.1 Candidatus Parcubacteria bacterium
TGTCGGCCGAGGTATGTACTCTGCCATTCCGCCAGTAACGACGGCCTGCGGCGCAAATACGGATTGAGGGGCGGGTTGGGCGGCGGGTGGCTGCACAGGCACTCCGCCTTTGAGCTTGTTTTCAAGGATAGCAACACGATTTGCGAGCGAACGATTAGAAATAAGGACGACGATGAACAGGACGAACATCGCGAATTCAATCATTACGGTCATTGTTCCACGCTCGTCCCTGCTCCACAATCCGGCAGTGGTGATAATTACTTTAAAGCCCAAGCGGGCTCGCTTACTGCACAATGAGCCACGTCGTACCTTGTATCGGGAAATTACCCTGCGGCTCCGCCGTCGTCTCGATAGAAACTACTTCCAGCTTAAGCTCGGTCCCCACATAGTCGGTCACGACCGGGGCCACGAGAGTCTTTATCGTAAATAGGCGCATCTGGCCAGGCGCGAAGTATGCGGTGGTGGAAGCAAACGCCAAACCACTTAGGAAGAGCGCGGAGCCGGTCGCGCCACTGCTCACGCCGCGCGAGCCGCCTTTATCGTCGACGGTAGAGAACCCGCTGATGGCGTTAGGCAAGGCGGACCCGTCCTGTTTAATCCAGAACCCTTTGAGCATCGCTCCTGCCGTGCCCACATTCGTAATCTGTAGATAGGAGATGGGTACTAAGCCGCCCGCATGCACCACTCCTCCCGAGAGAAGCGGGATGCTCTCCACTGCGAGCGTTGTCGTCCCTATCGTTCCTACCTCAGTAGTCGTGCTTACCGCGGGTGACGTGCGCGACACGGGAATCGTTACCGGCGGCTTCGGAGATACTCGCGCCGGGTTCAGTACGATTTTCGGCGGTGGTACCTTCTCTGCGGTTATCCCAGCACTTCTCGACGGCGACGATGTCGCGCCCGGCGCGTCGATTGTCGCTGGCGTGACTACCAGTATCGATAGTGGGTTAGGTATGTGCGGATAACCGAGAAAGGACGCTGTGGAGATAAGCACCGCCATCAGTGCCGCTCCGAGAGCGGCACTGATGGCAGAGAAGAAGATCCCTATGCTCGTTATCATTGCAGTATGTGACAAAACGAGGACATCCGTACTAAGATGTCCTCGTTTTTATCCAGAGACCGCTTAACTACATCGACTTCCCAACGATACTTGCGTTCTGGGCAGTGAGCAGAAGGACGCCACTGTGCTCGTCGATGTTGAGCGCGTTTGTGAGTGCGGCCATCCAGTTGTCTGCAGTGACGGTGCTGACTTCCTGCGAGCTATTCACAAACGCATAGGTAGCGGCGTGAGCAAAGGCAGGAGCGGTCATAGCGAGGATGCTTGACGCGGTGACGGCTGCGGCGATAAGGCGAGTGGTAGTAAGTTTCATAAATATAATTTGTTAGATGCGAATAAGACTGACGTAGGAATGTCGACCTCATTGGAACCTCCACAATTGATGCCGCACGAGCGCTTCCTATATTACAAGACAGTAGAGCTACGCGTTCTCTTGTGCGTCCAATTTCACTGCGGCTTCGGGCGTCGACACCGTCTTCCCCATCAGGAAGAGGTTGATGATGCCTATCGCAAGCATCCAGTATACAAGCATCGCGAGCAACGTTGTCCACTCAAAAATGCTTCCGGACACTACGTGATAATTAGCTCAGTAATCGAACGATGAACACGACGAGCGCGACGACGAGCAGGGTGTGAATGAGATTCCCACCTACGTGGAAACTGAACCCGAGCAGCCAGAGTACAAGCAGTACGATGATAAGTGTCCAAAGCATAGTGAAGTATTAGTGCAGAGAATGTGTACTCTCTATACGTGGAGCCGTTGGAGCGCCCGAGTGGTGACATTACGCACGGTTATAGAGGAGCTTTAACTTCGCAAGCCCTCGGTGGAGCTGTACCGCCATGGTGTTCTTAGATTCTCCCGTGATAAGAACCATCTCTTCGAGACTGAGGTCCTGTACGTAGCGCATACGCATCACCTTTCTGTATTTCTCCGGCAAGCGCGCGATGAGGAGCAGTGCCGCTTTGCCGTCGAGTAGGTTAATCATCTTCTCGCGATTGTCAGTACTCGGTTCGTACCCCTTCTCAAGCAATACGTCGAGCGATGCGTTCTTACGCTTACGGTACTCGTCTACGATGAGATTATTCAAGATGTGATAGAGGAAGGACTTCATCACGTCGATTTTCCCCTCTCTAGCTAAGTATCTCCACGTTTTCAGAAACGTGTCCTGCACTAAGTCGTCACTCATCGCTTGATTGTGCAGTTTAAAGAACGCATGAGAAGTCAGACCTTTTGCGAAGGTCTGATGAGCCGTGGTGAGTACTCCCTGACGCTCACGCTCCTGTTCAGGGGTCATATATAGAGGAGCCGCTCCAGTATCTCGCCTATTACAGAGGCATTACAGCGCGGGCACAGCGGAGAGTGATTACACAGGTCGAGTCTACACCCCTAGTAGGATAAAGATATGTTTGTAATACAATACCGCCTTCTACGGCAGTAGATATATGAAAAAAAATACAACCATCCCGGCGGAGTTAGTTGAGCAGGTGTGGGAGGAGAGTTGGACGTACATCAAGACTGTGGTCGATATCGTACGCGAGCCGATCCTCATTCTCGATAAAAACTTGCGCGTGATGGCCGCAAACGACTGCTTCTACCAAACGTTTCAGGTCGAACACAAAGATACTGAGGGGAAGATAGTGTATACGCTCGGGAACGGCCAGTGGGATATCCCTGCACTGCGCAAGCTCCTCGAAGACATTTTACCGAAGAATACGTTCTTCAAAGGATTCGAGGTGGAGCACAACTTCCCCTTCATAGGCCGCAAAGTGATGATTTTGAACGCTCGTCAGATCCATTTTAAGGAAGATTCGACCACGAAGCTCTTCCCGTCGACGATTTTCCTCGCCATGGAGGACGTGACCGACATGATGGCCGTTGCCGAGACTCTTGCAGGACACGCGAAGCAGTTTGAGGCGAAACTGACCGAGCGAACCCAACGCCTTGAGGGGCAGATCGAGAGGCTCTCTCAGGAGCTTGACAAGCTTAAAAAGAAGGCTTAAGTCATTTGACATATATTATATGCGATGTTAGTATCACTAGGCATCGCAACCTCGTGAGGGTACCGGCGTTTTTGATCTTCTTAGTGGGCCATACGTATTGACAGGGGCACTATTCTGTATCGGAATAGTGCTTTGGTTCGTTGCATGCACACCCGTAATGTATATATTTTCCAAATTCTTTCTTGTCGGAGTGTTGAACACCGCACTCGATTTTGTCGTGCTCAATGTCTGTATCTTCTACTTCGGCACAGGAGCTCACGGCGAGCTCTTTGTTGTTTTTAAGAGCGTTTCCTTCCTCGCGGCAGTGGTAAACAGCTACCTCCTGAACAAATACTGGGTCTTCGAACACTCGGCCGCACCTCACGCGAAGGAGTTCCTCCTCTTCGCCACGATTTCATTCGTCGGGTTCGTGATCAACGTTTCGATCTCCTTTGTTATGTTCCGGCTCTTCGTGCACGAGTTTACTCCGCACATCGCGGCAAACGTTGGCGCACTCGTCGGTACGGTTGTCGTGTTCGCTTGGAACTTTATCGGCTACCGCTTCTTCGTCTTCAACAAACGCCATGACTAAGCCGAGCCTCTCCATCGTCATACCGGCCTACAACGAAGCCGCGCGCATCGAGAGAACGCTTGAAAGTATCGAGAACTACTTCGTCGCGCACAACGATATACCGGTTGAGGTAATCGTGGTCGATGACGGATCTGCTGATACCACCGCCCGACTCGTCGAGACCTATCCATCAAGGATTAAGAACGTGCAGGTGTTGGTAAACGAGAAGAACCGCGGCAAGGGCTACTCGGTAAAGCGCGGCATGCTGGCGGCGACCGGTGATTATCGGCTATTTATGGACGCAGACAACTCGGTCGACATCTCTCACATCGACGAGTTCATGCGCGCGATGCAAGACAACGTCGATGTCGCTATCGGCTCTATTAAAGTCGGTTCCTCGCACGCCATCGAGCACGCGGGCTGGTATCGCCGCTACCTCGGTTCTGGTGCAAACACCCTTGTCCAACTCCTCGCAGTCCCGGGCATCCACGACACCCAGCGCGGTTTCAAGCTCTTCTCGGCCAAGGCGGCTGACACCATCTTCCCTCGCCAGACCATCGAACGCTTCGGCTTCGACATCGAGGTGCTCGTCATTGCGCGCAAGCACGGCCTCACGATTAAGGAGCTCCCGGTCATGTGGGATAACCCGGCTGGATCTAAGGTCACGTTCGGCTCCTACTTCAAAACACTTGGGGAGCTCTCGCGCATCACCACGAATCGCCTCCTCGGCGCGTATTCGCCGCGCAGAGTGCGTGCGACCCACTACAAAGCGGACCCAGACATGACTCCCATCATGTCGGGCGAAAGGCAGGTGGGCTTCGATTACAAGGGAAACACGTTTGTACACCACGCCAATCTCCACATTACCGAGTCCGCGTTCTTCAACTTCCTCACCCACCAGAAGATATACCTCGGCGTCATCGCTGGATTTCTCGCGTTCGCCTTTTATCTCAACTGGCAGGTCACTGCCATCGTGATCTTCGCCCTGCTTACGGTGCTCTATTTCTTTGACCTGCTCTTCGGCGCGTTTATCGTGTTCCGCAGCTACAAGTCACTCCCGGAGATCTCTATCGGCTGGCAGGAGCTCGCACTCCTCCCTGACGCCGAGTGTCCGAGCTACACCATCTTCTGCCCGCTCTACAAGGAGTGGCAGGTCGTGCCGCAGTTCGTCGAAGCGATGCAGAAGCTCGACTATCCGCACGAGAAACTCCAGATACTCTTCTTACTCGAGGAGAACGATGTCGAGACCATCGAGAGAATCAGCGCGTCTTCTCTCCCGCCGCACTTCCAGATAGTCGTGGTGCCGCACAGTAAGCCGAAAACGAAGCCGAAGGCGATGAACTACGGTCTCAACTACGCAACCGGCGAATACATCGTCATCTACGACGCTGAAGACGTGCCCGAGAGCGACCAGCTCAAGAAGGCCGTCATCGCGTTTAAGAAGGTGGATCAGAACGTCGCTTGTATCCAGGCGAAGCTCAACTTCTACAACCCGCGCCAGAACATCCTCACTCGCCTCTTCACCGCCGAATACTCGCTCTGGTTTGACCTTATCCTCCCAGGCTTCCAGTCTATCGCCGCGCCGATTCCGCTTGGCGGCACGTCGAACCACTTCCGCGCGAGCACGCTCCATAAGCTTGGCGGCTGGGACGCCTTTAACGTGACCGAGGACTGCGACCTCGGTATGCGCCTCGCGAAGCGCGGCTACAAGACCGCTATAGTCGATTCGACCACGCACGAAGAGGCGAACTCTGACCTCCTGAACTGGTATAACCAGCGCAGTCGTTGGATCAAGGGTTACATCCAGACCTACTTCGTGCACATGCGCAACCCGGGCACCTACTTCGCGGACGGCAACTGGCGTGACTTCTTCCTCTTCCAGCTGATTGTCGGCGGCAAGATCCTCTCCCTCTTCATCAACCCGCTCATGTGGGTGATCACGATTTGTTACTTCATGTTCCGCGCACACATCGGACTCCTTATCGAATCATTCTTCCCGGGCCCGATTCTCTACATCGGCGTCTTCTCGCTCGTGTTCGGAAACTTCCTCTACCTCTACTACTACATGGTTGGTTGTGTGAAGCGCGGACAGGACGGACTGATTAAATACATATTCCTCGTGCCCCTCTACTGGCTCGGGATGAGCTTCGCCGCGTGGAAAGCACTCTACGAAATCGTCGTGAAGCCGCACTACTGGGCTAAGACTGTTCACGGGCTCCACCTCTCCCCCGCGGCGAAAACAGAATTTAAGTCGACGGGCACCTTCGACGTGCAGGCACTTATGAAGAAGCAGATCCCGCAGATCGCAATCCCGCTTGCGTTAAATCAAGCGCCAGTAGCACCGGTGGTAGCTGCAGTGAAAGCTCCGGTAGTTCGCCCGGTGCAGAAAGTGAAGCTGATACCGACGATGCCGATAGTCACTCCGCGTACAGCCGCGACCCTCGACGCCGAACCTGAGCTCGTACGCATCTTGAACGAGGAGATCAGTCCGCGTAAAGAAGCGTGGCCGACGCGCGTGCGCGCATTCGCCTTCTCGGGAGCAGGTCTCTTGGTCATATCGTCAGTGCTTGGCAACTTTATAAACTTCGCCTTCAACGCATACCTCGGGCGCACTCTCTCGTTTACCGACTTTGGCACGATAACCATCGTTAACACTTTTGTGTATATTTTGAGCCTGTTTACCGGCGCCCTTTCAAATACAACGATACACGAAGTGTCCTTTTTTGAAGGAGTCCGAGGAGGGCTCGGTACCCTATTTTATAAAAAGAATAGACTCTATGTTCTGCTGTGGGGACTCGTTGCGTGCCTCCTCTGGCTGTTTTTCCTCCCCGACGTAGGTGCCTACTTCAATATTGCTAACCCAGTCGTTGTCGTCGCATTTACCCCAGCAATTGTACTGGCTATGCTCTCCTCTCTTAACAAAGGGTACCTGCAAGGAACGTTTAACTTCGGCTTCACTGCCCTTAGTGACCTGTTAGAAATCAGTGCGAAGTTCGTTCTCTCAATTGTTCTAGTTCGCGTCGGACTCTCGACGCTCGCCTCGCTCGCAATACCGAGCTCTATGGCGATTGCGTGGGTTGCGTCGGGAATTCTGGCATATAGCGTCTATCGTAAAACCTCCCCAATCAAAACATCCGCCGCGAGCGCCAAAAAGTTCCCGATCGGCTTTTACGCTGCGGCACTTATGTCAGGAGTGTCTGTCGCTGCGTTTCTGACGATCGACGTCATTCTGGCGAAACACTACCTCTCTCCCGATGATGCGGGTCGTTACGCACTCCTCTCACTCATCGGCAAAATGGTCTTCTTTTTTGGATCACTTCTCAACACCTTCATCATGCCGGTTGTCTCGCGCGCGGCGGGCGAGAATCGCGATGGTGACCGCGAATTCGCAAAGATATTTGCCGGGACTGCCTTCCTCACTATCGGTTCCGTACTTGGGTTAGCGATCGGCGGTTTCTACTTTGTACCGCTTCTTCTCGGAATACGTGCAATATCGATAGTGCCCTTCGTCCCACTCTACGCAATTGGCATGGGCCTTTTTACCTTGTCGTCGACAATCGTCTACTACCAACTGGCTCGGAAGAGATATCTCTTTCCGCTCGTGTCATTCGCTATTTCCGCCTCTCTGCTGTCAGATATCATCGCGGATCACGCCTCGATTCAAGACTTCGTTACTACCATCGCAACCGTAAATGCCTTCGCGTTCGCAGTTATCGTAGTGATGCATCTATTTTACGAAAAGATCCTATTCGCATACCGCAATATCGTCGATGCGCTTCGCGTCTTCGATCGACTCCCCCACCCGATGCGCGTCAGCGCAGGGAAGATGAAGATTCTTGTTTATAATTGGCGCGATAGCGAGAGCGTCTTCGCTGGCGGCGCCGAGACCTACATCCACGCGCTCGCTGAGCGCTGGGCGGCCGACGGGCACGCCGTGACCCTCTTCACGAGTAACGACGGTACGCAGAAGCCCAACGGCCTTATACACGGCGTGCGCGTGATACGTCGCGGCGGCTTCTTCGGCGTGTACGCGCTCGCGCCGCTCTACTACTTCTTTAAGTTCCGCGGCGAGTTTGACGTCATCATCGACTGCGAGAACGGGATCCCCTTCTTCACCCCGCTCTACGCCAAAGAGCCAGTCTACTGTCTCCTCCATCACATTCACCAAGACGTGTTCCGTAAGTCACTCATGTGGCCCTTCTCTGCACTCGCCCAGTCGCTCGAGAAGAACTTGATGCCGCTCGTCTATCGCAACTGCTCGTTTATCACCGTCTCGGAGTCGTCAAAGCGCGATATGCTCGCCCTGAACATCACCCGCCGAAATATCGAGGTGGTACACCCGGGCGTCGACCTCTCCTTCTTACGTCCAGGACAGAAGTCGTCCGCGCCGCAGGTCGCGTACGTCGGCCGACTTAAGGGCTACAAGTCGATCGACGTGCTTATCCGCGCCTTTGCTCAGGTGCTGACCGAGGTGCCCGAGGCACGACTCGTGATCGCAGGCGGCGGAGACGACGGCGAACGGCTTAAACAGATTGCGCAGGACCTTAAGCTCGAGAAGCAAGTCACCTTCCTCGGCAAGGTGACTGAAGAGGACAAGCTCCGCATTCTCCAAGAGTCGTGGGTCTGTGTGAACCCGTCGCTGATGGAGGGCTGGGGCATCACCGTAATCGAGGCGAACGCCTGCGGCACACCAGTCATCGCCTCTGACGTGCCGGGACTTCGCGATTCGGTCTACGACCGTGAGACGGGTATCTTGGTGCCGCACGGCAACGTGAACCTGCTCGCCGCACACATCACGCACATGCTACGGGACGACAGCCTGCGCGCGATACTCTCACGCTACGCGATACAGTGGGCACAGAACTTCGCTTGGCAGAAGAGTAGCGAGAAGTTCCTCGCGGCGGTCTCGAAGACTGCACTCGAGACCGTTCCCGGTATCCCAGCCGTCCAACGCATATGAAGGAAATAAAAGCACACGAAAAGCTTAAAACTCCAGGGGTACTTGGTACACTTTTCGGCATAGGCGTCCTCGCGCTCAAAAGCCGCGGGCGTAAGTCTGGCGTGGCGCTTCCGCACATGATTGGGTCATACACCCTCGTCTCTTCAGTAAACAAAAAGGATAACGCGAGCACCATGGGCATCGGAGTCTACCAACATGACGGGAAGAGGGTCATTATAAAAAGATGGGAGGGGAAAATAAAAGACTTCGCCTATTACATGCTCGTAAACGAGTATCTGCTCAATGAACTGCTCTCAAAGAAGATAGCGAGCTACGCGTCGAACTATACATTTCCAAACTCAATCGAGTATTTCAAGGACGCAACCTCCTTCTCCGCAGTCTTTGAGTTTGTCGACGGAACCCTACTCACAACGTACCCGCTTGAGAAACAGGCGGAGGTTGTTGCGGGTGCGATTGATTTTATATCAAAAATTTCATCGGGGCTGTCCATCGACGAGCGATCGCGCTTTGTCCAGCGTCCGTTTTCATATTATCTGTTTCTTCTACCAATTATTACGGTAGCGTCCGCCCTTGCGGACATCAGAAACGCGGGAACAATTTTTAGCGTTGCTGGCTCTGCGCTCTCTACTGCCCCACAACTTGCCCGAACGCTTGCCCTCGCACATCGAGACATTACTCCCGATAACATCATGATTGCCGGAGAATCCGCTTACATATTGGATACGGAAAATATGGTGCTCACACTGCCCGGATATGACTATGCGTACTTATGTGCAACGCCGGACCATCAGGAGTTGGTACAGATGCTACCCGCCCGTTTCGTCACGCGAAACTCAGCCTTCTTGCAGAAATACATTACCCTGCACCACATTCTCGGATCCGGCGAATTCCTCAAAGTGAACTCACGATACGTCGACCTCTTGCGTAAACTTCGCACCTAAAAATCTCATGCAAAAACAAACACTAACTATAGGGATAGCGGCTCACAATGAGGAGCGCAATATCGGGAGTCTTTTGCAGTCACTTCTCGCACAAGAGATTGGGGATTATGCACTGGACTCGATTACCGTACTCTGCGACGGATGTACGGATACTACGCCTTCTGTAGTACGTTCCTTCTCTGAAAAAGACTCGCGAGTAACTCTTGTTAACGATGGCCAACGAATGGGAAAGATCGAGAGACTCAACTGGCTGTACCAGCACATATCGAGTGACTACCTACTAATTCTTGACGCGGACGTTCGACTAAATGATTCTCACCTGCTTACAAAAGTATTGGCAGGATTTACGCAGCAAGATGTCGGACTCGTCGCTGGGCTTCAGCTACCCGAATCATCACACACGTTTATTCAAAGCGTGTTCGTGACATGGGAGACCATATGGGTCGAAACAAGGATGAAAATCAATAACGGCGTTTCTGTTCACAACCTTGCGGGTTGTGTGTTCGCCATGAAAAAAGGCTTCTACCAGAGTCTCGCCATACCGAAAGATATTATTGCCGACGACGAATTCCTCTTCTTCGAAGCCAAGCGACAGAAAGTTGGTTTTGTCTTTCTTCCAGAAGCCATTGTGTACTATCGCGTGCCAGACACTCTCCGCGAATACTGTATACAGTCAGCTCGGTACATGACGACAAAGGATAAAATAATAAAGCACTTCGAGCTCGGAACGACCGAAGCGTATTCCGTGCCTTTACACTATAAACTTCGCGCTCTGGCGGTTGTGTGGTTGCGGGCTCCAATCCTAACCACGTTAGCAGTCTCACTTCAAATCCCCCTGCGACTCTATATCCATCTCTTCCCCGTAGTCTATCGTAGAAATACGTGGGAGGTGGCAACCAGTACCAAATAAACTATGACCATAAAAAACAATTACTCGACGTCGTTCAAACTTTTCTTGCTGATCCGTAACAGTATGTACGGAGTTATCGGTCTATTGAACCGCCTCACGCCCACGAGTCATGCCCCGAGAATCAGCGTGTACTGCTACCACAGCATCTCTGACGACGGATGGCGCTTCTCGACGACCGAGAGTGATTTTAAGAAGCATATAGAGATGCTGCTCGCCAAGCAGACACCAATTACCCTTCGCGACTTACCGCTGTATATGCGGGGTGAGCAGAAGCTGGTCAAAGACGCTTTCGTGATTACCTTTGACGACGGATACGCCGATGTACTTGCCGTTAAGGATTTCTTAAAAGAGAAGAACATCCGCCCGACAATATTCGCGCTCTCGCCCTTCAAGACGCCCAACTATATAGAGCTCGATGCCGTCCGACCGCTTATCTCTGTCGCACAGATGAAGGAATTGCAAGCGAGCGGCTGGGAGATTGGCTCACACAGCAAGACACACGCCGACTTCGCACACCTCTCGCCACTCGATCGCGACGACGAGATTCGTGGAGCTAAGGTGGAGCTTGAAGAGGCGCTCGGGTGCCCGCTGACCTCTTTCGCCTACCCAAAGGGTGTGTACGACGCAGAGATTGTAGAGGCGACGAAGGACGCCGGATACACGTTCGCGACAACCATAGATGAAGGGTACGTAACCCCTCTCACCAACCCGCTCCTCATACCTCGGGTCGGAGTCGACGGCACACACACGCTCGCCCAATTCCCCCATCTCGCTTCGCCACTGGCGATGCTCCTACGCCGGGTGATTAAGAAACTGCTATGAACAAGACTCTTACTATCGGCATAGCGGCATACAACGAAGAGGCGAACATCGGCGCACTGCTCGACTCGCTCCTCGAGCAGAAGACGACAACTCCTGTGAGCGAGATCCTCGTTGTCTCTGACGGGAGCACCGACAAGACTGACGAGGTCGTGAGTGCGCACGCGAGTAAGGGGCCCGTGCGACTTATCCGACTCTCCGAGCGCAGTGGACAGAACAAAGCACAGAATCGAATCCACGAAGAGGCTACCGGCGATGTACTGGTCGTCCTCGACGCCGATATGCTCCCCTCCGATGAAGACTTCATCGAGAAGATGGTTGCTCCAGTTCTACAGGACGAGGCGGATTTGGTCGGCGTCCAACTGATGTCGGCGGCGCCAGCCACCTTCTTTGAGAAGATGCTCGCAGAGATCCACGCGTTCAAGGTGCGCCTGTACGAGAAGTGGGGCAACGGTAAAAATATTTATATGTGCTTCGGCCCTGCCCGCTCATTTTCAAAGCGCCTCTACACTGCTCTGCGCTACCCGGATAACTGTCCGACTGACGCATATTCCTACCTTTTCGCTATGCGCGAGGGTTACACCTTTTTTGCCGTGTCTAAGCCACCAGCGATCTTCAAGGTACCCAACACTCTCGCTGATCACCTCCGCCAGAGCTCGCGCTTCGCTACCGGTAAGGACAAGCTCGGCCTCCTCTTTGGTACAAAGGTCGTGCGCAGGGCGTTCGCTATCCCACCGACGATCTTCTTGGAGGAGCTCTTGGCAGAGACTCTAGGACACCCTATATATGTAGGGTCTTATATCCTGGTAAATCTCTACGTGCGGCTTAAGTCGCGCGGAGGAGTGTTCACCTCGCGCTGGGAGATGGCCAAGTCGACCAAGAAACTTGGCTCCAAGGGCGCCCTTGCCGAAAAGTGATTTTCATAGTATAAATATTACATCATGAAGCCCACGCTCACCATAGGAATACTCGCCTGCAACGAAGAGGCGAACATCGGCGCTCTGCTCTCTGCCCTCTTGGAGCAGGATATACAGACCGCGACACTCCACGAGATCCTCGTCGTCTCTGATGCGAGTACCGACAAGACTGACGAGATCGTCCGCTCATTCGAACCGCGCGGCGTGAAGCTCGTACGTCACGAGAAGCGGAGTGGCGCAAACGCAGTACAGAACACGATGATGGATCACGCCGAGACCGATCTCCTCGTGGTGCTCGACGCAGACATCATCCCCGAGACCAAGTCGTTTATCGACGGGCTCGTCGAACCAATTATTAACGACGCTTCTGTAGGACTCACGAGCGCGAGACTTCTCCCCGCCACGCCACAGACATTTATTGAGAAAATTTTGGTCTGGCACCACGAGTGGAAGTGGAAACTATTCAGAACCATCGGGGACGGCAACAACATCTACACCTGCCCAGGCCCCGCGCGCGCATTCTCAAAGCGTCTCTATAAAGCATTCCGCTACCCGACCAACATCCTCTACGTCCCCTACGACGCCGCCTGCTATATGTTCTGTATCAAGGAGAAGATGCGCTTCGTCTCCGTAGACTCTCCTCGGGCCATCTTCCGCTGTCCAGACAACCTGCGCGACCACCTCAAGCAGAGCTCGCGCTTCCCTGCTGGACAGGGACAGATTGTCGCCCTCTTCGAGGACGATGCACGCAAGGCGTATGTGATCCCTCGCGGACGCATGCTCTCGCGCATGCTGACCGAGTCTATCGCGCACCCAATCTACTCACTCTCGTTCTTCGTGATCTGGTGTATCGCACGCGCCCGTAAGCCGAAGCCAGTGAAGGCGTCGTGGGACATGTCGGCGAGCACCAAGAAGATCTAACTCGCCAATGAAAAAAGATGCCATCATTATTATAGGTATAGTCCTGCTTGGCGTCGCCATGTACGGACTCACGCTGCGCGGGGCTCCGGGTAACCCAACTGCAGACCAGTTCAAGAACGGCCTCGATCAAGCGACAAAAGCGTTTGAACTCTCGCCAGAGCGCGGTCGTTTCGTGCACGTTGCGAACATGGCTGAAAATGGTGTCTACAACCTCTCGCAGAAATGGGCTAACATCGCCTATCCTGACGTTGGTGTTTCCTCTGACGGTAAGTACAACAGCTTCTTCGCACCCGGCGTCTCCTACTTCGCCCTTCCGTTCTATCTCCTTGGCGCTCACTACGGTCTCGGACAGGTCGCGGCATTTGCGATCGAATCACTCGTCAGCATCATCACACTCGTCTTTATCTATCTCATCGGTCGACGCATCTTCGAACTGCCTCGATGGGCGTCCCTCTTCGCGGTGCTTACCTATGGCTTCGCCTCCACCTCCTGGAGTTACGCGATTACGCTGTATCAGAATGCGTTTACCGCGATGTTTATTGTCACCGGCTTTTATGCCGTCTGGCGATTTGCACACAGTGACAGTCGCTACCGGTTTCTCTACGCGTCGTATGTCTGGCTGGCATACGCGCTCGCGATTTCCGTGGACTATCCAAATGCCGTGCTGATGCTCCCCATTATGCTCTACTTGGCCGCGAAGACTTTCTCACAGAAGAAAGTCGATGCGGGTATAGCCATCACTGTGCGCTGGAGTGCCATCGCGACATTCGTCGTGTTCGCTTTTGCAATGGGTTTGCAGTTCTGGCACAACGCTACGTACTACGGCGGCTGGAGCCACCTTGCCGGCACGCTTCATAACTACACGCCGGCAAGCGAACAGCGCCCGGTAATCAGCCCTGCAGTAGGCGCCACCGCCTCTTCGACCGCATCGGTAGTAGCGACCAGTACCGTATCCTCACAAGAAAAGACCGCGACAAGCTTCTTCCACGAGAAAGCGATGCCGCAAAGCTTCTTCGTACTCCTCTTCTCTGACGAACGAGGCCTTTTCTATTTCTCTCCAATCTTCCTCTTCGCCCCCCTTGGCATCATGTACGCATTCCGTAAGAAGCAGCGCGATCAGACTATATACAACGTGCCAGCCGCCCTTATCCTGGTAAACATCTTCCTCTACTCGGCCTGGGGTGACCCGTGGGGCGGATGGGCGTTCGGTCCTCGTTATCTCATCGCCTCCATGCCGTGGTTCGCACTATTTGTGAGCGTGTTCCTGACCACATTCACTCGCACCTGGGCGGCGTTCCTCGCACGCAGCGCCGCGTTTATTCTCTTCATGTACTCGCTGGCCATATCGCTCCTCGGCGTTCTCACCACGAACGCGATACCGCCCAAGGCTGAAGCGGCGCTGTTACCCATACACGAATACAACTACTTCCTCAACTTCGACTACCTGCGCGCCGGCAAGAGTAGTAGCTTCATGTACAACACCTACCTCTCTCACGATCTAACCCTGCCCGGCTTCTTCATGCTTCTCTACATCATTCTCGTCCTTATAGCGCTCGTCACGCTCTGTGTGACTAAAAAGAAACACCATGCCTAACGGATCTATCCTGATTCCGAAAGCGTATTACAGCTGGATACTCCGAGCGTTTTCCGTTTTTCGCCCCGAGCAGTGGGTCGTCTTGCTCTCGACACTTCTTGCGCTTGTCAGCACCTACTACTCGTTCCGTCACGGGTACACCATCTCCTATGGCGATGCCGAGTCTCACCTCAACATCGCCAAGCGCGTGGTCGACAGCCTGACGCCAGGCTTCGCCCAGCTCGGGGGCATCTGGCTCCCGCTCCCGCACATCCTCCTTATCCCATTTGTCTATTTCGACTTCCTCTGGCGGACCGGCCTCGCGGGCTCTATCGTCTCAGGCTTCGCATTCATCATCTCGAGCCTCTATCTCTATAAGCTGGGCCACCTCCTCACCCACAGCCGACTGGCGGCCTTCTTCGGCGCGCTAGTCTTCATGGTTAACCCGAACATCCTCTACCTTCAGTCGACCCCGATGACCGAACTCTCGCTCATTGTCTTCTTCGTTCTCTCGAGCTACTTCTTCATCCGCTTCCTTCTCGACGACACCAAGCTCTTGATGCTTATAGCCGCAGCCGGCTTCGGCTTCTGCGCGTCGCTGTCGCGCTATGACGG
>JBJOOS010000010.1:0-15156 GCA_046051155.1 Candidatus Parcubacteria bacterium
CTTATATTTCCTCACTTTTTCAGTCAATTAGCCACGTAAGCGCCAGTATTAAGCCTTTTATTTCCATGAACTGGGCGCGATACCGCTCCCTTGCACGCTGGCTCCAGGTGGTCATCGCCGTGGTCGTAGCCCTCGTCCTTTTCGGTATCTTCAAGATGACCCAGGGCTCCGCGGTGGTGGCTGATGCAACCGTGCTCCCCGCTGTTACGACCGAGAGGGTCGACGCGCTCGCTGGCGCCGCCAACTCTATTGCTGTCATAGGCTCTGTCCGCTCAGTGACCGAAGCGAGCATCTTCGCACAGAGCGGCGGCACCGTGACTGCGCTCAACGCGAGTGAAGGCGCCTATGTGGACGCGGGCTACCTTATCGCCGAACTCGATAACGCGAGCCAGCGGGCCGCAGTGCTCCAAGCTGAGGGCGCCTACGAGGCGGCGACTGCCGCACGTTCGGGCGCATCGGTGAGCGACATCGCCTCTTCTGCGCGCAATACGTACTCAACCGCCTATTCCACGCTCGACACGCTCCTGAAGTCAGACATCGACCTGTTCTTCGGCACCAACGGCGGCCTCGGCCCTCAACTCCTCATCGGCTCTACCCCGTTTGATATTTCGTACTTCCCTAAAAAGCGTCAGGCGATAGCTGACGCGATGATCACTTGGCGCGGGAATCTCGCCACTGCCGCGACAACTGATCCTGAAACCTTGCTCGACGAAGCGCAGAGCGTCGTCCAGATGGCGACCGCGCTCGGTAACGACCTCTCTCAAACAGCGACTCGAAGCGGTACCGACGCGACTGCCACACAGCTCGCCGGTCTCGCTGCTGCGCGTTCTGGATTCACGGCACTTCAGGCGTCTATCACCGGCGCAAAGCTCGCGTACCAAGGTCAGAATACTTCGGCGACTGCCGGCGCAGACGCTTCGGTTAAGATCGCGCTCGGCTCTCTCAACGCCGCGAAGGCACAGCTCGAGAAAACCTTTGTCCGCGCTCCTGTCTCAGGCACGGTGAATTTCCTCCCGCTCCACGTGGGCGACTATGTATCACAAATGAGCCACGTCGCGACCGTCGCGCAGAACGGCGCGCTTGAGATTGTCTCGTACCTCTCCGAAGAGAGTAGCGCGAATCTCGCCGTCGGCGATCAGGTCACTGTCGAGAATACCTACCCCGCAATTATCACATCTATCGCGCCGGCGCTCGACCCAGTCACTAAGCAAATAGAGGTACATTTCGCCCTCACCGGTAAAAACTCACTCGTAAACGGCCAGTCGGTCCGCATCAACCTGCCAAGCACTGCCGCCGCCACAGCGACAACAAGCGGCCCACTCCTCCTTCCGCTCACCGCGCTCAAACTCACGCCGTCTGCGCGCGTCGTGTTCTCTGTCGGTGACGATGGCCGCCTCGTCGCGCACACGGTAGATATCGGCGATGTGCATGGCGATCGCATTGAGATAACTACTGCCCTCCCTGCCGACTTGGAGATAGTCACCGATGCGCGCGGATTCTCTGAAGGACAGAAAGTCTCCTTCGCTTCGACCACTCCCTAACCGAAGAGAGCCACTGCCCATGACACACTTCTGGAGCTTCTTCATCATCAAGCGGAACTTCACCGTGTTCTTGATGATTGCGCTCTTCGTCGCGGGCATCTATGCCGTCATTTCGATGCCAAAAGAGGCAACGCCTGACATCACTATCCCGCTTGGCATCGTGACCACCGTGCTCCCGGGCGCGTCTGCCGCAGACATCGAGCGCCTCGTGACGAATAAGATAGAGAGCGGCGTGCTTGGCGTCGAGCACGTATCTAAGGTCACCTCCACTTCTGGCGACGGCATCTCAAGTGTCAGTGTCGAGTTCGATGCGTCTGCCAATATTGATAAATCGATACAAACGCTCAAAGATGCGGTCGACAAAGTGCGCCCTGACCTGCCGACAGAAGCGCTCGCGCCGACCGTCTCTGACGTGAACTTCGCGGACCAGCCAGTCCTCATCGTGTCGGTGTCGGGCAACCTCGCTCCAGCCGAGCTCACGGCGCTTGGCGAGCAGGTGTCTGACGTCGTGAAGCGCGTCTCGGGCGTGTCCAAGGTCGTCGTCTCGGGCGTACGCGCGCGCCAAGTGCAAGTCATCGTGAAGCAGGAGCGCCTGCGCGAGTACAACCTCTCGCTTGACGACGTGACGAACGCGATACGCGCGGGCGGAGTCGCCTCCCCTGCGGGTGCACTCACGATAGACGGCGTGAATTACGCGGTGCGCTTCGAGTCGAGCATCACCTCGACCGACCAGGTCGCCGGACTCGCACTTCAAGGCCCGGGCGGTTCGACACTGCACATACGCGACGTCGCAGATGTCGTCGACGGACTTGAAGACGCGACGACCTACTCGCGCGTCTCGGTCGCTGGCGCACCCTCAAACCCATCGCTCACCCTCACTATCTTCAAGAGCCGCGGCGGCAACATCGCCGCGACCGGCCAAGCAGTACAGGCGAAACTCGCGGAGCTCAAGACCGGCATACTCGCCGGAACCGATATTGTCGTCTCGTTCGACGGGGCTGAAGAAGTGAGCAAGAGCCTCACCGAGCTCACGCGCGCCGGCATCGAGACCGTCATCCTCGTGATGCTCGTCCTGCTTGTCACGCTCGGGTGGCGCGAGTCCATCGTCGCGGCGGCGTCTATTCCGCTCTCGTTCCTCGTCGCGTTTATCGGTCTCCTCGCTTCCGGCAATACACTCAACAACGTGTCGCTCTTCGCACTCGTGCTCGCTATCGGTATCTTGGTGGACTCGGGCATCGTGGTGGTCGAGGCGTTCCATACGCGACTTCTGAAATACGGCGACAAACACGAGGCAGCGGTCGCCGCCATCAGAGAGTACGCGTGGCCGCTCATCGCCGGCACCTTTACGACCATCGTGGTGTTCGTGCCGCTCTTCTTCCTCTCGGGCATCGTCGGTAAATTCCTTGCTTCTATTCCCTCTACCGTTATTTTCGTACTTCTCGCGAGCATCTTCGTTGCGCTCGGCTTCGTCCCCTTACTCGCTATCTATTTCGTGAAGCCATCGCACTCCGCATCTGCGACGATGCAGGAGAATATAAATGTGACTCTGCGCGCATGGTATCGCGCATTCCTCCACCGGCTCCTCCACAACAAGCCGAATCAGACCCGTTTTATCTGGTCGATGGTTGGCCTCTTCGTGATTGCGCTTGTTCTCCCTGCGACAGGACTCCTTAAGTCTATTTTCTTCCCGGGGAACGACCTCGACTACTTCTACATCCAAGTAGAGAAACCGCAGGGTACCTCGCTCGAGACGACCGACCTTACGATGCGCGAAGTCGAAGAGGCCCTTTACGCGAACCCGCGCATCGCTTCGTTTGTCAGCCAGACAGGCGCGGGGAGCGCATTCGCTTCAAACGACTTCTCACCACCGGGCTCGTCAAGCAATATCGGCAACTTCACCGTGAATCTCCCGAAGGACCACAAGGAGACGAGCGGCGAGATGGTGAGCGAGGTGCGTAAGGATCTCGCGAACATTACCGGCGCGACGATTACGGTCGGTGAGCCAGCGGGTGGGCCGCCAGCGGCCGCTCCAGTGACCATCACCTTCTCGGGCGACGACCTCGGCGCGCTCACCACCACCGCGGAGAATGCCACCCACGTCCTCGCCGATATCCCTGGCGTGATAAATATTCAGGCGAGCACTAAGAACTCGGGTGCCGAGTTCGTCGTGTCGCTCGACAGCGCAAAGGCGACGGAGCTCGGCGTCTCTCCCGCGATAGTTGCCGATACGCTCCGCACCGCGCTCTTCAGCACCAAAGCCACCACCATCCGCTCGGGCAAAGACGACATCGAAGTGCGCACCAAGCTCGACCTGAATCCAAACTACACCGACCCGTCAGAGACAACGCATACGTCGATCGACGCCGTACGCGCACTCACGGTGCAGGGCAAAAACGGCCCCGTACCGCTCTCCACTATCGCCTCGATTACCTATGCACCTGCGCAAACCTCGATTACCCATGAGGCCAGCATCCGCATCACCACCGTCACCGCGGATGTGGCCGGAAGTGCAAATGCGATTGACGTCACGAATCAGTTCGGAAAAGTGTTTACGCAAGACAAAATCGGCACCGGCGTCACGATGAAACTGGGTGGCGCCTCCGAAGACGTGGCCAAGTCGTTTACCGAGATGTTTGTCGCGCTCATCGCAGGCGCCGCACTCATGCTTTCCATCCTCGTGCTTGAATTCAACTCATTCCGCCAATCCTTCTACCTACTTTCTATCATTCCGCTCTCGCTGGTGGGCATCTTCGGCGGTCTCGCGCTCGTGGGCCAGCCGCTTTCCCTCCCCTCGATGCTCGGCGTGATCGCGCTTGCGGGAGTCATCATCAACCACGCGATTATTCTGATGGACTCCATCGCGCGCATCCACCGCGAACATCCCGAGCTCTCGCTCGAAGGCGTCGTCGTCGAGGCCGCTACCACTCGGCTCCGCCCGATTCTTCTCACGACTGTCGTGACGGTTATCGGCATGCTGCCGCTCGCCTTCGCTTCCCCATTCTGGGGACCGCTTGCGTACGCGATTATGTTCGGTCTCGCCTTCTCTCTTCTCCTCACACTCGTACTTATCCCCATTCTCTACTACCGCTGGCCGGGCAAAGAAACCCGTGAGCGCTACGCGCACCTCTCCTCAACTGAGACCGTTCTGTAACTAACGAGCGAAGCGGCACGCTATACTGGAGGACACATGACACCTCCTCCGCCACCGATGGTGTTCGCACTTGCCGTGTTTGTCGGCATCGTGCTGCTCTCGATGCGGCCGCGGCGTTTCTACTTCGTCCGTCACGGCGAAACCGTGATGAACTTCACTCGTATCCGCCAAGGCTCCGAGGGCGGCCTCACGGAAAAAGGCAAGGACCAGGCCAATCGTACGGGCATGGCGCTCAAGGCCTTCCCTATCCGACGAATGATCTCGAGCACCTACGAGCGCGCGAAGGAGACAGCAGGGATTATCAATCAATACTTAAAAGTGCCGATTCTCTACTCGCCGCTTCTGGTCGAGCGAAAGAATCCGCACGAGATCGTCGGACGACCCGTTGAGGATCCTGAGGTTATGCACATTGTCGACCTGATGGATCTCTCCTTCCACGATGACGACTTCCGCATCTCAGACGAAGAAAACTTCCTCGATCTTCGGGGGCGCGCGCACAAGTGCATCGACCTGCTCGCGCACCAAGGGCAGAGCGGCACCGTCGTCGTGACGCACCACCATTTTCTTAAAATGATTATCGCGTACCTGCTCTATAGAAACGACCTGCACGCGACCGACTTTGCGAAGCTGTCGTTCTTCAATGCGGCTGACAACGCGGCTGTGACCATCTGTGATTATCACCCATGGAAGATGTTCTCCTCGACTCGCGGCTGGGAGGTCGTGACCTACAACGAACACTTGGGCGGCTGAGAGCGCCCTACTCTTTCTCGCCCTTGAGGTGTTCGAGCTTCTGCGTCAGATGCATCGATCGTAGAGAATTTATTCTAAGGTTGAGTTTACGTACACGCTCCTGTTGTCGCGCGATTTCTTTTAAGTCTGTTTCGGAAAGAGAGTGTCCCTCTTCCCCCTGGTATTCGTTTAACTTGGTCAACTTACGCAAGGTCGCCTGAAGTCCGTACGGACCCTTCTCTACTTCGTCAAACTTCTTCTGGTCAAAGTGCGTGTCCTCTTCTGCATCAAATGCCGCCTCTGCGGCAAGCGCCGGATCCTTTGATACATCCTTTTCAGGAGTACCCCCACCCCGCATAATCGCGGCTCCACCAAAAACTATAGCTGCCGCGCCCATGACTTTAAAGAAGTCTCGACGATTCTTAACCGCCTCCTTCTCCGGCAGCTGTGGTGGTTTATCTACTCCCTCGTCATTCTGTGACGTCGACTGCGCGGGACCTGATTCAAATCCTTTAGGCATGCTCCCATTATAACCTACTAAAACAGCACGGCGCCTCTCGGCGCCGTGCTGTTTTTACCCTCGACTGTGGATTAGTACCCCATTCCGCCCATGTCAGGCGAAGCCGGAGCCGCCTTCGGCTCCGGGATGTCTGCAATAGCGGCCTCGGTCGTGAGGAGGAGCGCCGCCGCGGAAATAGCGTTCTCGAGCGCCATGCGCGGCATCTTCACTGGGTCGACGATGCCCGCCGCGAGCATATCTTCAACTATCTCGTCAGTGAGTGCATTGTACCCCGCGTGACTCTTTCCCGACTGTACCTTCGACACTATAACCGCCGCATCGTCCTTACCCGCGTTGAGTGCTATCTGGGCGAGCGGCGTCTCGAGCGCGCGAATGACGATATCGTAGCCCGACTTCTCGTCGACGCTCATCTTATGGTCTTGGCCCGCGAGCTTCTTAGCCACCTTGGCGAGCGCAGAGCCACCGCCCGGGACAATTCCCTCTTCGATAGAAGCCTTGGTCGCCTTCACCGCGTCGTCAATCTTATCCTTCAAATACTTCATCTCGGTCTCGGTCGCGGCACCCACTGAGATAACCGCCACACCGCCCGCGAGCTTCGCGATGCGCTCTTCGAGCTTCTCCTTGTCGAACTTAGAGTCGCTCGCGTCGAGCTGGGCCTTGATCTGTGCGACGCGAGCAGCGATGTCTGCTTTCTTACCCTTACCACCGACGATGGTCGTCGTGTCCTTAGTCGAGACAACACGCGAAGCCTTCCCGAGCATCGAGAGGGTCGCGTTCTCAAACTTGATGCCTACCTCTTCGGTAATCACCGTCGCGCCGACGACCGTCGCGATGTCTGCCAGCATCTCCTTCTTCCGGTCGCCATAGCCCGGCGCTTTCACCGCGAGCACCGAGAACGCACCGCGCAGCTTGTTCACGATGAAGGTCGAGAGCGCGTCACCTTCAACATCTTCGGCGATAATCACAAGCTCTTTCTTCCCGGACTGTACGACCTTCTCGAGAAGCGGCAGCACCTCCTGCACATTGCCGATCTTCTTGTCGGTGATAAGGATGAGCGCGTCCTTCATCTCGGCCTCCATACGCTCCGAGTTCGTCACCATATAGGGCGAGACATAGCCCTTATCGAGCTGGAGACCCTCGACGACATCATAGGAGAGCTCCATGCCCTGACTCTCTTCGACCGTCACGACGCCCGAGGCGCCCACCTTGTCGACGGCTTCGGCGATAATACCGCCAAGGAGCTCAGACTCTGCCGAAATGCTGGCCACCTGCTTAATCTCTGCCTTACCGGAGACCGGCTTCGCCATCTTCTTCAGTTCGGCAAGCGCGGCATCCTTGGCCTTCTCCATTCCGCTACGAATCGCCATCGCATTTGCACCCTTTTGCACGTGCGAGAGGCCCTCTGCGACGAGTGCCTCGAAGAGTACGACCGAGGTCGTGGTGCCGTCGCCGGCAGTGTCGTTGGTCTTGGTCGCGACCTCCTTCACGATCTCAGCGCCCATGTTCTCAAATCGGTCCTTAAAGGAAATTTCCTTGGCGATAGAGACTCCGTCATTCGTGATGCGGGGTCCGCCGTAGCTCTTCTCCATCACCACGTTGCGACCGCGGGGACCGAGCGTAACTTTCACCGCATGTGCGGCCTGCGTGATACCCTTGGCTATCGCCTTGCGTGCGTCCTCAGAAAAAAGAATTTGTTTAGCCATATTAGTTTTCAATTAGAAGAATGTCCGACTCAGAAAGCACGTAATACTCTTCCCCGTCGAGCTTAATCGGTTCGTCCCACGGTTTCTTGAAGAAGACCTTGTCGCCCACCTTCACCTCAAGCGGGATGCGATCGCCCTTGTCGGTGCGACGACCGGTGCCAATCGTTATCACTTCTCCCTCAAACAGTTTCTCCTTGTTTACCGTCTCGGGAATGATGATGCCCGACGCGAGCCGCTTCTCGCCGTTCTGACTTGACGGGCGCACCACAACACGGTCTCCAAGTGGCTTTAGTGAAAGCTTTTTTGTCTTATTTGCCATGGCGTTCTATATAAATGAATAAAGTTCCCTCCGCACGTGTGTTGGGAGTATAAAGAAATCGCACTCCACAAGCAAGTTGCATCCCCTACTCAACCTATGGTATCCTAGCCACCAAGATGGAGGCACTCGTATCGGCATTGCCGTACGCGGAAATCATCCTCTCAATACTCCTCATCGTCGGCATCGTGCTACAGCAGCGCGGCGCGACTCTCGGTGGGGCCTTCGGAGGCGACAATTTCGCGTCAACATTCTACAAGCGCAGAGGCGCCGAGAAGTTCCTATTCAATGCGACGATTATTATCGCCGTTCTCCTCGTGCTTGCGGCGATACTAAACTTCCTTCTCGTGAAGGCATGAGCCCCGAGACGCGCGAGCGGCTAGTGCGTGTACGGAGCATTCCTCTGTTTGAGCGCATACGCTCGTACGTAGCCGCGCTTCCCGCCGGCGACCGGGCGCTCTTCTATCTCCTTGCGCTCGTTGTGTGCGTCGCTTCCCTCTCGAGTCTCTATACGCTCGAGCAGTCGCTCCTCGTCGAGGTGCCCTCCTACGGCGGCACACTCACCGAGGGCGCCGTTGGGAGTCCGCGATTTATCAATCCGCTTCTCGCGATTAGCGACGCCGACAACGATCTGTCGACGCTCGCCTTCGCGGGACTTCTCGGCTTGTCGGGCAACGGCTCGCTCGTGCCAGTACTCGCTGAGAGCTACACCGTCTCTACCGACAACAAGACCTACACCTTTACCCTCCGCCCTGGAGCGACGTTCTCAGACGGCACTCCCGTGACCGCAAACGACGTCATCTTCACCGTACAGAAGGCACAGAATGCGGCACTCAAGAGTCCTCGCTACGCAGACTGGGCGGGCGTACAGGTCACTGCGCTAGATAAAAGCACCGTGCAGTTCACACTCGCGAAGCCGTACGCGCCCTTCCTACAGCTAACCACGCTTGGCATACTGCCCTCGAGGATTTGGAGCGGCATTTCTGACGAGGAATTCCCTTTCTCAACATTTGAGACAAGCCCGGTGGGTGCCGGACCGTTCAAGATCGCGAGCATCTCACGCGACTCTTCCGGCCTTATCCAGAGCGTGTCGCTCGTCGCGAACCAGAACTATGTCCTCGGTCGCCCGTACCTCGACGCGATACACTTCACCTTCTTCTCCCGCAGTGAAGACCTCGCAAACGCGCTCACGAGCGGCGCTATCGAGAGCACGTATGACCTGAGCCCACCTGGCGCACTCACTGCCCCGTACGCGCGAGTCTTCGGCGTGTTCTGGAACCCGAGCGAGAAGCAGGTGTACGCACGCGCTGAGGTACGTAAGGCGCTCTCGCTCGCACTCGACAGAAAAGATATCGTAAAGAATGTTCTCGCCGGCGGGGCGACTCCTATTATGGGCCCTGTCCCTCCCGGGAACTCGATACAGCAGACTGCCGTGCCCACCTCGGACAACCCTACCGTCGCGGCGGCAAACGTACTCCAGGCTGGCGGGTGGGCGTATGACGGCACGGCTCGCGTATGGAAGAATGCGGTCGCGAAGCAAACGCTCGATGGCATCACGCTCCGCACGTCGAACGTGCCCGAGCTCAAAGCCGTAGCGACTGCGGTGAAAACGGGCTGGGAGAAGCTCGGTATCCCGGTCAACATCGAGCTCTACGAGCCAGGCGACCTATCACAGAACGTGATCCGCCCGCGCAAGTACGAGGCACTGCTCTACGGTATGGTGATTGGCCGCGACCAGGATCTCTACGCATTCTGGGACTCGCAAGAGCGTAACGATCCTGGCCTCAATATCTCGCTCTATGCGAACAAGACGGTAGACGCCCTGCTCGAAGACGCACGCACGTCAGCTGACCGCGCCAAGCAGATCGCTGACTTGCAGAAGATCGAGGACACTATCGCCGCGGACTACCCTGCCGCATTTCTCTACGCACCAAACTTCACCTACGTGGTGCCGAAAGATGTGCAGGGTGTCGAGCTCCCGCAGATCACCGTGCCCGCCGACCGCTTCGCAAGCGTCGCGTCGTGGTACCGCACGACTGACGCGGTGTGGCCTTTTTTTACAAAGAACAAGTGAGCATTTTAGTACGGGTTTCAAAAAATTATTAGTAAAACCCAGTAATCAACATCATTATGAATCCAGCACCAGCACCAGCTCCCGCGCCATCTCCGGCACCTTCGTCGCGACCAGCGAGTCCGACCACACGCACCGAAGGCGGCAGGCCACAGGGCCCCAGACGCTTTGAGCGCGGCGGCGGCCGTAGCGGCGAGCGGCGCGGCCCGCGCCCCGGCGGAGCGTCGCGCCGCATCCAGCGGATACTGCGCCGCCCCACCTCGATGCCGTCGAAGACAGTGCGCACGGCCGAGTATTACCCCGAGCCGCCAGCAGAGAACGTTGTCCGCATCGTCCCCCTGGGCGGCGTTGAAGAAGTCGGCCGCAACATGCTCGCTGTCGACCTCAACGGTGACATCTTCATCTCCGACGTCGGCTTCCACTTCAAGGCTGAAGACGACATGCCGGGCGCCGACTACACACTCCCCAACTCGAAGTATCTCGAGCACAATAAAGACCGCATCCGCGGCATCTTCATCACACACGGTCACCTCGACCACATCGGCGGACTCCCCTTCATCCTCCCGCGTATCGGCAACCCACCGATCTATACGATGAACACGAGCGCCATCATGATCAAGAAGCGTCAGGAGGAGTATCCGGATATCCCACCGCCAATCGTGCACGTCGTCGAGATCGGCCAGCAACTGACGATTAGCAACACCAAGGTGAAGTTCTTCCAGGTGACGCACTCCATCCCCGATTCGATGGGCATCTCGCTCTCGACCAAGTATGGTAACGTCGTCATCTCAGGCGACCTCAAGCTTGAGCACGAGGACGGCGTCCCGACCGCGCGCGAGGTGAAGACGTGGGGCGATCTCGGCGCAGATAAGAACCTCTTCTTCATCGCCGACTCGACGAACGCAGAACGCGACGGCTTCTCGATGCCGGAAAAGCGCGTGCAGGAAACGCTCGACGACATTATTAAGACGGTGAAGGGCCGCCTGATTATCGGTACCTTCGCGTCCCAGTTCGACCGCATGGTCTCTATCATCAAGTCCGCTGAAAAATACGGCAAGAAGGTAGTGACCGAGGGCCGCTCGATTAAGACCAACATCGAGATCGCGGAGAAAGCGGGGCTCCTCGTTGTCGAGAAAGGGATCTTCATCCCTGCGCAGGAGATACAGAATTATCCTCCCGAGAAGATCCTCGTGCTCGCTACCGGCGCGCAGGGCGAAGAGTTCGCCGCACTCATGCGCATCGCGACCAAGCAGCACAAGTATATCCAGTTTACCGAGCGCGATACTATCGTGCTCTCCTCGTCCGTCATTCCGGGCAACGAGGTCTCCGTGCAGAAACTCAAGGACAACCTCTACCGCAACAAGGTGGCCGTGATTAACTACCGATCCTCTGACGTCCACTCGACCGGCCACGGCAACACGGGCGAACTCGTCTGGATGAACAAGCAGGTGAACGCTAAGTTCTTCATGCCTGGCTACGGCTACTACTCGATGACCTACTCGCATGCGAAGGCCGTCGAGCAGGCAGGCCGCCCGCGCGAGACGATTATCCTCGGCGACAACGGCAGTGTCATCGACATCGTCGACGGCGAGACGATCAATGTCCACAAGCAGAAGGTGCCCTCTGCCCCGCTCGTGGTCGACGGCTTCACGATTGGCGACCTACAGGAAGTAGTGATGCGCGATCGCCAGTCGCTCGCGAAGGACGGCATGTTCGTGATTATCGCGAGCGTGAACCTCAAGACCGGCAAGCTCCGCAAGTCGCCGGACATCATCAGCCGCGGATTCATCTACCTGCGCGAGTCTCAGAACTTACTGAACGAAGCGCGTATCCTTATCAAGAAGACCATCGAGGACTCGACGCATAACATGAACCCTATTGACCTCGACTATGTGAAGAATAATCTCACCGATGTCCTGGCCGGATTCCTCTTCGCGCGCACCAACAAAGCGCCGATGGTGATCCCGGTGCTGATTGGGATGTAAGCCCGCAGAGAAAAACACGCGCCGCTACCGCGGCGCGTGTTTTTCATATGCTATCCTCGAGTACATGCACGCGCGTACGATTCTCACAATTGGGAATTTCTTCTTCTCGATCTTCTCGACGCTGATCACGTTCATCCTCCTCCCGTATCTCTCGCAGATTATGCCTGCAGCATATGCGGGCCTCGTCGTCGCCGGAAGCTCCCTCGGAGCGCTCGTCCTCTTCCCTCTCCTGCCGCGAGCGGTCGAACGTTTCGGTGCGAAGCAGATCGCGCTCTCGCTCGCACTTATCGAGATGGCCGTCCTCTTCGCGCTTGCAAGCTCGCCCGGAGCCATCACGAGCATCCTCCTTATTGCCGTCACGATTGCCGTCCAGCCACTGCTCTCGTACGAGTTTGACCTCCTGCTTGAAGCAACTGTCGATGACAACGGGACCCAGGGCCGCGTGCGCACACTCTTCCGCACCGCGTGGAGCATCGCCGCCCTCGCCGCCCCACTGCTCCTCGGCGCTATCTTAGTAAACGCAGACGCCTACGGCCGCGTTTTCATCGCCGCCGCCGCGATGCTCGCGCCCATCGTGATATTCTTCTCCGCAAATCATCTCCCCCACGGCCCGCCTCCGAAGTATGTCCACATGCGAGACACGCTCGTCCGCATCGCGCGCAATCGCGACCTCGCGGCCGTCACCTTTGGCAATTTCTGCCTGTATCTCTTCGTCGCCTGGGCACCACTGTACACACCCATCTATCTGCATGATATCCTCGGGATCCCGTGGTCGAGCCTGGGCTGGATGTTCGCCGTGATGCTCATACCCTACGTGCTTATCGAGTATCCTGCCGGACTTATCGCCGACCGTTTCATCGGCGATAAGGAGCTCATGCTCGCGGGGTTCCTTATCGCGGGCGGCGGTCTGGCTGCACTTGCGTTCCTTACGCCGCACACGCCGCTCTTTATTATCCTTATCATCCTTCTCGTCTCACGCGTTGGCGGAGCGCTGACAGATGCAATGGTCGATGCCCACTTCTTCCGCCGCGTGAACAAGCGCGACATCAATTCGGTGAGCATCTTCCGCGCTGCGTGGCCGCTTGCCTATATCGTCGCGCCCATGACGGCGAGCGTACTACTCATGTACGGCGACTACCCTTTCTTCTTCCTCGCTACCGGCGGATTTATCGCGGTTGCTGGCGTAATCGCGACCCTTTTGATAAAAGACTTTCGTTAATCAAACCTTCTTTAATGAGAGCACCGAGCGCTTTCTTCATCTGTGCTCTTCGCGGAGTACCTAGCAGACTCAGCAGGCGTCCTCTTACTGTTTCGCCCTTCGTATATGCACGCACGAGCGCTCCTCGCGCTTCGCGCAGTGAGCCCGCAAACTTCGACTGCTTGGCGTATGTCTTACTTCTCGCGTTATGGGAGATGCCGGAGCGCTTTAAGTACGCGCCGTAGTCCATGAGTGCGCTGTACCACTCGCGCGCCCTGCCCTTCGGAAAAACCTGTGCGAGTACGCTCTCAATCTGAATATCAGAAATGTTCCTCTTGTTTGGAAAGAAGTGGTGAATGATGACCGTGCGGATATTCGTCTCGATGAAAATAGAATCCATACTCCAGGCAAATGCTGCCACCGCGCACGCAGTATAAGGACCGACTCCCGGCAACTCTTCCAGTTCTGGAATCGTGGTCGGTTTCTTGGCGGCGAGTTCTGCTGCGGCTAGATGCAGCATCTTCGCGCGGCGATTGTAGCCAAGCCCCTGCCACGCCTTGAGCACATCAGTGAGTGATGCTTCGGCCAACTTCTTCGCCGTCGGAAACTCCCGTATGAAATTTTTATAAAACGGAATCACTCGTTCCACCTGTGTCTGCTGGAGCATCACTTCCGACACCAGAATTCGATACCCGTCTGTCGTTTTCCTCCATGGTAAATCGTGCCTCCCGTGCAAGCGGTAGTGGCGCCACACAAGCGTCCTGAACTTCGCGGGAGTCATTTCGCCTTCGGCCAGCGATTGTTCGCCGGTGGATAGATGCGGGTGAGCGGATGATCCTTACAATCATGCGGACGCGCGGGACAGACATAGCGACCGTAGAGAACCAGGCCGTTGTTTACGTACTTCCAGTCTTTTTTCGGTATGAGCGCCTCGAGATCTTTTGAAATCTTTGTGAGGTCGTCGTTATCCGTGAGGTCAAAGCGTTTAGCAAAGCGCTTTACGTGCGTATCAGTCGGTATCCCCTCCCATGTATCATGTAATTCGCCGAGAATCACGTGTGCGGTCTTATAGCCAACGCCCGGTAACTCGACCAGTTCGGCTTCGGTACGCGGCACGGCGGAGCCGTGCCGCGCCTCAATCATCTTCGCCGCACCGATTATCGCCTTTGCCTTGTTGCGAAAAAACGGAATCGAGGAAATTTCCTTTGTAAACGTCGCGAGCCTTGCTGCCGCGAAGTCTTTTGGCGTTTTGTATTTTTTATACAGAGTCGTGGTTAGCTTATTCACCGCCTTGTCGGTGCACTGCGCAGACATAATAACTGCGGCAAGAAACTGGAATGGCGTTTGGTGCAATAGCTCACTCTTGGGCACTGGGTACGCCCTCTTCAAATAGCTCACTATCTTTTTCGCCCGCGCAACGCGCTCGCGGTAACTCATAACAACTCAGATGTTTCTACTTCGTGCGGAAAAGCGAATTCGAAGAAGATAAGGACGAGCACTCCCGTGGAAAAGGCGGTACAGAGAAATGCGGCAAGTAAGCCAATATACGGGATGAGCAGAATCATGGAGAGCGCTAGCATTCCGATGACACCATCGCGCCAGAGCACCATATCGCGCCGCACAAACCGTCGCGCGAGCAGACTGCCCACCAGAATGCCGGCAAAGAGAAGTCCGAGAGAAATCACGAGGGCGTAGAGGACAACAAGCATGAAGGCGAGCCCTATGCCGACGAAGGTAAGCGCGAGGACAAACGCGAGGATCGGCGTGACAACAAATACGGCGAACCCGAGAAGTATCGTGAGGAGGATTCGACTCGGGCGCATCACGACCGAGCGCGCCACTACCCTCTCGCAGAGCCGCGGAAAGAGGCCCGCGAGAAGGCCCGCGAGGATGAGCGCACCGAGTACGCGCACCAAGAGGAAGAATCCTATGCTGACGAGCG
>JBJOOS010000011.1:0-14988 GCA_046051155.1 Candidatus Parcubacteria bacterium
ACCATCTGCTCGAGCGAGAATTCGCTCATATCTTTCGCATCAAGTATTTCAGCCACACCGCCCACACGATTCGCCTCGATAGGAAGTCCTGCTGCTTTTGCCTCAAGTAGCACGTACGGTAAGCCTTCCTTCAGAGAGGGAAGTGCGAAGGCGTCAAAGCCTTTTAATACCTCATGTGCGGGAATAAAACCAAATATCTTCACGCGCTCTTTGAGCCCGTACTCTTTTATTTTTGACTCGAGGTGAGTCCGTTCTGTCCCTTCGTCTCCGACAATAGCGACGTACAGAGCGATGTCCCGCTTAGCCTGCTCGACGAGAGAGATCTGATTTTTATTCTTAGACAAATCGCCGATGGTACCGGTGATACGCACACCTGCCGGAAACGCACTGCGAATTCGGTCACCCGAGTCGAGGGTAAGCGGGAGTGCGATGCCGTTATGAATAACTTTGATTTTACGTCGAGAGAATAAAACGGGAGCGTCTCGGTAGTCGTAGTTCGAAACGGCAATAACCGTATGGGCGAGAAGAATCGTGACCCACGAAGCGACCCAGATTAGGGCGCGCGTAACTAAAGAGCGATTTTCCCGGTGTGCCCACCCGTGCGCGGTGAACACGATGCGCGGTACTCCGGCGATGCGCGCCGCAAGCGCGCCCAGCCCGCCCGCCTTCGACGAGTTGAGGTGCACCACGTCTGGGCGCTCCTGTTTGAAAATACGTATGAGTTCGCCGACAACCTTCCACTCCCGTACGAGGGATATGTCGCGTATAAACGCTCCCAAGAAAATGGTGCGCACGTCCGCATCCGCAAGACGTTCTGCGAGCACCCCGGTTGATGCACCTGCTTCGCCGGTCCCGCCAAGCGCTACAGCGACCTCGAACTGCTCCTTGGGAAGGTTCGTAGCGAGGTCGTAGACGTAGCGCTGAGCCCCGCCCCAGTTGGACTTGGTGATAACGAAGAGGATTTTGCGTTTGGCAGGGGAGTCCATGGGTGCAACTGTACAATATGTTTTCAGGTTATAGTATCGGTACTATGGCATTTGGTCGTCGCGAGACAGCAATCCTTGTGCTTGGGGATTTACTCATTTTAGTGGCGTCCCTGTGGGTGACGCTTCTTCTTCGTAACCTGTCGGTACCCTCGCTTGGTTACTTTTGGACAAATGCCACGCCGTTTCTGCCCATGTTCCTCATCTCGCTCGGCGTGTTCTATATCGCGGGTTTATACGAGAAGCAGACACGACCGATACGTCGCGTGATGGGCACCCGCGTTCTCGGCGCACAGGCGGCGACCGTGCTTATCGCGGCAGTCCTCTTCTTCATCCTTCCACTCGATATCGCACCGAAGACAATTCTTATCATCTACCTCGTTGTGTCGGTCGTGACCGTGAGCATCTGGCGTTTCTACAGTATGAAGCGCGAACTGAAAGAGGGTAATCGCGTGCCCGCGGTACTCGTCGGGTCAGGAGCGGCCGTGACTGAGTTATATGATGAGGTGCACGAAAATAGTCGCTACCTCATCCGGTTTGTGTCCCGGGTTGAAGCAGAGGGATTGTCTGACGAAGCGCTTCTCGATGGTCTCACCAAGAGCGTTATTAAGGGGATTCGCGCGGTGGTTATCGACACCTCGCATCCGGCGGTCGCTCGCGTGATGCCGAAGGTGTACGGACTCATGGCACGCGGTATCATGTTTATCGAGCTGTCCTCGCTCTATGAAGAGATTTTTGATCGGGTGCCGCTGCAGTATCTCGACGCCAGCCGTCTTATCGATACGTTGCCGAAACAGCACGTGCTCTACGACGCCTCTAAGCGCGCGTTTGATACTGTGCTCGCGCTCGCCGCTGCGGTTGCGGCGCTACCGTTTATTGTAGTCGCCGCGGCCGCACTCTTGTCTAGTGGCGGCACCCCGTTTGTGTTGAACGAACGCATCGGGAAGGGCGGCCGCATCTTCCGTATCGTGAAGATGCGTACAATGCTGTTCAATGATCATGGCGATCCGGTACTGCAACAGAAGAATCGGGTGACTGCGCTCGGGCAGTTCCTCCGCAAGACGCGTATCGACGAGTTACCTCAGCTCTGGAACGTGCTGAAGGGGGAGGTGTCGTTTATCGGCCCGCGGCCGGAGTTGCCTAAGATTGCAGAGGTGTACAACCGCGAGATACCGCAATACCAACTGCGCCACCTCATCGCGCCTGGCCTCTCGGGCTGGGCGCAGATCCACGATGCTGACGTGCCGAAGGGGCCCGCAGACGTCGCGCGGACGAAGCGCAAGCTGTCCTTCGATCTGTACTATCTGAAGCATCGCTCCTTCGGTCTCGATCTTGCGATTGCGTTTAAGACCATGCGCACGTTACTCTCATTCTCTGGAAAATGAGTATCGACGGCCGCATACTTGCTCAAGAGGTTCTCGCGCGCGCTAAAGCGCGCGCGTCACTCCTCGCGCGCCCGCCGCGCGTCGTCGCGATCGTGGGGAGTGAGACTCCCGCGACGCTCTCGTATTTGAGAATTAAAACAGCACGTGCCGCAGACGCGGGGTGTGTATTTGAGGTACGGCCGTTTGGCGCCTCGTATACCGACGCAGATGCAGTTATTATCCAGCTCCCGCTCCCTCCTGGTGTGGATCAGAACGCAGAGTGTGACCGTGTGCCGGTAGGCCAGGATGCTGATGTGCTCTCTCGCGCGGCTCGTGAGTTGTTTGAGAAGGCTGGGGACGCGGCTCTTCTGCCGCCCGTGGTGAGTGCTGTACAGAAGATTCTTGAGTTCGGGCGAGTCGCGATCGCGGGGAAGAAGGCGGCAGTAGTCGGTACGGGGTTCTTGGTCGGGGCTCCGGTAGCGACGTGGCTCAAGCAACAGGGAGCGAACGTGGTGGTGGTGACCCGCGACTCAGGAGACCTCTCCGCGTCGCTCTGCGACGCGGACATCATAGTCTCTGGCACCGGCTCGCCGCATCTCATTAAGCCTGACATGCTCAAAGACGGCGCAGTCCTTATCGATGCTGGCACCTCCGAATCGGGCGGCGCGATAGTCGGGGATGCTGACCCAGCCTGCGCCGACAAGTGTGCACTCTTCACTCCCGTCCCAGGTGGGGTCGGTCCGCTCGCGGTCGCCTGCCTCTTCGAAAACGCAGTTACGCTTACAGAGCGCACAACGAAGATATAAAACGCGCAAGGGTTCGCTTTTTTCAATTTTAGTTTATACTCTCCCCATGACTCGATTCCGAGTGTTTGCGACCCTCACCCTCATCGTAGGGTTTTTACTTACCTTCTTCGTCTGGTCGACTGAGACCGACCCGTATAGCTCGTACCACTTCAAGCTCGGTCTCGACCTTGCGGGGGGCACCGAGCTTGTCTATAAGGCCGATATGAGCCAGACACCAGACGGTCAGCAGGGCGACGCGCTTTCGGCGCTCCAGGGCGTTATCGAGCGCCGCGTGAACCTCTTCGGCGTGGCTGAGCCCTTGGTGCAGACCGAGCGCGCGAGCGCACTCTCGGGCACAACCGAGAATCGTCTCATCGTCGACTTACCGGGTGTGACCGACATCAAGGCGGCTGTTGCCGCTCTCGGCCAGACACCAACGCTCGAGTTTAAGCTCGCGTCGACACAGGCGGGAGCCTCGACGACGACCTACATATCAACTGGCCTTGATGGTCGCTACCTCTCAGGCGCGGCGCTTCAGTTCGGTTCGGGAGCGACTGCGGGGCTCGCGGCGCCGGCAGTCTTGATCAATTTCAACAGTGATGGAGCCAAGCTGTTTGAGAAGATAACGAGCGAGAACGTCGGCAAGGTGCTTGCGATCTTCCTCGACGGCCAGCCGATCTCGACGCCGGTTATCCAGGAGGCTATCCCGGGTGGTCAGGCGACCATCACTGGCCGCTTCACTGCGACTCAAGCTCGCGACCTTGTGCGTAACTTAAACTTCGGCGCGCTCCCGGTACCGATCGCTCTCGAGAACAGCTCCGCAGTCGGCCCGACGCTTGGTGCCGCCGCGATTCATGCGGGCGTCTTTGCTGGCGTCGTCGGCTTCATCATCGTCGCGCTCTTCATGATCGCGTGGTATCGCCTCCCGGGCCTTATAAGCGCGGTTGCTCTCGCTGAGTACATGGCCTTCATGCTCTCGATTATTAAGATTATCCCCGTCACGCTTACCGCCTCCGGTATCGCCGGTCTCATCATCTCGGTTGGTATGGCGGTCGATGCGAACGTGCTCATCTTCGAGCGCACCAAGGAGGAGCTTCGCGAAGGGAAGTCTGCGCGCGAGGCGGTGCACATCGGCTTCAATCGTGCATGGCCGGCTATTCGCGACGGCCACCTCACGATGATTATCTCGGGCGTGATTCTCTTCTGGCTCGGCACCTCGATCGTCCAAGGCTTCGCGCTCGTGTTCGTGCTCGGCGTGCTCGCATCCTTCATCTCTGCCGTGTCGCTTTCCCGCGTCTTCTTGCTCGCGATTGTGCCAGAGCACAAGGAGGGGGTGTGGAAGTACCTTATGGGCTCGGGCCGTCATAACGCATAATTTATGTACATCATTCGCCATCGCGGACTCTTCTTCTGGATCACGGGACTCCTACTCGCCGGCGCTCTCGGCGCGATACTCGTGTGGGGTCTCCCGCTCGGGATCGACTTCACGGGCGGCTCTCTCATGCAGGTGAGCTACGGCGCGAATCGTCCCGCGATTTCTGATATCGAGAAAGAGATTTCTGCAGTCCACACCGGAGCAGTCGCCGTGCGCGTGCAAGGCGACGACGCGGTCTCTGTCCGCACTCGCACCATGACTCCCGCAGAGCATGACGCTATCCTCGCGGCCCTCTCCCAGAATGCATCTACCACCGAGCTCGCGTACACCAACGTCGGTCCTGCACTCGGCAGTCAATTCACCAATAAGGCGCTCTGGGCGATCTTCGCCGTGATGTTCGTGATTGTCTGCTATATCGCCTTCGCCTTCCGTAAGGTGTCGCGTCCGGTGCCAGGCTGGGGCTACGGCATCACCGTCGTCGCGATGCTCGCTATAGACATCATCGTCCCGACCGGCTTCTACGCCGCCTACTGTCACTTCACGGGGGCCGAAGTAGACTCGCTCTTCGTCGTCGCTCTCCTTGCTCTCTTGGGCTACTGCGTGAACGACGTCATTGTCATCTTCGACCGCGTCCGCGAACACCTCTCTCGCAACGAGAAATTGGGGCTTAAGGAGACCTTCGAGGATACGATAGGGAAGTCTATCAACGAGACGATGACCCGCTCGATTAACACCGCGCTCACTGTCGCGCTCGCACTCCTCGCGCTCATCTACCTCGGCGCTCCAGCCACCAAGAACTTCGCGCTCGTGATGCTCGTCGGTATCGTCATCGGCACGTTCTCTTCTATCGCGCGTTCTGCTCCGCTCCTGATCCCCATCGCCAAGTGGTTCGCTAAGAAATAATGATCGTCGGTATTGCTGGCACTATTGGGGCTGGGAAGGGTACTGTTGTTGAATATCTTATTCAGAAAGGGTTTTCGCACTACAGCAGTTCGGATACGCTCCGCGGGATATTAACGGGGCGCGGATTGCCACATACGAGAGTGAATCTGAGTGCTCTTGCTGACGAACTTTTGGCAGAGCGTCGTGGCGGCGTCCTGGCGTACTCATTTGAGCAGGCACAAAAAGATGGAGCAAAAGACATGATCTTAGAAGCGATACATCGTATGAGTGAGGCGGATTACGTACGGAGTATCGGAGGAGTCATTCTCGGAGTAGATGCAGACTTGCAAACGCGCTACGACCGCATACACAAAAGACAAGATGGGGAGAAAGACAACGTGACTTTCGAACAGTTTAGTACTGACGCTCGGAATGAAGATGATGGGAAAGGGCCTACAGGGTCAAATATTCGTTCGGTTCTCGCAAGCGTCGATGCAACCATCACCAACAACGGTACGGTGGAGGAGCTTCGCGCGCAGGTGGACGAAGTCCTTGCTAAGATACAGAAATAAATATGGCTCACATCCACGAGAAGATAGATTTCTGCGTCGATATATTCATTGTGAACGACAGTGCGGTGCTGTTACGCATGCATGAAAAATATAACATGTGGCTAGCGGTTGGTGGTCATATTGAACTTCACGAAGACTCGGTTGAGGCCGCACTTCGCGAGGCGAAAGAGGAGACTGGTCTTGACGTGGAACTTCTCGGTACGACTCCTACGCCGGAGGCGAACGGCGACCGAGATTTACTTGTTCCGCATTCACTTAATCGGCATAGGATTAATACTGTTCACGAGCATATTTCCTTTGTCTACTTTGCGACGAGTACGACGCGAGAGACCGACCCTGCTCCAGGCGAGAAGCGAGACGGTTTTAAATGGTTCACAAAGCAAGAACTCGGCGACGCCTCATACGGGCTTCAGGAGCGAATCAAGATTTGTGCCGAGGCTGCGCTTGATGCGGTCGCTAAGAAATAACTGTCCCAATAAACGCCTTACCGTCGAGATAATTTGAGAATTCTTCAAGTTTGGTACCGCTGATAATTGCGACTTCAAGCCCGAGCGCCTCGGCCTCTTTAGCGGCGACGGGGTCGAAGGGGGAGGAGAGCCCCGGGTCCCAGTGGTCGGGAATAATCTTACGGAACTCAGGCCACGATATCTTCTCTATCTTCTTCGCGCTCGGGTTCTTCTTAGGGTCGGCGGTGTACACATAGTCAATATTAGAAAGGTTCACCAGGCGCTGAGCGCCGATGTTCTTCGCCATCATCACTGCACAGTAGTCGGTCGACCAGCCCGGTTGCCAGCCCGCTGCGATGGTGATCGGTTCTTCAGAGTCGACGTCTATAGTCGGGTTCTTGATCACCTGTGGGTGTGCGTAGCCGACGAAGATGTTACGCAGGAGTTGTGCGTTTAGGCGGGTTGCGTGGATGCCGATCCAGTCGGTGTCTTGTGGCGAGAGAGGGGTAACCACATTTGCGGCGTCTTGGTAGCGGCGCGCGATGGAGCCGCCGCCGGCGATGATGGAGAAGGTGAATCCTCTTTGCACTTTCCCGAGAACGAGCGATTTGAAGCGGGCGAGGAAGTCAGTATCAATAGAGTCAGGAACAATAAGAGAACCTCCGACTGATATAACAATTCGCTCCCGCTCGTTCGCGTTCATAAGGCAAGGGTGACGGCTTCGTATATCATACCGTCCCCCTATCTGTATGCAACGTTGACATCGCTTCGAATAGAAGCGATGTAGATTGCAGATCGTTATTTCTGCGCTGCTTTTATGAGCCAGGAGGAGGACTGCACTTTCCCGCCAGCGCCGACGTTGTAAACCATCTCGATGCCGAGCTCCTTGCAGAGCTCTACTTCAGGAATCGGATCGCCCTCCGGGTGGCGGTCGCCGCCGTTGGCGAAGATGTCGGGGCGCACTTCGCGCAGAGCGTTACAGACGCTCCGGTCCGGGTCGCCGAGGGAGTGCTTCGTGAGGACGACACGATCGACGCCTTTGATGAACTCGATAATTTCCTTCCGTTCCACCTCGCCCATAAACGGCTTACCTTTTTTATCAGTCAGCCAATTGTCGTTATTGAGGATTACTACGAGCTCGTCCCCGAGCTTCTTGGCCTCTTGGAACATCCGAATATGCCCGATGTGTATCGGGTCAAATCCGCCCGAAACTGCCACGACAACCGGCTTTTTCATAGCGGGAGTATAGCCTGTAAGACGCAGGCTCAACAAGGGCCTTACATTACCGTACCAACTCTTCTTGTTGTTCTAGCGATTCGGTTGCGAAGGACGTTTTCGTTGATAGCATTAGGGCACAGAAGAGTTATAGACCGTTCGATTAACGTAACCCCCCAACAACTATGCCTACTCCGTCTAGCGTGCGTTGGTTCGAGATTCTAATGTATATAGGCCTAATTCTCGCAAGTATTCCAGGCTTTCTGATTGGACTCGCAATGCCATTACTGTTTATTCCGGGTCTTGTCCTAACCGTTCTTCGCGGTGTCCTGGTCTGGTTTACGGCACATAAGAGAGCCGTCTGGGGGAAGTGGCTTACACTTGCCTTTGTTGCTCTTAGTGTAGTTTCTTCAATTCAGTTGTCGGGATTTGTGTCCGCTGGCTATTTTGGAAGCATTTTCCTCTTTGCATTAGTGGGGCCGGTAGTAAACGTGGTGGCACTTATCTTTATATTTTCTCCCTCTGCGTCACAGTGGTTTCGTGACACAGCAGCATCTCAATCTAAACCGATTCCCTAGTGCTCTACAGGGTGCTTGACGCCCCTTGGGGATTCCTATAGTATGGTCTTACTGCCACCTGAAGTAGTGGGTAGGCAGGACGTCGAGAAAAAGACGGACTCGCGAGAGTTCTTTTTGTTTCTCGCATGATTCTTTGACAACCCAAATACGTGAACGCCCGGCACGCGAGTGCCGGGCAAAAAGATGTTATGAATTGTTTTGTTCCGCCTATTCTTAATGAGAGTTTGATCCTAGCTCAGGGTGAATGCTGGCGGCGTGGATAAGTCATGCAAGTCAAGGGGGCCCGCAAGGGCAACCGGCAGACGAGGTAGTAACACGTAGGTAGATCCCCCGAAGTCGGGCATAGCCATCCGAAAGGATGGGTAATTCCCGATAGTCCCGCAAGGGTAAAGGTTTTTCGCTTCGGGAGTTGCCTGCGTAGTATCAGCTAGTTGGTAGGGTAATGGCCTACCAAGGCTACGACGCTTAGGGGAGCTGAGAGGCTGACCCCCACCGATGGAACTGCGACACGGTCCATACTCCTACGGGAGGCTGCAGACGAGAATATTCCGCAATGGACGAAAGTCTGACGGAGCGACGCCGCGTGATTGATGAAGTGCTTCGGTACGTAAAGATCTTTTATCGGGGACGAAGTTTATTGACGGTACCCGATGAATAAGGGGCTCCTAACTCTGTGCCAGCAGGAGCGGTAATACAGAGGCCCCAAGCATTACCCGGAATCACTGGGCGTAAAGGGTGTCTAGGCGGCCATATTAGTCTCTCGTTAAATCTGCGGGCTTAACCTGCAGTCTGCGAGGGAAACGGTATGGCTCGAGGGCGTAAGAGGTGCACGGAACTCATGGTGGAGGGGTGAAATCCGTTGATATCATGGGGAACACCAAAGGCGAAGGCAATGCACTGGTACGTTCCTGACGCTCAAACACGAAAGCCAGGGTAGCGAACGGGATTAGATACCCCGGTAGTCCTGGCCCTCAACGTTGCTCGCTCGTTTTACGGAGTATCGACCCTCTGTGAGACTAAGCTAACGCGGTAAGCGAGCCGCCTGGGTAGTACGATCGCAAGATTAAAACTCAAAGGAATAGACGGGGACTCGCACAAGTGGTGGATTATGTGGCTTAATTC
Source organism: Candidatus Parcubacteria bacterium (assembly GCA_046051155.1). Classification (GTDB taxonomy): domain Bacteria; phylum Patescibacteriota; class Minisyncoccia; order Phycocordibacterales; family Phycocordibacteraceae; genus C7867-001. The sequence goes on from JBJOOS010000011.1 coordinate 9,323, forward strand.
GTCGACAAACGAAGAACCTTACCAAGGTTAGAAATCCAGCTGCATCCGACCTGAAAGGGACGGAGCCTTCGAGGGTGCTGGACAGGTGATGCATGGTCGTCGTCAGTTCGTGGTTTGAACTGTTCCCTTCAGTGGGGTAACGAACGCAACCCCCGTTGTCTGTTGCCTATATGGCCAGGCGAGACTGCTCCCTCACGGGAGAGGAAGGTGGGGATGACGCCAGATCAGCATGTCCCTCTGATACCTTGGGCTGCACACATAATACAATGGTCGGTACAACGGGCTGCAATACCGCAAGGTGGAGCCAATCCTTATAAAACCGACCTCAGTACGGATAGAGGTCTGCAATCGACCTCTTGAAGCCGGAATCACTAGTAATCCCGGGTCAGCCAAACCGGGGTGAATACGTTCTCGAGTCTTGTACTCACCGCCCGTCAAGTCAAGGGAGTTGGGGGTGCCCGAAGGACTGCCTCGCGCAGTACTACGGCAAATTCAATGACAAGGACTAAGTCGTAACAAGGCACGGGTAGCGGAAGCTGTTCGTGGAACATATCCAAATTGGAATCGCTATCGCCCGAAAGGCATAGCAAGTCGATCTGGTTCGCAAGATTCAGGAGAGAGTGGTCTCTCTTGAATCTTGCGAACCAGGAGAGATAGTGGATGTCTCTAAACACCACTCGAGTGCCGGGGAACGTAATCCGGTGGTTGCTTGAGGGCCACATATGAGCCCTCAAGTGAGACAGAATAGGCGGAACAAAATAGCTCGTATACATCTTTTTCACACACAAACCCCGCGGCTTCGCCGCGGGGTTTTCGCGTTTAGTTTTCGTTTTTATACAAACAAGAAGCCCGTCAGCAAGGACTTCTTGCCGACGGGCCTTCGCCTGTCGTTTCGTATCACGCGGATTTCTTCTTTTTAATCATCTCCTCCAGCACCGGCAGAACAGCCTCGACGATACGCGAAACGTTCTTCACCACGGCCTCGGCTCTTGGTTTGAACGCTCCCGTCAGCACCACATCGGGCTCTGACCAGTCGTTGGTTTTAAAATGAACGGAGATGTTTATTTTTCCTAGACTGTCCTCGAAGTCAGCGACGATTCTTTCGTATTTCCGAAGTGTGTGGCAAACCTGGAGCTGATTCGCGAGCCAGTCGGCCTTGGCCTTGAGTGTTGAGAGCGACGGGCCGCCCGCGTTCGCCTTGTCGATCTCAGCGGCAAGCGCGCTCCATACGGGCCGACGGTAGCCGAACTCGCCGTCAGGTCCTAGGTAGGGTCGCGGATCGCTGGTTTTCCACATAGGCATATACGGAGTCTCGGCCGCCATTTCCTTGCAGATGCGGAACAGGTTGTCAGGTCCCCATCCGGAGACGCCTTCTTTGAGCCAGCGGAGCGTTTCGTTCAACGCAAAGTACGCGTCTCTTGGATACGAAGAGTCGTCCGAGTATGAAGTCGGGAAGTCAGATATGATGCTCATGCGAACCTCTATTTTGTACTGTGGACTGTAGGGATAGTACGCCTCGCAGAAGTGGGGTGCAAGCGATAGGATGGTCTAGTGGAAGAAATGGGTAGTTTTTGATACTATTCACAGACGCACGCTTAGCTCAGTTGGTAGAGCACTCGACTGATACTCGAGCGGTCCTAGGTTCGAATCCTAGAGCGTGCACCGAGTCAAAAAGAAAATACGCCATTATATGGCGTATTTTCTTTTTCGGCGAGGTGCGAAGATGTATGCCTACATAGAGCGTGCACCGAGGCTGGTATACTAGAGGAGATGAAGAAGTACTTTTTGCTTTGTGCGCTCGTGGTGGTGGCGATTGTGGGCGCCTTCATTAGCCACGCAGTTACTCCGGCGGCTTCCTTACCCGCGGCTGTAAACGGAGTGAGCGTTCCGTTCACCGAGCTCGCGCACGGAGATCGCTCAGACGTGACCCGCCGCGCGAATTTTCTCATAACCTCTTCCGAGGAGCTTTCTCTTTTGTGGAAGATGGTTAATACGTCGTCTGCTAAACCGGCCGTCGACTTCACCACCGACATGGTCATCGCGGTCTTCGCGGGTACTGAGCCGACCCTGGGCTACTCCATTTCAGTGGCGAATGTCAGCGACGCTGACAGGCGCGTAGTCGCGGTGACTGTGTCGAAGCCGGGAGGCAGCTGTGTCGAGGGAGATACGGTTACGACCCCGTATCAGATTATCGTTCTTCCTAAGACTGCACTCCCGTTTACCCACGTCGACCGAGTCACTACGGTCAGTTGCTTACAATAAGGTTACCCTGCGTGCGCGAAGAGAGCGGGTGCGCTAGAGTTTAACGATGGACGCATCAGCGCATTTTAAGGATAAGAAAATAACGGTGATGGGCCTTGGCCTTCTGGGTCGGGGTGTCGGCGATGCGAAGTATCTGGCCGAATGCGGGGCCGAGCTTATCGTGACTGACTTGAAGACAACAGAACAGCTCGAGAGCTCGGTAACGCAGCTTAAGGGATTTCCAAACATCACATTCGTGCTCGGCGAGCATCGGCTCGAGGACTTCCGCGGCCGTGACTTGGTGCTTAAGGCGGCTGGCGTTCCGCTTGGTTCTATCTATATTGCCGAAGCGAAGAAGAACGGCATCCCCGTGCGCATGAGTGCCGACCTTCTCGCTGAGATTTCCGGAGTCATGGTCATAGGCATAACTGGCACGCGCGGTAAGTCGACCACAACTGCGCTTGTTGCTGCCATTTTACAGGAGGCGGGCAAGCCGGTACTGCTCGGCGGGAATGTGCGTGGCGTGTCCAACTTGCAACTGCTTACTGACGCGACGCCAGAGCACACCGCCGTCCTCGAGCTCGACTCGTGGCAGTGCCAGGGCTGGGGCGAGGCGAAGATGAGTCCGCACATAGCCGTCTTCACGACGTTTTATCAGGACCACCTGAATTACTACAAGGAGAATCCCGATGCGTACCTCGCTGATAAGGCGAACATTTTCCTGTCTCAAAAGGAAGAGGACACGCTCGTGCTCGGCTCGCAGTGCGCGCCAATTATTATTGAGAAATATGGCGAGCAGATTGAGTCGAGGGTGAAGGTCGCGGGCGCTGTCGACTTACCGGACACGTGGGTGCTCCAGATTCCGGGCGAACACAATCGCTACAATGCTGCCCTCGCGCTCGCTGTCGCTCGCGCGTACGGTGTCGCAGACGAAGTGAGCCGTAAGGCGCTCGAATCATTCACTGGTCTTGCGGGCCGTCTCGAGTGCCTCGGCGCGTTCAAGGGGGTGACAGTCTACAACGACAACAACTCGACAACGCCTGAGGCGACTCTCGTCGCGCTCGCGACGCTCGACCCTGCGCACACGGTGCTCATCATGGGCGGAGCAGACAAGGGGCTCGATATGAATAATCTACTCGTGAAGGTGGAAGATTTGAAGCGGGTCATTATGCTAGCTGGTACCGGCACGAGCCGCATACTCGAGTTCGTCCCCAACGCTTCTGTGTTTGACGACCCGTCGAAGGCCGTACAGGAAGCGTTCCTCGCGGCAGGCGAGGGCGATACAATACTGTTCTCTCCGGCGTTCGCTTCCTTCGGTATGTTTAAAAACGAATACGACCGCAATGATCAGTTCGTCGCGCTCGTACGGGCGCGCGCATGATTGGCGTTTTCGACTCTGGTCTTGGAGGTTTGTCAGTACTGCGTTCTCTCGTCGATGCGTTGCCGCAGTACGACTACGTATACGTAGGGGATACTGCGCGCGCTCCGTATGGCGATCGTCCGCAGGGCGAGGTCTACACTTTCACCAAGCAGGCCGTAGACTTCTTATTCTCGCAGGGGTGCGATGTCGTCCTGCTGGCCTGTAACACGGTGTCAGCGGAGGCGCTGAGGAAGATTCAACAGGAGCATCTACCCGCGCGTCACCTGGCTCACCAGCGTGTACTCGGAGTTATCGTGCCGACAGCTGAGGCAGTCGTCGAGAGCGGGGCAGTACGCGTGGGTGTTATCGCAACGCGAGGGACAGTTAAGTCAGAAGCGTTTCCTCGAGAGATTAAGAAGCTGAAAAAGGACGCACGAGTGTTTCAACAGTCGTGTCCGCTTCTCGTCCCTCTGGTTGAGGCGGGCGAATACGATTCCGCGCGCGTGGAGGCTCTACTCGCAGAATATCTCGCTCCGCTCCTCGCAGAGGGAATTGACTCTCTGGTGCTTGGTTGTACGCACTACGAACATCTCTTGCCAGTGATTCGTAGACTGGTGCCGTCGTCGGTCGACCTATTTTCACAAGGGGATATTGTCGGACGTAAGTTTAAGGCATATCTTGGTGCTCATCCCGAGCTCGAGAAACGACTGCAAAAGAGCGGGCGCCGTTCGTTCTACTGCACCGGTCCGGCAGATGTTTTCGAGGCGATTGGTGGGATGTTTTTTGGAAAACCGTTTACGGCGACAGAGAGTACACTGGTTTGATGGCTTCACCTACTCATGCGTTTGAAGACGCGCATCTGGTCGCTGATGTGCTCTTGCCGAGTGACGCTGTGCCGGAGGGACTGAAGATAACTCCGACCAAGCTTCCGCACAAAACAGACATCGTGATCGTAGAGACGGGCGAGGAGAGCCTCGCCGACTGCGACGCGCTCGTTACTGCTAATCGAGCGTTTTCTCTCGGGATGCGCACTGCCGACTGCGCGGCTATCTGCTTCGGCGACGGCGAGAAGATTGGCGTTGCTCACGCGGGTTGGCGTGGGCTCTGTTTGGGAATGGTTGAAAAAATGCTGGGGCACTTTTCATCATCGACAGTGACGATATACGTCGCCCCGTTCCTTCACTCGTTTGAGATACAAAAAGATTTCTGCTACGACCAGATTCAGCAGAAGTTTGGAGACAGGTTTATCACGGAAGATTCCGGTAAGACAGTCTTTCAGTTTAAAGAGGCGATTGCTTCTCTTGTGCCGCCGAATGCGATTTTCGACGAGCGTTCAACCGCAACCGACCTCTCCCTGCCCAGTTATCGGCGCGATAAGACCGCAGAACGTCTCTTGACCGTCGTCCGTTTTCCTGCGTGATTGTAGACAGCGGATACGCTATAGTGGGGCGATGACGAGGGTCTATAAGACGGCATATTTCGGCACTAAGTTGGTGCCGTTACGCGAGGCGACGCTCTCTGTGGCGAGTTCGGCTGTGCTCTATGGCCTAAGCGTATACACAGTATTCCCGGTGTCGACGGGGGAGAAAGGACCGGTAGCATTTCGCCTCGGCGACCATTTTAAGCGCCTCCTCGACTCGGCGCGCATTATCGGCATCGACACGTTTGAGAAGGGTTGGACCTTTGCGAAGTTTCAAAAGGCAGTGAGAGAAGTAGTGGTGGCGAATAAAATAAAAGAGGATGTGTTCGTGCGCGCGACGGTGCATGTGAGTGAAGAGCTTCCCGGCACGCGCTCGCACGGGCTCAAAACGGTTCTCAGTATTTTCGTATACGAAGCGGCTCCCATAGTGCCTCAAACCGGCATGCGGCTTAAGACGAGTGTGTGGCGACGCGTGCCTGACTACGCGATTCCCTCAAGGGCGAAGGTGAATGGCGCGTACGTGAACTCTGTGCTCGCGAAGCAGGACGCGCTCGACAGCGGCTACGATGACTGCATTTTCCTCGACGGTGCGGGACACGTGTGCGAGCTCTCTGCCGCAAACATTTTCATCGTGCGCGACGGCGT
>JBJOOS010000012.1:0-14589 GCA_046051155.1 Candidatus Parcubacteria bacterium
GTAGAATACCACCCGCTTTGAGTGGGAAGAGTTAGTTATCCACAACTAATGACACAAGATACACAAGTTTGGCTATCGGGTATATGTTTTAAACAGGGGGATATAAACTTGTTGCGCTTCGGTACTGACTTTATTCAGCGGTTGCGATGCAATTTGGCAATCTCTCTTCGATTTGCCTCCCAAACCTTCTCTCTGAAATACTCGAGCCTGCTTGCAAGAGCCTCATTTTGTCTTCGAAATTTGGAAAGAACAATAGGCGTCATCTTTATTTTCTCGAACTCCATACCGACATCGTCTTTTCTCTCAAGCATCTTAGTTCGTACGAATCCAGATAAATCCAGACTTTGCCAATTTGCATGGGCAACTTTGTTTCTGAATTCGCTCAACTCACATAGCTTACTATGTATAGTTTGAACATCTGCCAACAGACGTGTCTTGTAAGGTTCTTGCATACAATATTTAATGTACGCAGCATAATCGTCCTTAAGAAAATTGGCCTTGTCTCTAAAACTTAAGTACTTAAGGATGCGGTATCCGGGCTCGTGAGCTCTTTCATTTACGGCTGTAGCAAGATCGTTGTCGAGGGAATGCTCAAGCTGTGAAAAGGAGATGAGGTAACTACCTATGGCTCTGGCATATTTCCGATGTTGATTTTGGATAGTTTCAAATTCGCCTGTCACATGACCGTCCTCGCTCTCTCCATACTGACCAATAGAAATCTTCTTCGCCTCGAGTTTAATTCTTACTTTCGAGTTTCGCATCAAGGTTAGTAAAGCACGAGCTGGAGCATTGTCGAGTAGGGATTCTAGGGTCGCCGCGGGAAATCGAGTCACCCATAAATCTCTGCTGAGATTTTGCGCGACCCCGCCTCGCGCCGTCGCGCTCCGGCCGTTCGATTTGCCTCCCAGGCATCACGTGGACAAAAGAAAATAGCGGCTCATCGCCGCCACTTTCTTTTATCCATGACCCTACGGGGAATCGAACCCCGATTTAAGCCTTGAGAAGGCTCCGTCCTAGCCGTTAGACGATAGGGCCGTGTTGCTTGCACGCGGCCATACATCCTGCGATCGCTCGAGAAATGAAATAAGAATTTCTTTCCGCTCGCTTCGCTGTAGGGCCTAATGCTCTAACTTTATAACAGAAAAAATAACATTAGGCTAGCCAGGAATAGCGAAGGGGAGCCTCGTGGCCCCCCTCTAGCTCACGCCCTCCTGGTTTATATTTGGCCGTGGTGCGAGCACGTCGCCTTCGGGCGACAGCTCGTAGCTCTCGCGAGCAAGATTGGCCGCGTCGATGACCTTTCGCTCCTTGAGCTCCTGCTCACGGATTTTGGTCTCGCGCTTATCCGCCCGAAGTTCAGCCCGACGGTGCTTAGCGTCATCTTGCTGCGGCTGTTTCTCCGCGAGCACTTGCTTTTCGAGCTCCGGCCACAGGGTGCGCATCAGGTACCCGATACGGCCACTGTCTCCGCCACTGTCTTTGTAAATGAGATTGAGGAGTTCCCTCCGAGTTCGGATAGGATCACCCTCGCCGCGTTGCTTGGCGCTAGCGCTCATCAGGCGCTGACGTTCAGACTCACTCAGGTTTTTCCCCAGTTCAAACGATGGTGCTTTCATACATCCCCCGTTCTGGTTGCATCCAGGAAATAGTATACCGTTGGTACCTACGACAGTAAACTATCCACAACTGCTTTGACGTCGCCGCCGTCAGCCTTGCCCTTGAGGTCTTTCATCAGTGCGCCGGTAAACTTACCTGCCTCGGCTTTACTCGTGACGCCCATCTCGGCCATCTTCGCCTTGGCGATGGTGGTGATTTCTTCGCGGCTCATCATGGCAGGGAGGTAGGACTCGATGATGGTGAGCTCGAGCTTCTCGGGCTCGGCGAGCTCGGGGCGGCCGCCCTTGGTGAACTGCTCGATAGAGTCCTTGCGCTGATTCGCGGCGCGCTTAAGTACCGCGAGCGCCTCGTCGTCGATGAGGAATTCGTCGGGCTTCTTGCCCTTGGCGACGGCTTCGTTGGTCATCGCGGTGACGAGCGAGCGAAGCGTCTGGAGTTTCACTGCGTCCTTCGCGCGCATCGCGTCCGGTATCGATTTCTTCAATGTTTCGTGAATAGCCATATGCTACCCAGTTTACCACGCGCTCGAGGGGCTAGGAACGCGGCTTGATGTGGTAGTTGTCGTGTAAATGGGCCAAGTCTTTCCGCGCTGAGGGTACTGCCGCGAGAAGGATGGCGATGGTATCTTCGTCGCCGTCGGCGAGAGCCTCTTCAACAAACCCAAGCAGGGTAGAGAGGGTGCGGAAGTAATGGTCTGCCTCCACGTGGCGCGTGAGAGTACTCAATCGTTCGTGCTCTGTTATCTCTCTTGAATAGCGCGGTGCGCTTGGGGTAGTAGTAACAGACGAAAAATTGAAAATACTCTCGATCATAGTCGTAATCGTGTTAGGCGCACCGTTTGTAAGCCGCTATTGGATTGGGAAACAAGGAACCTTGTTCAGAAATTCTGAACAAGTGATGCGCCCGAGCGGTAGTGGAGAGGAGTGTGGGTGACCTGCAAAACAGACACGAGACTACCTCTTCCCAATTACTATATCACCGGGGTCCCGTTTTACCGTGTGGATAATGTAAGTCGCGAGTGAGTGTCGGGTCGCCAAATATTGACTGTTATAGTTATCAGTAGTACAATGCGTATCAGGTGTATCGCGATTCAAATCCGAATCGCGAACGCGAAGAAGAGGTACCTATGTTACGAGCAGAGGAAGTCACGAGCCTTGTCGATGCTCGCCGACGTCTCGAGGCTGGCGTCATTGATGTCGCTTTGATGTCGGCCAGTAAGTCCTCTCCCGGCGCCGCGCCACTGACCTTAGCCATGTGGCTAATCGACGTGAAGGTGGGCGCCGGCGCTCCCCCCGTGATCATGGGGATGCCCGGCTACACGTTCGTCGGCATCGGTGATGCGCCGCCCCCGATGGTGAAGGCGACCGTACAACGCGGGGTACCGGAGATCATCCGGGATTTGGAGAGGGTTTAGTCTTTGTGGGGCGAGCAGGGGTCGGCGTGGTACGCGCCGACCTTTTTCATTGGTATACTGCGTGCATGAGCATTCTTACCATTGCCCTTATCGTGCTCGCTTTGATACTTGTGCAGGGCGTAGGTCTCTACCTCATTTTCCGCAGACGAGAGGAGGCGCCCAAAGATGATGGCGCTGGCATGGTCCTCCTTCAGCAGCAGTTACAGAATCTCGAGCGTACACTCGACAACCGCGTGTCCGAGTCGGCGAAGGCGATGCAGGAGAATTCTCACCGCCAATTTTCAGAATCAGCGAAGCTCATTAAAGAAATCACCGAGGAGGTGACCTCGGTTAAGGAAATCGGCCGTCAGACACAGAACTTCGCGGAACAGTTGAAGGGTCTGCAGGATATCTTAAAAAATCCGAAACAGCGCGGCGTCTTGGGCGAGTACTATCTCGAGACTCTGCTTAAGAACGTGCTCGCGCCTGGGCAGTATCAGATACAGTACCCATTTGAGAACGGCGAGATCGTCGACGCCGCGGTGTTTATCGGCGATAAGGTGGTGCCTGTCGACTCTAAGTTCTCGCTCGAGAATTATAATCGGCTCATACACGCGCCCGACGCAGAGAAGCCGGCCTTAGAGAAGGCGTTTGTAAACGACCTCAAGCTCCGTATCACAGAGACGGCTAAATATATCCGCCCCGCAGAGAAGACGATGGACTTCGCTTTCATGTTTATCCCGTCGGAGGGCATCTACTACGACCTGTTGACCAATCAGGTGGGCGGGGGAGAAGACGAGAATCTTATCCAGAGAGCGGCAGGTAAGTATAAGGTCATCATCGTCTCCCCGACCTCTTTTCTCGCCTATCTGCAGACCGTGATGCAGGGCCTTAAGGCGATGGAGATAGAGAAGCGCGCCGAAGAGATTCAGAAGAAGGTGGGAGAGCTCGTGAAGCATATTGATACGACCAACGCGTTTTATCTGAAGCTGGGTAACGCGCTCGGGACGGTGGTCTCACACTTTAATTCGGGCCACAAAGAGCTGGCTAAAATAGATAAGGACGTCTACCGAATCACAGGAGAAAGAGCTGGTGTAGAACCGAGCCAGCTCGATAAGCCGCTCACCGAGCTGGACTAGTCGGACCGGCGAGTTCCCGCTGGAGCGCTCGAAGACCGGTCGGGCTATTGCCATGATTATTATATCGTGGTAGTATATGTATGGCTTCAGTACCAACTATAAGGAGGTGGGCCGTGCCCCATCGAGACGGGAAAATGTTCAGAGGGACTCACACGACCTGCAGCGACCTGACTGCACGTGTGGCGGATATTGCAAACGGGGTACCCGGAGTGCGCGGAGTGTCGCTCGGTTACTTACAGAATTGCTGTGGTTCCACGAGCGGGACTCAGAGGGTCAAGTTCTGCGACATGCCGGGCTTCATCCTCCTCACTGTGCGTCAGGCGAGTTCGGTGCAGGAACTTCGGGTCTTCTGTACGAACTTGCAGGAGACCCGTACCAAGCTTGCAGGAGCGCTTCGCGACCACGATATCGCGATCTGCTTCCGCTAGTCGAGGCGCCGCTGGTAATCCAGCGGCGCCGAACCATATCAGGCTTGTCTTTTATACAGGAGAATGCTAGATTATTAGCACTATGGAAGTGGCCGTAATCAAGACCGGCGGGAAGCAGTATGTCGTCTCCAAGGGCGACACTATTGCTATTGAAAAGCTCCCGGGGGATTTGAAGAAAGGTGACACAGTTGTCTTCAACGAGGTGCTCCTCGTAGACAACGGCTCGGACACGACCATCGGCGCGCCGACTATCAAAGGCGCAGAGGTCAAGGGCACTGTTGTTCTCGCCGGATTAAATAAGAAAATCGAGGTGGTGAAGTATAAGCCAAAGAGCCGCTACTTTAAGCGCAAGGGCCATCGCCAGCCAGTCCTCAAGGTGCTGATAGATTCGATTTCTTAAATTTCTCGTTTTCGAGAGCAGACCTACCACAGAGGCAGTAGCCTACGGTTTTATTTTATTTATAGCTATACAACATTATGCAAGTAGGGCGCTGGAATCATCAATCATCTGACAGTAGTTCAAGTTCACAAGGGGGCGCACCGCGTCCGTATTCGCCGCGCCCGTCACAGGGTAGTCCGGCAGGTCCGAGCCGTTTCGGCGGTCGTGGTCCGTCACGCGGAGGCAGCAGCTACGGTAGTCGACCAAGTTACGGCGGGAAGCCGAGCTTCGGCGGGCGAGGAGGGGGGAGTCGCGGTGGCGGGGCTCGCCGCGGGGGCTTCGGCGTATTCGGCGAGACCGAGTCGGAGATCGCGAAATTTATGAACAAGACGGTCGTCACGACCGAGGAGCCAGTGTTCGTCCCCGAGCATAAGTTCTCCGACTTCGATATTAACGAAAACCTGAAGAAGAACATCATCGCGCGCGGGTACGAGAACCCAACTCCTATTCAGGATAAGACGATCCCGCACGCACTTCTCGGGCAGGACGTCGTCGGGCTCGCGGCTACCGGCACCGGTAAGACAGCTGCCTTCCTTATTCCGCTCATCGACAAGGTGATGAAGCAGAAGGGCGAGCGCATCCTTATCATGGCGCCGACGCGCGAGCTCGCGGTACAGATCGAGCATGAGCTCGCCGGCTTCGCTAAGGGCCTCGGATTCCGCGGCATGGTAGCGGTCGGCGGAGCGAATATTGGCCCGCAGATTTCTCAACTTAAACACGATCCGGCATTCGTCATCGGTACGCCAGGGCGCTTGAAGGATCTTATGGAGCGCCGCGCGCTCGTGCTCACCGAGTTCGGCACCGTCGTCCTCGACGAGGCTGACCGCATGCTCGACATGGGCTTCATCGAGGATATGCGCATGATTCTCGGGAAGATGCGTAAGGAGCGTCACACGCTCTTCTTCTCTGCGACCATGGGTAAGGATATCGAGCGCCTCATCGGTGACTTCCTCACGAGCCCGGTGATCATATCGGTGAAGACACGCGACACCCCAACCTCTATCGATCAGGATGTCGTGCGCATCGCGCGCGGACAGGACAAGTTCGAAGTCCTCGCCGAGATGTTGAAGGACCGCGACTTCTCCAAGGTGCTCGTCTTCGGTCGCACGAAGTTCGGCGTCGAGAAGCTCGCGAAGGCGCTCTCACGCCTCCACATCCACGCGGAGAGCATCCACGGCAATAAGACTCACGGCGCTCGCATACGCGCGCTCGAGGCCTTCAAGGCGGGTAAGGTGAGCGTGCTCGTGGCCACCGACGTCGCGGCTCGCGGCATCGATATCCCAGCCGTCTCGCACGTCATCAACTACGACTTGCCCTCAACCTATGAGGACTATGTGCACCGCATCGGCCGTACTGGCCGTGCCGCGCAGAAGGGTAAGGCGCTTACGTTCGTACAGGGTCGCTAGATTCATATAAAAAGAAGAAGCGCCGAGAAGAAGCTGACGCTTCTTCTCGGCGCTTTGGCGAGACTATACCCTCCGACTTCCGATTTTCATGACGAGTGTTGTCGGAGCGAACTGGTGTTCCTCATCGAGAATCTCACGCGCGCCCCCGATGTGGGGACGGACGATCTCGACTCTCCGGTCTTGTCCGACCGCGTACAAGCTCGCCGCCGGGTTGGACATCTCGTGAATGGGGACATAGACCTCCCCAACCTGCAACGTGCCCAGTGCGTGGCAGATGACGGGCGGTGTATGAACGTAATTTTTGATCACAAAGATCTCCTTGAATATGTATGTGTTTTCGGTCGAAATCAGATTATACTATACTACGTCTCTTTACGGTTGACAAGGGCGGCGCGGAGCGTCTCGGCGTCGGAGTATTCGAGCTCGCTACCCGTAGAGAGGCCGCGGCCAAGGGCTGAGAGCTTAAGGTGGTCGCGGAACGGGGCGAGGAGCTGGCGGACGTGGTCGGCGGTGTGCTCTCCCTCGCTTGTCGCGGAGAGCGCGAGGACGACCTCCTTCAAGTTATTTTTCAAGCGTTTCTCAAGGGCGCGCAGTAATTCCTTGTCGCGGATTGCGCCCTTGCCGGTAAGCGTGAGCACGCCGCCGAGGACGAAGTAGCGGCCCTTGTAGGTGCCTGCGCGCTCGATCGCGGCGAGGTCTTGGTCTTTTTCAACGATCATCAGCTGAGTGTCATCGCGCGTTTTGTCAGAACAGTAGTTACATGTGTTTGCATTACTGCCGTTGAAGAAGCGGAGACATTCGCCGCATTGATGCACGTCTTTACCGAGCGAGCTGATAAGTTCTGCCAGCTTCGCGCGTTCGCTCGCGGGGGACGCGAGTAGATAGAATACGAAGCGTTTGCCCTGCCTTGGCCCTATGCCGGGGAAGCGGGCGAGCGCACGTGCGAGCTCTTCGATGTGGTCCATTAAAATTCTTGGGCGAGTTCGCCGTAGCCCGATTTGTCGACCGGCTGGAAGGTGGCGCGCTTCTCGTCGAAGTAGAGTTCGGCGCGGCCGGTAGGACCGTTTCTGTGCTTCTCGATAAGAATTTCAGCGATGTTCGGGCGATCGCTCTCCTTGTTCTGCTTGTCTTCGCGATGGATGAACATCACCACGTCGGCGTCCTGCTCGATAGAGCCCGAGTCGCGGAGGTCTGAGAGGCGAGGCTTGCCGCCGCGTTTCTCGACGTCGCGTGAGAGCTGGGAGAGTGCGATAACCGGCACTTTGAGTTCGCGCGCGAGCGACTTGAGCGAGCGGGAAATCTCAGTGACTTGCTGAGTCATAGAATCCGAGGCCTTCGTAGAGGTAGGTGCCATGAGTTGGAGATAGTCGACCACAATGAGCCCGATGCCGCGGTCTCTCTTCAGGCGACGCGCGACCGCGCGCATGCCGAGGATGTTGTTGCCCGGCTTGTCGTCGATGTAGATAGGCGCCTTCGAGAGCGATTCGAGCGCGTCGCGGATGCGGCTGAAGTCATCTTCACTCTTCACCTGGCCTGTGCGCATCTTCCACGAGTCGACGAAGGACTCTGCTGCGAGCATACGGTCGATAAGTTGTTCAGAGCTCATTTCAAGCGAGAAGATGCCGACCGGTACGTTGTGGCGCACGGCCGCGTTCCTAGCGATATCGAGCGCGAGCGAGGTCTTACCCATCGATGGGCGCGCGGCGAGGATAACGAGGTCGGAGGGGTGGAACCCTGAGAGGAGGTTGTCGAGGTCGGGGAAGCCTGAGGGGACGCCGCGGATGCCGCTCTCCTTCTTTGAGAGCGCCTCGAGACGATCCCAGGCGGCGTGAATCGTATCGCCAATTGGAATAAACTTGTGCGAGGTCGAGGCGTCGCCGATGGCGTAGATACTCTTCTCGGCCTCGTCGAGTACCTCGGCGGTATCACGCGCCTCGTCGTAGGCGAGCTCGCCGATGTTGTACGCGGCGTCGATGAGTGAGCGCATCAAATACTTGCGCGAGACGAGCTCGGCGTAGTGCGAGAAGTTGCCAGGCGCCGGCGCTGAAGAGACAATGTCCGCGAGGTAGGAGCGATCACCGGAGCGCTCAAGCAGCCCTTGGTCTTGGAGTCTCTGCGAGAGCGTCAACTGGTCTATAGGCTCGCCGCGCTCTGCGAGCTCTTTCATCGCGCCATAGATAAGACGGTGTTTCTCCGCGTAAAACGACTCCGGGCGGATGAGGTCGAGCACGTCGTGTATAGCGTCTGGCTTAAGAAGGAGCGCGCCGAGAAGCGCCCGCTCGGACTCGAGCGATTGGGGAGGGACGCGGTCGACGGAGGCCATTGAGGCCAATTGTATCAAAGAGTCGTCTTAATCAACACCGTGCCGCTCGCCGAGTCATCCACACGATATCCCCCTTTCTCGATTTCCCCTCGGATGCGGTCTGCCGCCTTGAAATCCTTGAGAGAACGCGCCTTTTCGCGCTGCGCCAGTAGGTCATTGATGGGGGCCGGGATGTCGTCCTGCGCGAGTTGTTCAGGCAGAAGGGGGTCGAGGAGCGAGAGGCCGAGGTGAGCGTCAGCGTCTTCTAAGAGGCCCCATTTCTCTTCAGGCGAGTAGTCCTCGCTACGTAGGGTCTCCCAGAGAACGCCGAGTGCCTGCGGAGTTGCGAGATCGTCGCGCATCGCGATGATGAATCGGTTGCGCGCTTCAGACGACGCGCTCTTGCCTCCAGATTCTCGAGCGATGTCAGCAGACATCTTCCACAGGCGCCCGAGCGCGCCCGAGGCGCCCGCGAGCGCATCCCACGAGAAGGAGAGGGGAGTGCGATAGTGACCCTGCAGGAAGAAGTAGCGGAGCGCGAGCGGGTGGAATCCTTTCTCGACAACGCTCGCGAGGTAGACGTCGTTACCGAGTGACTTAGAAATTTTTTCACTGCCCATATTGAGGAATGCGTTGTGGAGCCAGTAGTGTACGAAGGTGCGGCCGCTCGCCGCCTCTGACTGTGCGATCTCGTTGTTGTGGTGCACAGCGATGTGGTCTTCGCCGCCAGTATGGATGTCTATCTCCTGGCCGAGGAGCGCGCGTGACATCGCGGAGCACTCGATGTGCCATCCCGGGAAGCCCATACCCCACGGGCTCTGCCAGCCAAGCGCTGGGTCAGATTTCCAGAGTACGAAGTCTGCGGGGTGTCGCTTCTCGGTGTTCTTCTCTATGCGCGAGCCTTCTTTCTGTGCAGAGAGATTAATTCCGCCGAGCTTGCCGTAGCTCGGGAAGCGCGCGGTGTCGTAATAGACCCCTTCCGCAGTCCGATACGCGTAGCCCTTCTGTTCAAGGGTGTGAATGAGTGCGATTTGCTCGGCGATATAGTCGCTTGCACGCGGGAAAGTGATGTCTTCAATCGCGATATTGAGGTCGGCAAGGTCGTCGATGAAGAGGGCCGCATACTTCTCTGCCATCGTGCGCATGTTCGCGAGCGTGAGCGCGAGGCCCTCACGGCGCAATCCCTTGGTCATCTTGTCTTCGCCCTCGTCGCCGTCAGAGACCAGATGGCCAAAGTCGGTAATATTGATAACGCGCTTCACGCGGTACCCGACAGCGGTGAGTGTTCGCACGAGCGTATCAGAGAAGACGTACGCACGCAGGTTGCCAATGTGCGCGGGACCGTAGACGGTCGGGCCGCAGGAGTAGAGCGTCACGACGCCGGGCTTCTGCGCGATGAAGAGCTCTTTCGAGCCCGAGAGCGTATTGGTGAGGAACACGCGCGGCGCGAGGGTGGGCGACGAGCCGTTTCGTTTCCCGAAAAAGTGAGCGAGCCACTGCATAATTAGATCCAGCGTTTCTTCGCCAGGAAGATAGTGATGATAATCCCGATAATACCCATAGTGCCGACAATAAGCCAGAAGGCGTTTGGATCATTCTCAAGCGGCGTGCCCGGCGCGTGCATCGCGTAGACGAAGGTGATGAGCTCGAGCGGGAGGAATATGAAGGTGACGACCGTGAGCGTTTTCATGATCTCGTTCTGATTCGCACCGAGAATGGCGATATTGGTCTCGCGCATCTCGGTAGCAATCGCGCGATGCGTCTTCACGATCTGCGCGAGGTGGCTCCGTTCTGCCATGATGCGGACTGCCCGTTCGGCGAAGCTCGCGCCGAAGAAGTTGAAATGATGGAGCGCTTCGAGGAAGTGGCGAAGCGATTCCTCCTGGTTGGCGAGCGCCGCCTCCATGTGGAGGAATTGGCGACTGATGCTCGAGATCATGCGTACGGTGGTGCGCTCTTGGCCGCCGAACATATCCTTCTCGACACGAGCGAGGTGGTCGGCAACGTGGTTCATGTGGTCTCGCATCGCGGTGTAGAGGTGCGCGAAGAGAGTCTCGAGCAGTACGTCAGTGGTGACAGGCGCTTTCCCGTCGACGAGCTCCTGCATCTCGAGTAATTTCTTCAGCTGGTGGAGCGGTGCGACTACTTCGTAGCGCACCGTGAGGATGAAGTTCTTACCTACGACGAAGTCGACCTCCTGATTCTTGGTCTCCCCGACTTCTACCCCCTGGGTAGGGAAGTGGAGCACGTAGAGCACCTTGTCGTCCTCGCCGGTCACGGTGGGAAGCGGCGTGGGGGCGAGCAACTCTTGTTCGATGTACTCGCCGATGGAGAATTCTTGCGCGATTTGCCGGATTTCCTCGCCGCTTGGCTGTTCGAGATCGATCCAGACGCCGTCAACGTACTCGTACCGCGATATCATCTCTCTAGAATACCACGCGTACATTGTTGTGAAGTGCGCTGGGTGACAAACGGGTGGTATACTGACGCGACATGGATTCAAGCAGTGCATTTCAGTGGGGGCGCACGGTGGTGATGCGCGGCGTTGCGTTTGCGGTGGTCGCCGCAGTTTCGTTTGTAGCGGGCGTCCTCGTCGCTGGCGGGCCGGCGTCACCTTCGGTCGCCGCGCATCTTCCGCTTATCGGAGACGGTCTCGACGCGACGCCAAACGCGCAAGCTGACTTCACCGACTTTTGGAAGGCGTGGAACGCTCTTGACGCGCATTACGTCATCACGCACGCATCGTCGACGCTCCCGAGCGTGAAGGAACGCGTGCAGGGTGCGATATCCGGACTGGTCGCTTCCTACGGCGACCCGTTCACGGTCTATTTCCCGCCGACGGAGGCTAAGAAGTTTGCCGAGAGTATTGCCGGCAGCTTTGGCGGAGTTGGGATGGAGATTGATGTCAAGAACGGCGTACTTACGGTCATCGCTCCTCTGAAGGGTACGCCTGCAGAGGCGGCCGGCATCAAGGCGGGCGACCAAGTGGCAACCATCAACGGCAAGTCGACCGATGGACTCTCGGTCGATGCGGCGGTGAGCGAGATTCGCGGCCCTATCGGCACGACCGTTAAGCTGACGATTGTCCGCGGCGGCAAGCCGATTGACGTGAGCGTGGTGCGCGCCACGATTAATGTCCCTGAGACTGACGACGGGCTCGATGCGAAGAGCGGCGTCTACCATATCGCTCTCTACGAGTTCACCGCGAGTTCGGCCGACCTATTTAATGCAGCGCTTGAGCGGTTTAAAGCATCTGGTTCAAGGAAGCTTGTTATAGACCTGCGTGGTAATCCGGGCGGCTATCTCGACTCGGCAGTCGACATCGCGAGCCACTTCCTCTCGGGCGGCACGACTATCGTGACCGAAGACTTCGACGGTAAGGAGCAGAATCAGGTTCATACCAGCCTTGGGTACTTTGATGTACCTGCAGGGACGAAGATCGCCGTACTTGTCGACGCAGGCTCGGCATCGGCCTCAGAGATTCTCGCGGGTGCGCTTCAAGATAATAAGGCGGCTACTATTATTGGTACTCGCTCCTACGGCAAGGGCTCGGTGCAGACCTTGATAGATCTCGACAAGGGATCGCTCAAGGTGACGGTCGCGCGCTGGATTACTCCCGCCGGCCACTGGATTATGGGCAACGGCATAACGCCGGATATCACGGTCCCGTATACTCCTGCCGATCAGGCCGCTAAAACTGACCCACAAATGGCGCGCGCGGTAGACTTTTTGACGACCGACAAATGATAAGGTAGGATAGGCAAACTATGAAAGTAATTTTGATTAAAGACGTGAAGGGTATTGGGCGCGCACATGAGACTGTGGAGGCCAAGGACGGTCACGCACTCAACTTCCTTATTCCTAAGAAGCTCGCTGTTGCGGCTACCCCAACCGCTGCAAAAGAGGCTGCGCTTCGCCTGAAGACCGTTGCTGATAAGAATGCTGTCGATACGGCACTTCTTCTCCAGAACATTGCTTCACTCGCTGAGGCTCGCATTGTAATTAAGACCAAAGTGAACGAGAAGGGTCATTTGTATAACGCGATAGGAGAGTTCGAGATTAGCGCCGCGGCGAAGGAGCAGGCGCGGATTGACCTCCCCGAGAGCGTTATCAAGCTCGAGAAGCCGATTAAGGAGATCGGCACGTTCGATGTCCCGGTTTCTTCAGGAGAGACGTTCGGCAAGTTCTCGATCACGATCGAGGCTGAGTAGTAAGAAAGAAATCAAAAACGCGGCGCCCCTGGGGCGCCGCGTTTTTGATTGAGTATTAAATGACGTCCGCGACTTTCTTTGTGATGACGTGGCCGGTGAAGGTTGTCTTACGGCGGTTGCGGTATGCGACCTTGCCGGTAGCGAGAGCGAAGAGCGTGTGGTCGTGGCCAACGCCGACATTCTTACCAGCCTCAATCTTGGTGCCGCGCTGGCGAACAATTACCATACCCGGACGAGCCTCTTCGCCGTGCGCGAGCTTAACTCCTAGGTATTTAGGATTAGAGTCATTTAGGTTTTTAGCGGAACCGCCGGCTTTAGTTGATGCCATAGTGTTATAATCTTGCCCAATGAGTATAGCAGAAACCCGTCATAAATGCAAAGCATTCCTAGGCAAAATACCCCGGGATGTCCTTATTTTATGCCTTTTAGTGCTCGCTTCGACGCTTTCCTTCGGTTTCGGTTATCTCGCGGGTCTCGATGCGGAGCAAAGCGCTCAGTCCTGGCCGCAGGCGACCTCCTTTATCGCCTCGACAACCCCGGGTGCGGTCGTTGCTTCAAAGAGCGGGATGAAGTATTACCTGCCTCGGTGCGCGGGTGTCGATCGTATTTCTGATAGCAACAAAGTGTGGTTCGCTTCAAAAGAAGCGGCAGAAGCGGTCGGTTATACTCCAGCAGGGAATTGCGAGGGGCTCTGAGCTGATATAATTAAGCCAATATGAATGACGACCTGAAGCGGGACGACTCTGCACTCGACGCGACCGCCGAACGGCTCGCACAGACGATTCACGACGGACACCGCACGATGCCCGAAGAGACCACGCTACTCGTGTGTAAGCCGAGAAAGATCGAGTCCTGGCGCGTGTTCAAGATAATGTCTGAGTTTGTAGAAGGCTTCGACCTTATCCGTCGCCATGGTCTCGCTGCGACCTTCTTCGGAAGCGCGCGAGCGACGTTTGATCATAAAACGTACGCACAGGCAGAAGAGCTCGCCGGCCGTCTCGCTAAGAAAGGCTTCGCGATCATCTCCGGCGGTAGCTCCGGCATCATGCAGGCGGCCAATAAGGGCGCCTTTGAGGCTGGTGGCATTTCAGTGGGGCTGAATATTAATCTCCCAGATGCGCAAGGCTACAACCCATACTTGACCGAGAAGTTCGGCTTCGACCATTTCTTCGTACGTAAAGTGATGCTTACGTACGCCTCTGAAGTCTATGTATATTTCCCGGGCGGATTTGGCACCCTGGACGAATTTTTTGAAATTGTGACCCTCGTGCAGACCAAGAAGATTCGCAAGGTGCCCATCGTTCTGTTCGACAAAGCCTACTGGCAGCCGATTATCGAGCTTATAGAAAACCATCTCTACAAAGAGCATCATGCAATAGATGAGGAGGATATGAAGCTCTACACGCTTGTCGACTCCGTCGACGAAGCATTTGAATACATCACGACCAACGTAACCTGCTAGCTAGAACTGAATCCTACAACTGAATCTCGGCTCACCAAGAATCAATAGCAGGGGAGAGGGGAGTGCTCTGCTGAGGAAGACGTCGATGTGGCGACAATAGCTGACGGAGGCTTAAGGATTCGTATCTCGCCAGGGGCAACATACTCATATTCAACGTGCGGCCCAGGAGTCAGAACGCTGAGTCGGCATCGT
>JBJOOS010000013.1:0-14569 GCA_046051155.1 Candidatus Parcubacteria bacterium
CTGCTTCGGCTGTGGGCTCGGCGGTGACGGCTTCTCGTTCATAGAGAAGGTCGAGGGCGTCGACTTCAAGGGTGCGCTCAAGATGCTCGCAGAGAAGGCGGGAGTGGTTATCGAGTACAGCGGTAAGGAGAGTCGCGAAGACGTATCGAAGAAAGACCGCCTGCGCGCTCTGATGAGCCGCGCGAGCGATTGGTATGTGAGCCAGTACCCAGGAAGCCCCGCAGAGGAGTACGCAAAGAAGCGCGCGCTTACGAATGAAACTATGCTGAAGTGGCGTCTCGGCTTCGCGCCTGATGCGTGGCACGTTCTGCTTGAGGCGCTCACCGCAGAAGGATTTACGACAGAGGAGCTGCTCTCGGCGGGCTTAATTAAAGAAGCCGACGGTAAGCCGGGCACGTACTACGACCGCTTTCGTAATCGCTTAATGTTCCCCATACGCGACAGCGCAGGCCGCGTGGTGGCGTTTACGGGCCGCGCACTCTCCGCAGACGACCTCGCCAAGTATCTCAACAGCCCCGAGACAGAGCTCTACCATAAGTCTGAAGTCCTTTTCGGAATGGACGTTGCTAAGGACGCGATACGCGTGCGCAAGTTCACCCTGCTTGTCGAGGGGCAGATGGACGCAATTCTCGCGCACCAGGCGGGGTTTGAAAATGTGGTCGCGCTCTCGGGCACAGCGCTCACCGATAAGCACCTCTCGCTTATGAAGCGCTTCAGCGAGAACTTAATGCTCGTCCTTGATGCAGACAAGGCTGGCCTTGCCGCGACCGCGCGCTCAGCGGCGCTCGCGCTTCGCTCGGGACTTCGGGTAAAGGCTGCGCGGCTACCAGCAGGTAAGGATCCGGCCGACCTGATTAGCGAAGACGAAAAGGAGTTCGCGAAGCGGATCGCGGAGGCGAAGCCAGTCGTCGAGTTCTTCCTCGCAGAACTTCACTCGACCGAGCCTGATCCGCATCGGTTCCTGCGTCTGGCTGAGGAGATTGTCCTACCGATTATTGCGGCGATCCCGAGCCCGATGGAGCGCGAGCATTTTATCCAGGCGACAGCGCGGACGCTCGGACTCTCGACCGAGGCCGTCCGCGAGTCAGTGAAGCGCTCCGTGCTCGCAACCCCAGCGACACAAACGGGTGCTCCGGCGAGTACTACAGTGAGGGGAGTACCGGCCGCTCCGAAGCTCTCGGCCCGCCAGACTCGCGAACAGCAGGTCCTCGCGACTATTCACGCCTACCCCGGTACGCCCCTTGCGAAACGCCTGGAGACAGAGTATTCTCGAATTACCGAAGCAGTGGCGTTGCCGCCGGAGGTTCCCTCGGAATCGGCACTTTTTAAAGCCGAAGAGATATTTGGAGAGGGTCCGACCGAAGAGGCAGCAGACGAGCTTCTTCGCGCCTTTGAAGAAGCGGTTATCCGCGAGGCGTATCAGACAGCAGTAGCAGATTTACGAAGAGCCGAGTCCAGCGGGGACTCGGGTTTGGTCGTACAGGCACAGGCACTTTGCGCAAAGCTCTCTGCGCGCTTAGCCCAGTTTGGCGCCTAATTTATGTACCATGGCACAAAAGACAAAAAAGATAAAAAAACTTACAAAAAAGAGCGTGAAGAAAGGTAAGCCCGCGAAGAAACGGGCGGCTAAAGTCGTTCCCGCTAAGAAGAAACTTACCAAGAAGACGGTGGTAAAGGCTGCGCTCAAGGGTGCGAAGGCGAAGGCGCTCAACACTAAGGCGCTCTCAGCCGAAGCGCTTATCGAGAAGGGTAAGGAGCGCGGGTACGTCACCTACAGCGAAATCTTGAAGTCGTTCCCGCACGTCGAAGACGATGTGAACTTCCTCGAGTCGCTCTACGAGCGTTTTGCTATTGCCGGCGTCGACGTTCTCGAAGGAGGCATGCTCGAAGATGCAGCTGACGAATACCTCGCGACCCGCAATATTAAGGACCGCCACTCGACCGGCTACGACTCCATCCAGATTTACCTGCGCGAGATTGGTCAGTATCCGCTTTTGACCGCCGCCGAAGAACGCGAGCTCGCGAAGCGCATCGAGAAGAGCGATGCAGAGGCGCGCAACATCCTCGCGCGTAGCAACCTCCGCCTGGTGGTCTCTATCGCCAAGAAATACGTGGGCCGCAGTCCTGATCTCACGCTCCTCGACCTGATTCAAGAGGGGAACCTTGGCCTCTTCCGCGCTGTCGATAAGTTCGACTGGAAGAAGGGCTACAAGTTCTCGACCTACGCGACGTGGTGGATTCGCCAGGCGATAACCCGCGCGCTCGCGGACCAGTCGCGTACGATTCGTATCCCGGTCCACATGGTGGAGACGATCGCGAAGTATAAGCAGGTCTCACGCCGTCTCTCGCAGGCCTTGGGTCGCGACCCGCAGGCAGAAGAGATCGCCGTCGAGATGGGCGTCGAACCGGAGAAGATTTATCAAATAGAGAAGATTAATCAGGACACGCTCTCACTCGAGAACCCGGTCGGTTCTGACGACGAGGAGAAGTCTACCCTCGGCGATTTCATTCCTGACGACAAGATTCCATCGCCGGTGCAGGAGTCTTCGGAGCGCATCCTTTCAGAGCAGGTGAAGGCTATTCTCAGCGACCTCTCGCCGAAGGAGCGCAAGATTCTCGAGATGCGCCACGGGCTTATGGACGGCATCTATCACACGCTTGAAGAGGTGGGCAGAGAATTCGGCGTGACTCGCGAGCGCATCCGCCAGATTGAGGCGAAGGCACTCGAGAAGATCCGCACGCACGATAAGGCGCGCCATTTGAAGTCCTACTAACCGGTTCTAGACAATTATAGTTGACAGGCATAAGATAGGCCGTATTACGCTATGTTACGGATTCTCTCGCGCATATTCGCAACCGGCTCCCCAACGGAGCCGGTTGTGTTGCGTCCTACAGATGACACGGTGGTAGTGGGGCAGAACCTCGCTGATACCGTCAAAAAGCTCTATGGGGGCCGCTCACTACGCATCCGCCACGTCGATGCGGGTTCCAATAATGGCGAAGAATATGAGATGACTGCGCTCGGAAACGCTTACTACGACATCGAACGTTTCGGTCTCGCTTTTGTCGCTTCACCGCGCCACGCGGACATCCTGACGGTCTCGGGTCCTGTCACTCGTAACATGGAGCACGCGCTTAAGGTCGCCTATGACCAGATGCCTGCGCCGCGTATCGTAATCGCTGTGGGGGACGGGGCAGTCACCGGTGGGGTGTGGAAAGATTCTTACGCGGTCGTCGGACCGGTGAGCAGTGTGATCCCGGTGGACGCAAGCATCGCGGGCGACCCTCCGTCTCCGAGAGTGCTTCTCGAGGGTATCCTCAGCGTCTTGCGAGACGCCCGCCAGGCGTAATGTTGCATATGGTTCCCCTGCTCACACAAGTGGCGTTCGTTCTTCCGGTTCTCGGCGGAGTCGGTGCTCTATTTCTTGGGCGCGTGCTACGTGTGCAGATTTCATACTCTTTGTTTGCGCTTGGCGGAGTCGCTGCCGCAGTGGTGTCAGGCATCTCTCTCTGCTCGCCGCATGTCCCGGGGATGATCGCGCAGTTGCCTGCGTTCTTCCTTGGCATTATAGGCGTCGGCGTATTCCTCGCGTCGCTCTACGCTATCGGCTACGTTCCCCTCTACCCGACAACCTACGCGCTTTCGTGGGTGTCGGTCGCGTACGCCGCATTTATTATCGGAATGCAGACAGTCGTGCTTGCGCCGTCCGTGTTTACCTTCCTGCTCGGATGGGAGACGATGTCGGTCGCCGCATACGTGCTGATACTCGCGGACGGTTCTGAAGACTCGATGCGCGCAGGCCTGATGTATCTCGTGATGACGCAGCTTGGGTTCGCGGCAATCGCGAGCGGCATGCTTCTTCTGTCGGGCGGTGATCCATTCGCTTCGTGGATAAGCGTCGCGATGCACGCTGCTGTGCTTTCTCCAGACATGCGAGCGGTAGCGTTCGTACTCTTGTTCGCAGGCTTTGGCTCAAAGGCCGGTCTCGTGCCGCTTCACCAGTGGCTCCCGTATGCGCACCCACAGGCTCCGTCGCACGTGTCCGCGCTTCTCTCTGGTGTCATGCTGAAGGTCGCGCTCTTCGGTTTTATTTCCACCATGGGACTCTTGCCGGGAGTTCCGTTCCCACTGGCAATCACTGTTGTCGTGGTGGGGCTCTTGTCAGCGTTTTTTGGCGCACTGCACGCGGCAGTCGAGGGTGATGCGAAGCGTCTCTTGGCGTGGAGCAGTATCGAGAATATGGGACTCATCTTCTCCGCACTCGGTGTGATTCTCGTGACAGCGGTGCTTCCGCCGTTTACGGTGACGCCCGTAGTTGTCGCTGGGGCAACACTCTTCGTCTTCGTGCATACGATTAACCACTCACTCTTTAAGACAAGCCTGTTCCTCGCGGCGGGCACGGTGGTGTCGGCGACTCACACGCGAGACTTGGATGCGCTCGGCGGGCTCGCGCGTCGCTGGCCGGTCTTTGCCGGCGGCGTGCTCGCACTCGTGCTTGCCGCCGCCGCGCTTCCGCCCTCTAGCACGTTCTTCGGCGAGTGGACGTACCTACAGACGCTCGCCGCCGGCTTTTTCGCTCCGCTTCCGATCGCAGCCGCTTCGGTACTTATGCTCGGCATCATCGGACTCGTCGCAGGTCTTGCGCTCTTTGCGTTCATTAAATTCTTCAGTTCGATTTTCCTCGGTCGTGCTCGCACCCCTGCCGTAGAACACGTTGGACCACTGTCTCCTTTCCTCGTCGTGTCTCCGCTCATCGGCGCACTGGCGCTCTTTGTGCTGGTGCCGTTTGGGTTTCCGCTTCTTGCCGATCTTACTATCGGTGCAACGTCAGGACCGTTTGACGCGGTTGGGTTCGCTCCCGGCATGCTCATCAGCCCGATGCTCACGCTCGCGCTTGTGGCCGGGGCGCTCGCCCTTGTCTACGCCGCGCGCTCGGTGATGCGTGGGCGGCTCGCGATGCGCACTACCGGCACGTGGGACTGTGGCGCGCCCCTCACTCCGCGCATGGAGCAGACGGCGACTGGATTTGCGGCGTCCATCCGGTTCTTCTTCCGCGCCACAGTGCTCGCCGACAGCACTATCATTACCACTCCCGTCGTCGCTACGAACCCGTGGATTGCGACGAAGCGCCTGGTGTGGGGGGTCTCATCGTTCTGGGAGCGACGGGTATACGAGCCCGTTGTGACAGCGGTGTTCCGCATATCGCATCGCGTGCGCCGCCTGCAGGGTGGAGTTATACAGGCCTATCTGTTCTTGGTGCTTGCTGCACTCCTCGTTGTTCTTGCTTTTTCACTATGACCAATTCACCTTTTATCTCTCTGTTCCTCCAGAGCGTTCTCGTGCTCGGCTTAGCGCCGTTTACGGTCGGTCTCGTACGCAAGATAAAGGCGCGGTATCAAAATCGCCGCGGCGCAAGCGTGTTCCAGCCGTACATCGCTCTTGCCGCACTCTGGCGAAAGGAGATGACGATGCCGGAGTTTAGTTCATGGGTGTTTCGTTTCGTGCCGTACGCAGTCCTCGCTTCGACGGTTGCGTTTGCGCTCGTGGTGCCCACGCTGGTTGTCGGTGCGCTTCCTCCCGCACTTACCGCAGTGTTCTTGGCGGTCGGTCTTCTAGCGCTCGCTTCGTCGTTTATGGTTCTTGGCGGGCTTGATACGAGCAGTGCGTTCGGCAGTATGGGCTCAAGTCGCGAGATGACGCTCGTGGCGCTTAGCGAGGCGGCGTTTCTGGTTATACTCGCGACGCTTGGCCTCGTCGCCGGGACCGGCAGTCTCGATCACATCCTGATGACTTTTGCGGCCGCACCGTGGATGTACCTCGAAGTGCTCCTCTCGCCGACGATTGTCGCGTTCCTGTTTGTCGTGCTTGCGGAGAACACGCGCTATCCGGTCGATAACCCGGCGACGCATCTTGAGCTCACGATGGTGCATGAGGCGATGCTGCTCGAATATTCCGGACCATACCTCGCGATGCTCGAGTACGCCTCGATGCTACGTCTTACGGTCATGGGGGTTTTCTTCGCAAACGTGCTCGCGCCAATCGCACTGATTACACCCGCGGCGGGACCGACTGAGCTCGCGTTCGGTGCACTTGCTTTTGTGGTAAAGCTCGGATGCTTTGCGTTTCTCGTGGCGAGCATCGAGTCGCTTATCGTGAAGATGCGTTTCTATCGCATGCAGGAGTATTTCTCGCTTGCGTTCCTCTTCGCGCTTGCCGGAGCGGCTACGGTGCTCCTGCAGATCGCTTTCAAGTAATACTATGACGTACCCACTACTCATCGCGCTCGCATCCGTACTTATGCTCTCTGCATTTCTGATGGGCAGCCGTACGCGTCTTCACTCGCTCATCGCGCTGTTCCGTCTACAGTCACTTCTTATGGCCGCCACACTGGTCGCCGCGGTCGTCCTCCTCAATCAGCCGGACCTGCTTCCGATGGCGATTCTTATCTTCGCGCTCAAGGTAGTACTCATCCCTGTCCTCCTTACCCGCGTGGCGCGTAAGACGAACATCTCAGGACGGCTTCCTACGTTCCTTCGCCCAACGACGATGTCCTTTGTTGCGGCACTTGCGGTGGGTCTCGCGTGTTTCTTGGCTCTGAGGTTCCCATTTGAAGGGAAGACGTTTTTGGTCTGTGCGGCACTGATGCTTCTTCTTATCGGGTTCGAGCTATTGATTGTGCACAAGAATCTCTTCGGACAGGGAATCGGATTCCTGGTGCTTGAGAACGGGATTTCGTTTCTTAGTTTCGCACTCGGTTCCGGCATGCCGTTCTTTGTCGAAATAGGCGTCCTGTTCGACCTGCTCGCTCTCATGGTGCTTGCGACGGCGCTGATCGCTCGCGCGCACCTGCTCCATCACTCGGTGGCGACTGAGTATATGGAAACCCTTAAAGATTTATGATGATAACCCTTTTACTTGCGGTCAGTGCGTGCGCTATTGCAGTTCCGTTTCTTGCGCAGAGCGTGAAGCGTACCTCGATACTGATGGCGATTGCGAGCACGGTTGTATTCGCAATCGCTCTTCTAACCGCAGTGCCGGTGCTCATGAGTGGGGTGCCGCTCTTTGGCGGAGCGGGCCTGTGGTACGTGGATGCGTTTTCCGCACTTCTGGTGGTGCTCATTGGTGCGATTCAGTGGACCGCATCATTTGCGAGCGGGACATATCTGGGCGAAGAGGCGCGTGAGGGCGTCGTGACGCTCTCGCTTGTCCGGCGATATTATGCGCTTGCCGCGCTCTTCGTCTTCGCGATGCTGACGGCTGTCGTGGCAGACAATCTGGGCGTGCTCTGGATCGCGCTTGAGGCCACGACGCTCGCGACCACGTTCCTCGTGGCGTTTTATGTCCGCCCTTCGTCGCTTGAGGCCGCGTGGAAATACCTTGTCCTCTGCTCAACGGGCATCGCGCTTGGGCTCGTGAGCGTGCTAGTGGTCTATGCGGCCGCGACGTCAGCCGGAGCGGCTACGGGGATTGATGCGTTGCGCATCAGTTCGCTCTTGCATGTGCTTCCTGCGCTCTCGCCTGCGATGATGAAAATAGCTTTCGCCTTCGCGCTGGTCGGGTATGGGACGAAGATCGGCCTCGCGCCGATGCACACCTGGCTCCCAGACGCGCACAGCAGTGCTCCGGCACCGATTTCCGCGCTTCTCTCGGGGGTACTTCTGAACGCGGCGTTTCTCGCGCTCATGCGCTATAAGATGCTCACTGATGGCGCTCTTGGGGACCCGGCGTTTACCAACGGACTCCTCCTTGCTCTCGGCGTGCTGACGGTCGTGGTTGCAGCGTTCTTCATCATCGCGCAGACGGACTACAAGCGACTGCTCGCGTATTCCTCAATAGAGCACATGGGCTTCGTGGTGTTCTCGGTGAGCCTTGGTTCGGTGGGGGCTATAGCGGCAATTATAGAGATTGTTGGACATGCGTTTGTTAAGTCGATGCTCTTCTTCGGCGCGGGGAATATCCTGCTCCGTTTCCATAGTACGAAGTTCGCAAAGGTTGCCGGCGTGTATCGCGCGCTCCCCATCACGGGCGGACTCTTCCTCGTCGGGACGCTGTTCTTACTCGCCGCTCCGCCGTCGCCGCTCTTTATGAGCGAATTTCTCGCGATTGCGGCTGGCATCGGCGCGCATCCGTATGCGGTCGCGGCTGTCTTACTCGCGCTCGCGATAGCGCTTGCCGGGTTCATCCGGCTTGTGATTCCGATGTTGTTTGCACACACGGCTCCTGAAGCACCGGAAGGGGAAGTCGTCTCCGGAGAGAACGTTTCTGGAGCGACGGTAGCGATGGCGATACATCTTATTGTACTTATTGCACTTTTCGTCGCGATTATTACGGGGGCAGCGCTACCGGTCTTGACGCGCATTGCCAATATCCTTACATAACGTATGAAATTACTGCCTACTACAGAACTGCGTGCCTTGGCTAGTTTGCCGGAGACGGGCGTCGTCGCTCCGGACGCGTTTGCCGAAACGGTTGCTAAACTGGTTGAACACGGTGCGCCGCTCGCGCTCTTGTATGCCACTGACGAGCGAGCGCAGGGCCACGGATTCGTTGTACATGCAGTACACCTTGCGCAACACGAGCTCCTTACGGTCAGCACGAAGCTGAGCGCAGAGTCACCGTCCTATCCGTCAGTTACGCGTCTGGTGATGGCCGCGCACTGGTTCGAACGCCTGATGCACGACCAGTTCGGAATCGTTGCAGAGGGGCATCCTGACCGGAGGCGCCTGATGCATCACGAGAATATCCCTGCCGGTACGTACCCTCTGCGGAAGGATTTCGCTTGGAACACCAAGTTACCGGTTGCAAACGAGCCGCACCCGATGCACGCAGTCGAAGGGAAGGGCGTGTACGAGATTCCCGTTGGTCCCATCCACGCGGGCATTATCGAGCCCGGGCACTTCCGCTTCAATGTGCGCGGCGAGCGCATCATCACGCTTGAAGGCAAGCTCTTCTTCAAGCACAAGGGTGTCGAGAAACTCGTTGAGGGGAAAACGCCTGCGGAGGCACTCGCGTTTGTCGAGCGCATTTCAGGAGACATGGTGGTGGGTCACGTACTCGCATATGTTGAAGCGGTGGAGCGAGCGACGGGAACCACGGTGAGCGCCCGCACGCAGGCACTGCGGGTTCTCTGGAATGAGCTTGAGCGTATCACCGCACACACATTTGATATCGGAAATATGGGAGGCAACGGGACCGGATTTACCTTTATGGCGGCGCAAGGGTTCCGCATTGTGGAAAATCTGCGGCGCATGCACGAGTCGCTCGTCGGGCACCGGTTCCTGCGCGGCGCAGTCACTCTTGGCGGCGCACACGATGTGAGCGATGCGGATATCAAGCGCATTCGCGAAGTGTTAACGGCTACCGAGCGCGAATTGAATGCCGTACTTGCGATTGCGTTTGCGAGCGATGGTCTGATGGAGCGCTTCGAAACAACGGGCGTCCTCTCGGGCAAGGCCGCTCGCGCCTACGGCGCTCGCGGCGTACCAGCGCGCGCCTCGGGCGTGTCGACCGATATGCGCGCCCAGTACCCATCTGCCGGCTATCTGACACACCACGTGTCTCCGGTGTGCGAAGAGGCTGGAGATGTTGCAGCGCGCTTCAGCGTTCGTGCGCGCGAATTTGCAGAATCGCTCCGTCTCGTGCGTTCTGTCCTCGATACACTTCCCAAGGGCTCTTCGGAAACGCCACTTCACGGGAGGGCGGGCAGTGCCTACGGCGTAAACGAGAGTTGGCGTGGTGCGGTTATCGACTGGGTACGCATCGGGTCTGACGGCCGTATTGAGCGCCTCGTGGTCACTGACCCTTCGTTTACGAACTGGCCACTCTTCGGCGAGATCGGACCCGGGAACATTATTCCCGATTTCCCGCTTTGTAATAAGAGCTTAAATCTCTCCTACTCGGGAACCGATCTGTAGAGCGTATAAAAGAAAAGACCCCGCACACATCATCGTGTGCGGGGATCTTGTAAGTGCATCATCAGGATGCGTCAGGCCCGAACGGCTTCTTCAACCTCAACGGAGGCGGGGATCGACTGGAGAATGTGCCAGACGGCATCTTCGGCGCATTCGAGCACCGATACTCCCTTGAGATATCTCGGCGGGTTTTGACCCGTTCCCGGAGCAAAATATCTCGCAATCTCCTCCTGCTCGCGAGCGCGTAACGGCACAGTGTTGCCAATGTGCCTATCGTCACGGATAAGGTAGATTGGCGGCCTGATTTCTTCTGTCACGATACGTGCTGGCACCATGTGGTGGTGGTGCAGTACGAACGCCTTGTGCTGCTGGTCATGGCAGTCACGACACGCGACGGCATTGAGATAGACGTCGAGGCCGAACTGGTCGACCACGACGATCTTTCCCTTTGCCAGAGCCGGTCGGA
This sequence comes from Candidatus Parcubacteria bacterium, assembly GCA_046051155.1. GTDB lineage: Bacteria > Patescibacteriota > Minisyncoccia > Phycocordibacterales > Phycocordibacteraceae > C7867-001. The sequence goes on from JBJOOS010000013.1 coordinate 10,379, forward strand.
CCAGACGGACACAAGCCTCGTTGAGGCTTGCCCACCCCTTGAGGAGGGTGGTGGTCGAGTGGTCTTCACCGGGCGGCGGAAGGTCGCCGAGTACGTTGCCGAGAAAGGTGACGTGGGGCAGCAGGCTTGGGTACCGTGTATTGAAGATACTGGTAACCGCTTGATAGATAGTCGTCTTGCCGGAGTTGCGAGGGCCCGAAAAAGAATAAAGGACAGCAGAGCTAATCATTCGTCGTCTCCCATCAGATTGCGGTGGTCGGTGGCGGAGGTATTCCCTGTAAGCTCCTGAAACTATACAGTGTTTTCCTTTAAATACAATATCCTATACACTGTGCCTATGGGGATAAAACGTCCGCGTAAGAAGAAGCGAGACTATCCGATAAAGCACTGGAGTCACTCGTCACTCATGGCGTTTCTGCGTAATCCTCTGGCTTGGTACAAGCGTTATGTTGAAGAGATCTTCGACACGCCATCGAACCCTGCATCGGTGATCGGTCGTGCGGGGCACAAGGCGCTCGAGCACTTCTATAGCGGCGCGCCAAAGGACGTGGCAATAAGCCTAGGGCTCGAATACCTGCGCAAGGTACCCGACTTCGAGATCGCCTTCGGTAAGGCGACATCGCAGAGAGCTAAGAAGGCGAAGCGTGTGGCGATGGAAGCAGATTATCTCCGCGCGATCGGCTACTACCTTGAGCGCGCCCCCAAACACAAAGTGCTCGGCGTCGAGGTGAGTGGGGTGGTCGCGATAGAGGGGCTCCCGCTCCCGATAAAGGCGATCTCCGATCTCGTCGTCGAGTCGAAGGTCGAGGAGGGTGCAGTCGACATCGTAGATCACAAGTTCGTCGCCTCATTTAGCAAGGGGCCTGATAAACCGCTCTTTATTATTCAAGCGATTTTTAATTACTATACGGTGCGCGAGCTCTTCGGTAAGCCCGTTCGGCGATTTATCGTGTATGAGTGCAAGAAAACGAAGAACGCCGACGGCTCGCCGCAGATGCGCCGCTACCTTATCGACTACCGCGCTCACGCAGAAGACTTCAAGCTCTTTCATCGACTGCTTCGAGATGCGACGAGAGAAATTGCGCGTGAGCGCTCGTACCTTCCCAATCCTTCAGACATGTTCGAAGGTGAGGACTCGTTTAACATCTACCGTCTCGAGCTCGTAGAGGAGTGATAAAACGAAAAGCTCCACACACGGGGCTGTGAAGCCTTCCGCATGTGGAGCCGCTACGCCCACAACTCTCGCACGGTACCCAACAGCCTCTTGGCGACCTCGACGTTTTTCTTCGTCGAGATTCGAGAGAAGAAGCGTGGGTGTAGTTCTGGAGTCACTGCACCCTTCCAGCCGCTTGCTTTGACGTGTTGGCAAAACGCTCGCAGGTCGAGCACGCCCTGATTCGGCCACACGTTGCGGCCGTCGCGATGACCCTTTGTTGGGTCGAAGTTGTTCAGGTGAATCTCTCGTATCTGTCCCTGATGCTTGTCGAAGAAATCAACGAGATTTCTCATCAGGGCAGAAGAGGATATCCCTGCCAGATTCTCAACTCCAAACTTCCCAATCTGGTACTCGAGCAAATGCTGCGTATCCAGGGTGAGCGGCAGTTGGAAGGTATCCACTGCATGTAGGAACTCAGGGAACGAGCAGTCGAAATTGCCGTCCGGAATCGTGGTCGCTGTCTGGAGAGTCCAGTTTGGTCGCGCGATCCGATTGTTGGCAACCTCTTGCCAGTGCAGGCCATAGGCGACAATGTTTTCCCGCGCGTCACCGAATTGCTCAGCAAGAGAAGCGTTGGAGGGAAGCAATCCTCCCCAAAGAGCGGGAATGCGTACTTCAGGGTGAGTGCTGTCTCCGTTCCAACCCCACGCTTCGTGGAAGTGCAGATCAAGTCCGCGTGCCGCCGCTTCTTCTCGGTAATACGACAACTGAGGATACTCCCACAGAAAGCGGAAGTGGATGAGTTCAATGGCATCGAAGCCAGCCTCCTCGGCTATATTCATCACCGCTATCGGTGAAGCAGGGAAGAGCGATAGGGATTGTAGAAAGAACTTCTGGGACATTTCGTCCTCCTCATAGTGGTGAGCCACGACGGCCAGACCTAACGTCTTTATATCATATTGTAGAGATAAGTCAATTATTGCTGAGTAAGCAAAAACCCGCCAGCGACGGGAGTTTGCTCCTTGTCGGTGACGGGTTCATTGGGAGTTGCCAGTGCCAGGACCTTTCAGCAGTAACGATTTACGATCCAGGATATTGGCGACTATGATGCAGGCTCGATTATATTCTTCAACGTCGAACCAGCTCGGATACTCAGCGGCCAGTCTCATGCCCAAATCGCATGTATTGACGGGATACGCAGGTTTTGACCTCAAGACAGATACAACCACGTTGAATCTGAGAGTGGCATGCCGGTAGGAGAAGAATATGCGATTGAATGGCGTACTGTCGTCCTCGATGCGTTTAATAATCCGAAAGTGGGCGCACTCCCACCCACGATCATTAGAGAGCATCATTCCCCAGTATTCCTTTTTCTTTTCCTCGAGGATTACTCTGGTGGCCGCGTATAGTGCAGGTGGCCTCAGAAAATCGGGTATTCCCATTATCATAAGACCTCCTAGGCGAGTGTGGAAAGGACAAGTCGTCCGATTGACGATGCTTGTACAGTACTGCCTCTGTCTCCTGTGTCAAACGCTCTCTATTTCCTCAGTGCTTGGCTGACGAGCTGTTCTACAGCATCGTAGGAGTAAGCGCCGTCCATCACCACGGGAGTCTTGCCTTGCGCTACGATGATAGAAAACGGAGTACCCGTGGCGCCCATGTCGAGCGCGTTCTGTCGATCTGCGGCGATGCGGTCATCGAGTGATTTGGGAACGCTTGCGTAACAGGCGGCGAATGCGGCGCCAGAAAGGCCTGCGGTCGCCGCGACGGGGCTCAAGGCAGAGGGGTCAGCCGGCTGGACGTCGAAGAGCGCGCTGGCGAACCTCCAGAAAGCATCATCGCTCGGGACGGCGCTCGCGCCCGCAGAAGTGGCGGCACACTCGGCAGCTCGCGCGAGTGCAAGCGAGTCGGGGTGTATCTCTGTGAGCGGGAACTCTCGGTAGACCCAGGCGACTTTTCCACTCGCTCCCTGGTTTGCGATAATTTGGTGAAGTACGTCGTGGAAGAGACGGCAATACTCGGAGTCGAAGTCGCAATATTCGATAATCATCACCGGAGCGCTAGGGTCGCCGAAGATGTGGTCAGAGGCGCTCACGGGTCGGACCAGTGTGGGGTTGACCGTGGGTGTGGCGACCGGAGCGTTGTGCGGCACCGAGATGTATATGGCACTGGCGATGATTATTCCCCCGACAACAATCGCTATCGGAATGGTGCGCGAAGGCTTCATGCGTCTAGCGTAGCACTAAATGTATTTATAGTTGCAGGGCGTGCGTGAGGGTCGGTGAAGAGTCTGCAGGGCGTTCCCAGTGCGAAGTGTCGAGCTTGATATCGCGGATGTCGCGCAGATCTTTGTATTTTAAAATGCCGTGTTTCATCGCGTAGTCATAGAGCTCGCGGGTAAGGCGCACGTCTTCGATGCAATACTCGCGTACCTTATCGAACATACCAGCGCGCCACCAGTCGCCGGCCTTGAGTCCGTCGCCCGACTTACCCTTCTTGAGCGTCGCCTCGGCGAGCGACTGGAGGCGGATACGCCTCCCGAGCACCTTGTAGACTTCGGCCAGGAGGTCGAGCGAGCGGATGTGGGTGAGCTCGCCTGGATAGTAGCGATTCAGGAGTGGGATGTCGAAGTTATCAGAGTTGAAGCCGATGAGCATATCGGCGCGTTCGAGAATTGGCCAGAGCTTCGGGAGCTCCTCTTTGGTATATGAAGAATATTCTCCGGTCTCTGACTCGTGGATGCCGACTACGGTGAGCTCTTGCTCGTTGACGTCGACGTGGCCACGCACGCGAGACTCCGATATTGATTCGATGTCGAAGGTAATCGCGCGCATGTTACTTGGCCTTTAATCGTATGGAGAGTTCGGAGGCGGGCAGGGCGACTTCAGTGCTTGTCGCTAGTGTCTTGAGGCGCAGGTTCTGTGTCGCGACCTCCTCAGGGCCGTAGGCGGCGAAGAACGGGATGCCGCGTTTTACTGCTTCCTTTACTTGGTCGCCGAGCGAACGGTGGGTGAGATTAACAAACACACGTACGC
>JBJOOS010000014.1:0-14240 GCA_046051155.1 Candidatus Parcubacteria bacterium
AGCTACATTACAGCACTAATTATATAAATGCAAGTGTTAATTGGCAACACACTTACCGCCGACGTCTCCAAAGGGCAGATGCGACCCCTGCGCAGGAGCACAGTGATACCCGCTCACGCACACAGAGGCCGTGGCCATATTCCCGCCGCAGAACTCCCCCGCCCCGACGACGCGGGGAGCCGCGACGAGCGCGGAACCCTGTAGCCAGAAGTAATTGGTCACGCCCACCGACGGCTCTGCGGTCATCGGGTCGCCCGGCGCGCGCTCGGCATAATTCACCACGACCTCGCCGTTGCGTATCCCTACCGTCTGCGGAGCGATGCGATCGCCGAGGAGCGCGGCAGTCGTACCCTCGTATCCCGTCGCCGTCTTAAGCGCGACGACGAGGTAGTAGAACGTGCCGGTGCCGCCAGGGTCCTGAGTGATGAGGAATGCTTTGTCGGGCTCACCGTCGCCGTTTACGTCGCCCGTCGCCTCGTTGCCGAAGTAGTCGGTGGCGACGCTCGAGGCCGAGCCGGGCGCGACCGGAGTCTCTGCATGACCGTTTACGAGCGTGACCGACTGGCCCTCGACGGTGAAGGTGAGGTTCTGTGTGTCGGCTACCGGGGCAACACTCTTATTCTGTACCCAATACCACGCCCCGCCAGCGAGGATACCCGCGACAAGCACCGCAAGCACTACAAGGAATTTCATATATAAAATGTACCACAGGAAGAGGTGCAAAAACTCTGAAATTTGCTACAGTTCAGACTACTACAAACGTAGTCATTGCCAGGGCAATAGTGGTAAGCACTGCGGTAGTACCAATTGCCAGATCGTCTAATGGTAGGACAACGGACTCTGAATCCGTTTATCTTGGTTCGAATCCAAGTCTGGCAGCCAACATCTTTCGTGTTCTAATTGTGATTAGATTTTTTTATAAAAGACGTTTTTGCGTCCACATAAATTCGTGCATTCTCTTTACTGTCCTCGCCCGAATTTTTGGTTTTTTTGATCGCAAGCTTCTTCACTCTCTCATACTCTCTGCGAAGTTCTCGGCTGTTTCTTAAGTTGTCCCGAAACGCGATGACCCTTTGGAAATCTTTGCTTCCCGGGGTTACCACATGGAGGTGCACTTTCTTTATTTTTCCGCCATACACGTATTTCTTTCTAAAAACCATTCTCAAGCCATCATCAAATTGCGAGGTTGCATAAAAAGGATATCCCGCTGCTGTTAATTTTTCTTTTGCAACCCCGAACTTATTTCTGGGAATTACAACATAAATATCAACAACCCCTTTCCCACCAAGCCCCGGAACAGCTGTACTGCCGAAGTGTTCGATCTCTAATGCATACGGGAGAATTTTAAAAAGTTTCGCTCTTTGTCTTTGAAACATTCCTGGGAAACTTTTGCTGTAGGGGGCAAAGATATATTCAGACATCATTCCTCTATAATACCAATTCATTCTCGAGGACAAAGGCTCCAACATCGTCCCCAAACACCCAGCAACATTGAATGGTACTCTTCTCTCATGTCAGAATACAAAGAGTTTGGTATTCAAGAGGAAGGTATTGCCTACATCGAACGGCCCGGTGCTTACGGCGTCGCCCTGCGAGACGGGCTGGTGCTCATCGAGTTGGCTCGACTTGGCTACTTCTTGCCAGGCGGAGGACTCGAAGATGGAGAGACTGTGGAGCAAGCCCTGCGAAGAGAATTTCTTGAAGAGACCGGGTACGAAATCCTTTCGTACCATGTGATTGGAATGGCAATTGAATACAAAGAAGTGGCTGACAAACATTTCTTCCTTAAGAAAGTCGGACATTTCTTTTTGGTCGAGCTCGGATCAAAAGGAGAGCCCACCTATAGCGATGGGCACGTATACCCCGTTGAGTGGCTTCCAATCTCTACTGTCGCAGACACGATGTATTTACAATCGCAGGGATGGGCAATTCAAGAAGCTCTCAAACTTAAAAAGGTATAAAAGTTCGCCCGTCGTATTAATTAATCAACGTCTCTGGATAAAAACGTCAGCCGTCTTAAATGTATCGAAGTTTGAGGTGTAGTAGTTTGTGAGAGAGGCGCTACTCGTGCCCCACGCGATACCTTCCATCTGTACGCCCACATACCCAGACGATAGGGTGGAAGAAGCGGTAATCGCCACCTGAAGCGTAAAGGTGCGACTGGTACCAGCAAGAACCTTGTAGCGGCTACCGGCAATGTCTCCGACACCCGATGTAGACGCGGAGAGAATAGCGACCGGCTGCTGGGTGGCACCCGCAGTTGAGGTGGTCGTCGTGCTGTAACTGAGTTTGTCAGGATTATTGAACGAACGGCTGTCCTGCACCGCTTCTGCGATAAAGATATCTGAGCCGCCCGCTGTCACTGTAAATGGGATAGAAAATAGAGCCATGTCATTGCCGCCCGGACTGGCGACTTGAACAGTTGCTGTTGGTGTACCGCGAGCTACCGAGATAGGAGTGGAGGAGCCCGAATAGCACGTCCACGAATACGGGTCACCAGAGCGGACTTGTGAAGCGGAAGCCGTCACATCATTGTATTGCCAGACACAGGCGTTCGTCATGTTAACGGCGGTGTTCGAGGGGCTGCAGCTCCAGGTGCTACCGGTGAGCGAGGAGTCGCTCTGACCAATGCTCTGACAATAACCGCTGAGATTAAGGCCACCAAGCGGAGTGGTCGTGGGAGGCGGGGGTGGTGGCGTGGAAGAGTTTGTGTAGCACGTCCAGGAATATGGGTCACCTGATCGGACCTGCGAAGCAGTAGCCCCCGCATCGTTATACTGCCAGACACAAGCGTTCGTCATATTTATCGGAGCGTTTGAGGGGCTGCAGTCCCAGTCATTTCCATTTAAGGACGAGCCATGCTGTCCAATGCTTTGACAGTAGCCATCGAGGTCGAGCCCACCGAGGGTGGTGGCTAGAGGAGGAGGTGGCGTCGAGGAATTTGTGTAGCACGTCCACGAATAGGGATCATTTAAGCGTACTTGCGAAGCCGTGGCGCTTGCATCATTATATTGCCAGACGCAGGCGCTCGTGATATTGATGGCGACGCCTGCGGGATTGCAACTCCAGGTGCTACCGTTGAGAAACGCACTACTCTGTCCGATACTTTGGCAATAGGAGTCGAGGTTGAGGCCGCCGAGCGTGGTAGTAGTTGGGCTAGCCAATGCGAGTACCGGTATACCTATGGCGCCAAACGCCAGCAACAAAGGCATCGCGAAGGCAAATGTATTGGGAATCCACATGCGGTGCTTAAGCTGTATCATGTTGGATTTGTGAACATTCACCACCATACATTTACACCAACACTTAGTCAATGTTTTGTAAGATAACGGGGCGTCGTTCGTCATCTATGACAGTAGCCTCCCTACTTACCCGCTAACCCGCCTCGCATGATTATCTTTTTTATTCTTGGATTGCTCTTGGGCGGCGCGGCGGTCGTCTTCGCGCTTGAAAACGTGACGATTATCACCGTTACCTTCTTCCAGTGGCAGATTACCGGATCGCTCGCCCTCATACTCATCTCGGCGATTGCCGCAGGCGTGTTTGCCGCACTCCTGCTTATCCTCCCCAACAGCATCGGCAACTACTTTAGATATAACGCGCTCGCAGACGAGCTCGACAAACTGCAAGAGGAACTCCGCAAGCAAAAGACGCTTACCCTCTTCGCTAAACAGACTCCCCCAACACCCGAAACTATCGAGCAGATAGAAAAGGGCGAGATTGTGACGAAGACTGAATACGCTAAGTCGTAATTAAATACAAAAGCGCCCCGCCTATAGGCGGGGCGCTTTTGTATTCGAGGCTTAATTTAATTCGCACCCGGGACCTTCAACCCCTGGAGGATCGTCTTCACGTCAGCGCGGGCGGCCTTGAGGTCTGCCGTTGCGGCTTCGACCTGTCCGCGAGCAGTCTTGAGCGCGGCGGCGTTTGAAGCGGCAATCGTGGCGTCGCCATTGTCGGGAGCGAGGCTCGCGGTACCGGTGATGGCGGCGTTCGCCTGCGTACCCGCGTCAGCAAGCTTCGACTGGAAGTCTGCGTACGCGGTCTGGAGCGCGCTCATATCGGTACTCGTGCTTGCGCTCAGGCGCGACTGTAGCTTCGTGCCGAGTGTCTGCATCAAGTCCATTATCGAGAGCGCTCGGTCTGCCGAAGCGACGACGCGCGACTGCGGGAGCACGAGCATATACACGCGATACCCCTTGGTAATCGACTGGAGGTCCGTCTTAAGAGCCGCGACGTTGGTCTCGGCGTCGATCGTACCCTTGAGAGTAGTGAGTGCCGTAATCTGATCGTTGAGCCCCTTCTGGAGCGACGAGTGCTCACTATCGGTCAAGTGTTTCATTGCTGTCTCATGCTCGATGGCCTGTGAGAGGCTGGTGACGCGGCGAGTGATCTCTTGGTCTGCGCGCGCCTTGGCGGTGACCATCGGGCCAGCTGCCGTCGCGGTCGTACTCGTGTTCGTATCAGCCAACGCGACTGCCGGAGCGGCCGCGAGCGCGAGTGAACAGAGAAGTGAAATGAGTTTTTTCATAGGGATACAATTAGTAGGACTGAGTAACCGCCTGATCAGGCGCGTTCATATTCGCGTTGTCAGTAGTGAGACCGGACAGTTGAGCGTCAACAGTCGCAGAGTCCTGCACGAGCGCATCGTTTGACGTATCAACCTTCGCGGCGGCAGACGGGCCAGTCGGCGTCGCAGGCGTCGTCACTGCAGCAGGAGCGGGAACAGTCGGAGCTGGGGCGGCAGGAGCTTGTGAATTAACGTACCAGAAATAGAGACCGCCGAGCACAACAAGCACGACGACAGCGACAACGACCTTGGTCGAGGCTGAGGAGCTGTCTGAGGGCATAACCGGTGATGATGGGGGCATAGGTGGATATAAGGATTGATAAGGTAACTCTCCTGTCCACTATACAATACGCGCACAGCCGCACTTTCTTTCCTGTGCAAATCGGGTGATACACTGAGGATAAATGATTCGAAGCGTTGCACATTTACAAACGAGCGCGTGGAACCGCACCCATCGCCTGCGCCATCAACAAGCCTGGATTCTCATGGGCTGTATCGCTCTCATCGCCTTCCTCTTCTGGAGCTCAGGGTACTTCGCCACCGTCGGGTGGCCGGTACTCATAAACGCCGTCCTCTACACGACCTACCGTCTCGCTCTCGCCTACGGTATCGCGCTTATCGTGGGCACGACTATCGGGCTTGTCGTCGGCTGGAGTCCGTTTGCAGACAACCTATTCCCCGTATTCGACATTTTACAAAACGTTCCGTCGTTTGCTCTCATTCCCTTCTTTATCTATTTCTTCGGCTATACCGACGTGATGATAATCCTGTTTGCGGTGAGCTCCATCGTCTGGCCCATCCTCTTCGCCATCCTCGCGGCGATTAAGAACGCGCACACCGACCTCGGCGACGCCGCGACCATCTTCGGCGCGCGCGGGCTTAAGCGGATCCCGCACTACCTCGCCCCGCTCTCGCTCCCCGCGATATTGACCGGCTCGATTGTTGGCATCGCGATCGGGTGGGAATCAGTGATTGGAGCAGAGATTATTACGAATATCAGCACCGGGTTCGGCGGGTTTATCAAAGACGCAAGCGCCACCGGCATCAACCAAGAAGCGGTCGCCGGCATGTGCGTGATCCTCTTCATCGTCTTCATCGTCAACCGCCTCGTGTGGGCGCCACTCCTCTCCGAGAGCAGTCGCCGCTACGCCGAATAACTATGACCGACTCATCTCCTAAAATCTTGCTCGCCCTCTCGCGCGTGAACGCACACTTCAAGGACGCGCCCGGTAAGAGCGTCCCGGCGCTGAGAGACATCTCCTTCTCCGTAGCGAGGGGGTCGTTCGTCTCGATTATCGGCCCCTCCGGCGCAGGTAAGTCGACGCTGATGCGCGTGATTCTCGGGATGATGCCGGCCACGAGCGGCGATATCGTTCGCAACTTCTCGAAACCGGCGATGGTGTTCCAGAACTACGCGCTCTTCCCGTGGCTGACCGCGCTTGAGAACGTCGCGTTTGGGCTCAAGATGGACGGCGTCCCACGCCTTGAGCGCGAGCGCATCGCACGCGAGAAGCTAAAAGAGGTCGGGCTCCCCCACCTCGAGAAGCACTACCCGAGCGCGCTCTCGGGCGGCCAGCGTCAGCGAGTCGGTCTCGCCCGCGCGCTCGCGATATCTCCCGACCTCCTGATCATGGACGAGCCGTTTTCAAACCTCGATACGATTACCTCCGAAGCACTCAAGACCGACCTGCTTAAGATATGGCGCGCCTACGGAATGACCGTCCTTATGGTGAATCACCTTATTCCTGACGCGATAGAACTCTCTGACCAGATTATCGTGATGGGTGCGCACCCCGGCCACGTCGAGAAGACGCTCACCGTAACCCTCCCCCGCCCGCGCGAGACGCGCGGGGCTGAATTCTACAAGGCAGTGGACATGTTGACCGAACAGATCCGTGCAATTTCTTAATACAAGCTACGCTTCAATCTTCGAGAAGAAATACGAACCGAGCGCGAGAAATACAGCCGACACAGCAATAAGTACCGACACATCAAGCACCACCGGGAACGTGTGCGTGTTGATGAGGAAGTAGCGGAGCGCATCGACGCCATAGGAAAGCGGATCGAAGCGCGCGACGAGGAGCAGTGCGGCTGGCACGTTATTAAGCGGAAAGAGAGCACCCGAGAGGAAGAAGAGCGGCATCACGAGGAAGTTCATGATGAGCTGGAAGCCTTGCATGTCTTTCAGGAGCGACGCGACCATGATGCCAAGCGCGCTGAACACAAGCGCGATGAGGAACATCACCAGAATCGCGGGAACGATGTTCGCCCAATCGACCGGTCGGAAGCCGGCAAGTGTTGCGATAATAAGCACCAGTATTCCCTGGGCACTCGCGACCGTCGCGCCGCCAATAGTGCGCCCAAACATAATCGAGAGACGCGAAACGGGAGCGACCATCGTCTCCTTGAGGAATCCAAACTGTCGGTCCCAAATCACCTGCATACCGTTAAAGATCGCACTGAAGATAATCGACATGCCGATGATGCCCGGCGCGATAAACTCAAGATAATTACCCTGCCCCGCTTTTTGGAACACGGGCCCGAGTCCATACCCGAGCGCGACCAAGAACAGAAGCGGCTGGCCGAGCGAGCCGACGATGCGCGACTTCGAGCGGACAAACCGCTTCACTTCTCGGAGCCACATGACGTAGATAGCTTTCATAGGTATTAGTGGCGACCGCCGCCCCACATCCGGCGGGCCTGGCGCATATGATCGACTGAGCCGCTCGCCTCGTCGCGGATGGCGCTCCCCGTCAATTTCAGGAACGCTTCTTCAAGCGAGCCGGTGTCGGTCTGTGCCTTCAATTTGGCGCTCGTCCCCTGTGCGATGATGGCGCCGTGATCGATGATGGCGATATTCTTAGCGACGCGATCTGCCTCTTCCATATAGTGCGTCGTGAAGAAGACGGTTATTCCCTCGTCAGCGTTCAATTTCTGCACGTAGCCCCAGAGTGCATTGCGCGTTTGCGGGTCGAGCCCGAGCGTTGGTTCGTCGAGGAATATTATTGCCGGGTGGTGCAGGAGTCCGCGCGCGATTTCGAGCCGGCGCTTCATGCCCCCCGAGAACTCTTTTACATAATCGTCTTTACGGTCAGCGAGGTCGACCAGCGCGAGGAGCTCGGGGATATGCCTCTTTAGGATTTCCTTCGGGACGCCATAGAGAGCGCCGTGCAGCTCCAAGTTCTCGAGTGCGGTCAGGTCTTCGTCAAGCGAAGGGTCCTGGAACACGATGCCGAACGAGTGGCGAGCGAGATCCGACTCCGTGACCGGATTGTGCCCATTAATAACGATACTGCCCGAGGTAGGGTGCAGGAGCGTCGTTAACATCTTGATGGTCGTCGACTTACCGGCGCCGTTGGGGCCAAGGAACGCAAAGATGCTGCCCTCTTCTACCGAAAAGGAGACGTCATTTACTGCGACGAAGTCGCCGAATTTCTTGGTGAGATTCTTGACTTCGATGATGTTCTTCATAGGTACCTGTAGTCTACCAAGCCGTTCGGGTAGCGGCAAAATTACACCTCTACTTCCTTCTCTGCTTCGACGCCGCGCGGAGGAATTCGGTGAAGAGCGGATGCGGAGTAAGCGGACGCGCCTGTAGCTCAGGGTGAAACTGGGTTCCGAGCATAAAAGGGTGCGCGCTCTGCGGGAGTTCTGCGATTTCCATCAGCACGCTGTCAGGCGAGGTGCCCGAGAATACGAGACCACCCGCCTCGAGGCGCGGTACGTACGCGGGATTAATCTCGTAGCGGTGGCGGTGGCGCTCTTCGACGAGCTCTTTCTTATACGCGGCGCGCGCGATCGATCCCTTCTTGAGGTAACAGGGGTAGACGCCGAGACGCATGGTCCCGCCGTACTTGTTGTCGGCGAGGTGCTTCTTCTGCTCGAGCATCACGTCAACGACCTGGTCGGTAGCCCCCTTCTTGATCTCTGCCGTGTTTGCATCCTTGATGCCGAGCACGTTGCGCGCGTATTCTATTACCATGAGTTGCATGCCGTAGCAGAGACCGAAGTACGGGATCTTGTTCTCACGCGCGTACTGAATCGCCTTAATCTTCCCCTCGATACCCGTCTCGCCGAAGCCGCCCGGCACGATGATGCCGTCGAACTTCCCCAACTCCTTAGCGACTTGCGCCCCGCCCTTCTCGAGGTGCTTGGAGTTAATCCACGTGATCTTCGCGTGACTGCCGAGCTTCGCCGCAGAGAACTTAATCGCCTCAATGACCGAGAGATAGGCGTCCGAGAGGACGAAATCACCGGTATCAAAATATTTCCCAACAATGGCGATAGAGACTTCTGGCGCCTTCTTATTTGCAACAGCGGTCGCGAACTTCTTCCACGCGGCGAGCGACGCGACACGCTTCTCGGGCAGATGGAGTGCGTCGAGGAGAGCATCACCGAGCTTGTCCTTCTCGAAGTTTATCGGCGCCTCATAGATACTGCTGATGTCTGGGGCCGAGATGATGTGGTCTTGGGGCACGCTACAAGAGATAGCGAGCTTCTCTTTACGCTTGTCGTCGACCGGCTCCTTTGAGCGTGCGACAAGGAAGTCAGGCTGGACGCCGTACGAGTTGAGGTCGCGCACGGCGGTCTGTGTCGGCTTGGTCTTCATCTCCCCAATGGTGCCCGGTGTCGGCAAGTACGAGACCATCACGAAGAGGACATCCTCTGGGTGCTTCATCTTGAGCACGCGGGCCGCCTCGATGAAGAGTGCATTCTGGAAGTCGCCGATGGTCCCTCCGATCTCGATAACAGAAATTCGGCTTCCGTTGTAGGAAGCCGCGAGCTCGATGCGCCGAAGGATCTCGTCTCGCACGTGCGGAATCGCCTCGACGCACTTGCCGCCGTACTCAAGGGCGCGCTCACGCTCGATAACCGACTGATACACCATGCCGCTCGTCATGTAGTCCTCGTTCGTGAGATCCCTCCCCAAGAAGCGCTCGTAATTGCCCATGTCCTGGTCGGTCTCGAGACCGCTCCGGAGAACAAACACTTCGCCGTGCTCAGTCGGGTTCATCGTGCCCGCATCTACGTTTAGATATGGGTCGACCTTCACCAGGTTTACCGGGTATCCCTTCTGCTGGAGCAGGAGCCCGACCGAGCTCGTCACCACGCCCTTCCCCACGCCGCTCATCACGCCGCCGAGGACGAATATATATTTGTGACCGTCTTTTGCCATGATTAGACCGTTAAGTATTTACGAATAGCGATGACCGACGCGATCGCACCGAGGACGATGCCGCCACCGACAAGTATCGCGCAGATCAGCGGAAAATGCGTACTGTAGTAGCTCGCGACATTAAACCCACCGAACCAACCCGCCGTATTCTGGCCCACGTACCACGTCGCCGGCCACAAGAGGAGTAAGACGAGCGCGGCCGCGCTCACGCCGGTGATAACGCCGGTGAAGATGAAGGGTCCTTGGATGTAGGAATTGCTCGCACCCACGAGACGCATCACGCCAATCTCGTCCTTAGCAGTGTAGATAGCGAGCCGCACGGTCGCAAACGCAATAAGTATCGACGCGATAGCGAAGATAATCACGACCGCCAAGCCGACTTCGCGTGTCGCCTGTATCGCGAGCGTGAGACGATCGATAACCTCTTTGTTCTGCGCGTAGTTGATCCGATCAACTATCGACGTACCGCCCACCGAGAGCGCTGGCGACGCTTCGAGGAAGCTCACGATGCTCTCATATTGAGAGGGGTCGTTCGCCTGTACCTGGAGAGAAGCGTCGAGCGGGTTACCCCCGAGTTCGTCGAGCGCTTGGAGCGTAAGCTGATCGTTCGCGTGTCGTGTACGAAACGCGGCAAGCGAGTCGGCAGACGAGGTGTAGGTCACGCTCGCGACCTGCGGGAGCTTCTCGAGCTGGTCACGGACCGCGAGAATCTCGGCCTCGCTCGCGGTAGTGACGAAGTAGACCGAGACGTCGACCTTCTGCTTAATCGTGTTGAGTGTGAAGTTGAGAAGCCCTGAGAGGAAGATGAGCGAGCCGATGATCGAGAGCGTCACGGTCATGATAAGCACCGTGGCCGCAGAGACAGCGCCGCCCCGGATGAAGTTCTTCCATCCGCCAAGGAGCACCCGTTTTATCGACATCCAGTTCATAGAGCTATTATAGTACGTACTTGCCGTCTGCGTCGTCTCGCACCACCTTGCCCCGGTCGATGGTGATAACGCGCTTACCGATAGCGTCGACGACGCCCTTGTTGTGCGTCGTAATCACGACCGTCGTTCCAAGCTGATTTATCTTCTTTAAAATCTCGACCACTTCGTATGCATTTATCGGGTCGAGGTTACCCGTCGGCTCGTCGGCGACGATGATGTCCGGCTGATTGATGATGGCACGACCGATAGCGATACGCTGTTTCTCTCCGCCCGAGAGCTGGCTCGGGAAGTGGAGCGCCTTGTCGGCCAAGTTTACGAGCTCGAGGATATAGGGCACATCGCTCTTAATCTCTGAGTCTGTGCGGCCGACTGCCTCCATCGCGAAGGCGATGTTCTCATACGCGGTTTTGTTGGGTATCAAACGGAAGTCTTGAAAGACCATGCCGATGCGCCGGCGATAGTGGTGGAGCGCCGCACTCGGCAGATTATTGATGTCGACTGATTCAAAAAAGACAGCGCCCTCTGTGGGGCGTTCCTCGGCGAGGAGGAGTTTGAGGAGTGTCGTCTTACCGGCTCCCGAGTGGCCGACGATAGAGATAAATTCTTTGGGGGCGACCGAGAGAGTCACTTCTTCAAGTGCTGCCGCGTCTCCGTACTTCTTCGTCACTTTGTCGAAGTAGATCATTGTCGCTCCCTATTGTACCCCATGCAGAGGACGAGGAAAAGAAAAGGCCGCGCAAGCGCGCGGCCCTTACCCTCGGCATCCCCCTGTCAGAACCGATCACCAATCGGGAGCTTCTTAATCTCCCTAATCTGCCGTAGCAGGGCTGTTGGACTTTTGTGCACGCGCACCTCGTCACTCACTGGCAGCCAAAGAGCAGACAAAGAGGACGAGAACTGGGCCTTTCTTGAGATCCGATACAGCCTTGCATCCTCCGGTATGACTCGAGTGAGACCATCTATGAGGATTCGAGGGTGATGCGGATCCTGTATGGTGATGCCCTCATCGAAGAGTTCTCCCTCATGATAGAGATTGAGTTCGATGCCCACCGTCAGATACGCCGCATGGAAAACCGTTAACATTTTTTCCTCGAAGAGGAACACCTTGCCCCCATCAAGATTCTCAAGAACGCGTAGCGTAGTCCACGCAACACTTTTGCGCTTACTCATTGGCGATTACCTCCTACTGCCTGCGCCGAAGATTACTCTGTGCGAGCCTCGTTCGCAATAGTTGCATCAATAAAATCGTCGATGTTTCCTTCCAGCACCTTCTCAGGATTTGATGATTCGTGGTCGGTGCGATGGTCCTTGACCATCTTGTACGGGTGGAGAACGTAGGAGCGTATCTGACTCCCCCACTCATTTGCGGTCGTCGCCGCGATAGAGCGACCCTTCGCCTGCGCCTCGCGCTCGGCCTCCTGCTTAGCAAATATCTTCGCCTTCAGAAGTTCGAGACCCTTCTCGCGATTCGCGAGCTGACTTCGCTCGCTTGAGACGTGTACAGAAAGATTGGTCGGCTTGTGGAGGATGCGCACGGCCGTCTCGCGCTTGTTCACGTTCTGCCCGCCCGCGCCGCCGCTGCGCGCGAACTGCATTTCGAGGTCGTCAGGATTAAGAACGACTTTATCGGTAGCGACGAGCGTCGGCAGCACTTCCACGAGTGCGAAGCTCGTCTGGCGCTTCGCGTTTGCATTAAATGGCGACTGGCGCACGAGCCGGTGCACGCCCGCCTCGTGCTTCAGGCGGCCGTATGCGCCCGAGCCCACGACTTCGAGCATGAGGTTACGGTACCCACCGTGGTCGTTCTCATTTGCATGTAGCTCGCGCACGCCCCAACCCTCTTTGCTTGCGTACCCCTCGTACATGCGGCGAAGCATGCGCGCGAAGTCTTCGGCGTCGTCTCCGCCCGCGCCCGCGAGTATTGCGAGCGTCGCGTTCCCAGCGTCGTGCGGGTCGCCGCTGCCGCCCTCTTTAAGCGACTGGTACTCCTTAACCAGCACCTGCGCTTTGTCTTTATCCAGCCAGAAATCGGGCGATGCCATCATCGCTTCGAGCTCTTGCAGGCGCTTTTCTACCTTCTCATCCATGGGGCGAGTATACCAAGATATTTCTGAGCCACCTCCCAGGCTTGAACTGGGGACCTACTGCTTACGATGCAGTCGCTCTACCAACTGAGCTAAGGTGGCGTGAACTATTTTTAACACAAAAAAGCATTATGAAAAAGTCCCTATTTCTTCACTGGACAAAAGACAAGCCCCACATCCATGTGGGGCTCTTCGTCTCCTCCCTATTTTCCGAAAAGAACTTCCTTGTTCTTACTTGACGCAGGTTGCGCCGGCGACCTTCCCCTCCTGGTCGCACCTCACCACTTCCACCTTGTCGGGTATGAACGCGCAGTGAGACCCTTCAGGGATTGGCTTGCCACCGCACGTCTTCGGCTTCGCGTCCTTCTCGACCACACTCTTCCCGGTGGTCGCAAGGACCTTCACCGTAGGCGCCGTCTGCGCCACCGGAACCGGCGTAGGAACCGGAGCCGCGGTCGAGTTCACCACAACTGGCGGTACAACCGTTGTTGGCTTCGTAGGAGCTACGGGCTCCTCCTCTGCCTCCAGCGGAGTGTAGTTGCAGGGGAACGCCACCATGGCGACACGATTGACACCCATGTTCATGGAAAGCGAGGCACCGCCGCCCCACGCCTTTTCATTGGCATAGTTAGCGGCACTTCCCGCCCCACTGCTCTGACCAAAGGTTTCCATCGTCCTCCAGATCTCGGCGCCGGTGTATTTCACCATCTCGACCATCTCGATCGTCCCGTTTTTCTGCTTGCGCGGGACCTTGATTATGGTCCTCTTGATGGCCGCGTCTCCCACTTCATAGCCGTCAAAGAGTCCGTGCATGGTCTCAAAGTCCTGGGACTGTGCCCACAAGCCAAAAACAATGGCTATACGGGATCCATTCTTCAGTTTCTTGAGCTTAGGCCACGGACCGCACCCCTCCTCCAATTTGTAGAGGGCAATGCCACCAATAAACAAGGGCGCCGATTGTGCTCCCCCAACCTGAACCGGATACGCGTTCAGCGTCTTGGCATGACTGTCGAACGAGAAGCTGGATCCGTTGCCGTTTCCATTCCCCGTCCCGTTGCCATTGCCGTTGCCGGTGCCATTCCCATTACCGTTACCGGTACCGTTGCCATTGGCCGTCTGCGCCTGATTGCCGGTCTTCGTCTTGTTTCCACTTCCATTTCCACTGGCGTTGGCACCGGAAGAGGAGTCCGATGAGGCACCTGCGCTGGAGACTGAAGTAGCCTTGCCGCCGGTCGCCTGCTGCGACTGGCCTTGCCCCTGTTGCTGGGCCTGTTGCTGCGCCTGCTGTTGGGCCTGGTTCTGACCCTGGCTCTGCTGGTTAGACAGCGCCGGAGTCGGAGGAGGCGCTTTGGGCGGCTCCTGCTTCTGCGGTGGCTGTTGCGGCTGTTCCGGCTGAGGAGCCTTTTGGGGCTCGTCCTTCGGTTGCGGCTGTTGTCCTCCCTGCTGCTGCACGATAAGCTGATCGATCCCGCCGTCGTCGG
>JBJOOS010000015.1:0-13568 GCA_046051155.1 Candidatus Parcubacteria bacterium
TGCTGGCCGTGTTTCATCGGACCCATGGCGAAGTGAAAGTGTCTGTGAAAGTCCAGGAAGCGGCTGGTGAAGCCTCACAGATGCTACGTCTCACCATCTTGGTTATCAGTAGGTACGATCTAAACGCGAATCACCCCCGCAAAAGGAACCCTCAAACGTGGAGATTCATCGGGCGATTGGATCATGGGATGGTTGAACTTTCCGTGGTTGGGGAATATTCCACGAGTAGCCGCAAAGGGTGGTTATCACTGGTTGGAGACGATTTCCTCGAAGATCTCGGAAAGCTGCAGCTCGTGTATTAGCAGCGTTGTCTTGCGCTAATGCTAGCGAAGACCACCAAAGTGTTAAGTCCGGCTTCGAGCCGGACTTTTCCTTTTCTTGCATCTTTTGGCGGGCTCGTGTAGAGTGCCTTTAACGCTACGTTCCCTCGGGAACCTATGGCAGAACGCGCGATGCGTCTGTCATCGCGCGTTTTGCTTTAAAAAATGAAATTCATTCTCGCAAAGAAAGAAGGAATGACCCGAGTCTTCGGGGAGGACGGCCTTGCGCACGCAGGGACTATTTTGACTGCCGACCCTGTTACGGTCACGCAGGTGAAGACGAAGGAAGGCAAAGACGCATACTCCGCTATTCAGGTAGGTACCGGCACTCGCCGCACTAAGAACATCTCTAAGGCCGTCCTCGGCCACACCAAGGGCAAGGGATTCACGGATATTCGCGAATTCCGCACAGACGACACCGCAGAAGTCGGCAGCACTATTGATGCTGGAGTCTTCGCGGTTGGTGATGTCGTACAGGTTTCAGGACTCACAAAAGGTAAGGGCTTCGCTGGCGTCGTGAAGCGCCATGGCTTCCACGGAGGTCCTCGCTCACACGGTCAGAAGCACACCGAGCGCTCTCCAGGATCGATCGGCGGCTCCGGCGGTCGCGCGGGCGGTCGCGTCGCTAAGGGCATGAAGATGGCCGGTCGCATGGGCACTGACCGAGTCACCGTGACGAATCTCAAGATTCTCGTCGTTGACGTGAAGGCGGGCAAGCTCATCGTGAGCGGTGCCGTACCGGGCCGTCGCGGCACTCTACTTGAGGTCGTATCTGCATAATTTCAATACCATGGCCACTACAAAGAAAATTACGAAGACAGTAACGAAAGTCCCGAAGGCGAAAAAGGCTGACAAAGTCGCGAAGGCTCCTGCCGTAGCAATCGAGGCATCTATCTTTTCTGTAGAAGGGAAGAAGGTTGGGTCTGTCACGCTCCCGGCGGCTATTTTCGGCCAGTCGTGGAAGAGCGACCTCGTGCACCAGGTCACGACCGCTATGCAGGCGAATCTTCGCCAGAACCGCGCACACACCAAGGACCGCGCAGAGGTCTCGGGCGGCGGCAAGAAGCCATGGAAGCAGAAGGGCACCGGCCAGGCTCGCCACGGCTCTTCACGCTCACCTATCTGGCGACACGGCGGTGTGACCTTCGGTCCTCGCTCCACTCGCGACTATAGCGAGAAGATAAACCGTCGTATGCGTGTCGGCGCGCTCCTTTCGGCGCTCTCGAAGAAGGCAAAGGACGGTGAACTCATCCTCGTGGATACGTTCAATATGTCCGCACCAAAGACCTCTGCCGCTAAGGGCATCATGCAGAAGATCGCAAAGGGCGCAGAGATGCTCGACCTCGCTACGAAGAAGAACAACACTGCTCTCGTCGCGCTTCCGTCATACAACACCAACGTCACCAAGAGCTTCCAGAACTTCGGCAACGTCATGACTGAAGAGGTCCGCAACCTGAACCCGCTCAACGTCCTCTCGCACAAGTATCTCGTCATCGAGAATCCGGAGGAGGCGTTCAAGCAGCTCATCGCTCGCGCAAAGGCTAAATAATTATTTATGGCACTTTTCGACAAAAAGACAGAGAAGAAGGAGAAGAAAGTAGTGGCCAAGCCGCACACGCACGCTCGCAGCCGCCACGCTGCAAACGGCGCTTCGCATGACATCATCCGCGCACCATGGTTCTCCGAGAAGGCGCTTCTCGCGACTGATAAGGGCGTATACGCTTTTGCAGTACCTGCAGATGCGACGAAGGCAGACATCGCTGGCGCAATTAAGGAGATCTACAAGGTGACTCCTAAGAAGATTCGCATCGTGAACCTCCCAGGTAAGACCAAGCCTATGCGCACGCGCCGTGGAGAGGGCACACGCGCTACTCGCCACAAGGCATACGTCACCTTGAATGCTGGTGATACGATTCAATTCGCATAACACTTATGAAAACGTATAAACCTACATCCAAGAGCCGCCGTCACATGACTACGCTTCCATACCGGGAGCTCCTTTCAGGCGACACAGCTCACAAGCCGCTTCTTAAGACGAAGTCTCGCCGCGGCGGTCGCAACGCGTTCGGTCGCATCACCACACGGCATCAGGGCGGGGGACACAAGCGCCGCCTTCGCGATATCGATTTCTCGTACAATAAGAAGAACATTCCTGCTCGCATTGAGACGGTTGAATATGACCCGTTCCGCACGGCATTTATCGGTCTCGCACTCTATCGCGACGGCGAGCGCCGCTACGTCATCCTCCCGAAGGATGTGAAGGCAGGCTCTACCTTCCTCGTGGCTGAAAACGCTCCGCTTACGGCCGGTAACCGCCTTCCGCTTGGCGCGATACCTGTAGGTACGTTCGTATACAACATCGAGCTCTCTGCAGGCGCAGGCGCTGCCCTCGTCCGCTCGGCAGGCAACTTCGCAGAAGTCGTCGCCCATGACGCTGGCTACGCACAAGTGAAGCTCCCGTCGACTGAAATCCGCAAGATTTCTGACCTCTGCTGGGCATCTATCGGTACGGTGGGCAACGAAGAGTCGAATCTCGTGAACATCGGCAAGGCAGGTCGCAGTCGCTGGATGGGCATCCGCCCGACAGTCCGCGGTACGGCCATGAACCCAGTCGACCACCCACACGGCGGCGGCGAAGGTCGCCAGGGTCGAGGACTCCGCAGGGCGAAGAGCATGTGGGGCAAGCCGACCGGCAAGGGTCAGAAGACTCGCACGCCGAAGAAGTACTCAAACGTCTTCATCGTCTCCCGCAGAAAGGTCGGAAAGAACCGAAAAGGATAATAAAAGAAAGCCCCGCGGAAGCGGGGCTTTGAGTTTCTATGGGCACGTAGTTGTTATGAGCGAAGTCTAGAGCGCTAGACGAATTTCGCAGTCTGCTCGGCAACCCAGGCGAAGTTGTCCTTGATACGACCCAGTTCCTTGGCCTTGGCCGCTGGATCGAGACTTTCGGCGAGTTCGCGGTAGACCTGCTTGTCCTTCATCAGGGACTTGTCGCCGCCCGGCCAGATGCGCCAGGAGTCATTGTCGATGACGTCGCCGACGAGGATACCACCACCTTCGTCTGTCCCACACTCGATCTTCAGGTCCACGAGCGTCACGCCTTGTTTCGCCCACTTGTCCTCGAGCACTTCGAAGGTCTCGATGCCTATCCCACGCATCACCATGGCCCTCTCAATCTCATCGGGGTTTCGTATAGGCGCCTCCTCGATGAATCCCGAGGCCAATGGCTTCTTTGGATCGAAGTAGAGGATGCGTTGCGACACGAGATCGTAGATCATGAGAGGGTCGTGCTGGGCATCATCCTTACGGAAGAACTCGACCACGTAGGAAGGGAAGTAGGTCCCCTCCGCGACATCAGGCCGTCGCTTCAGGTAGGAGCCCGTCGCGATCCACCGGATGACGATCTCGATCGGAATCATCTGCAGCTTGTCTGCCTCGAACGTTCGCTCATCGCATTGATTGATGAAATGATTCCGCACGCCAGCCTCCGCGAGTGCCATGAAGCAGTTCACCGTAGTTGTAGTCGCGATCACGCCCTTGTTGGCGATGACATCGTGTCGTGCCCCGTCGCCCGCCGTGATATCGTCCTTGCTTTCGATGAGTACGATGTAGGATTCGGTGTCGTGTTCCCAAATGATTTTGGTCTTGCCTTCAGCCAGTTTCTTACCCTTTCGCATGACTCTGTCTCCAGTTGATGTGGATACGAACAGTGAGTACCAGGACTGCACATACAGTCTGGGGAGCACTCTACACGCTAGGTCTATAAAAGGGAAGAACTCCGCCACGGGCGCAGAGTTCTCTTGTCGCACGGTGCACCGTCGACCGGCTAGAGCGTCGGCACCTCGCTCTGGTCTGGCGTCAGCGGAACCTTGCCTGTCTGTTGCTTGCGGAACTCGACGAGGCGGGTAGACAGCTCGATGTCAGCCAGGGCGAGGATGCTCACCGCGCAGAGGGCCGCATTGGTTGCTCCGGTCTTACCGATAGCCATCGTAGGGACAGGGATGCCAGGAGGCATCTGGATAATCGACAGGAGGCTGTCGACGCCGTTCAGCACACTGCTCTTCACCGGTACTCCAATCACCGGCAAGTGCGTGTTGGCGGCAATCATCCCCGGCAAGTGCGCCGCGCCGCCGGCCCCAGCGATGATGACTCTGAGACCACGGTGGTGTGCTTCTGTCGCGTAGTCGCGGGTTCGCTCCGGTGTGCGATGCGCCGATACCACGCGGTACTCGTAGCGCACTCCGAATTTGTGGAGCATCTCGACCGCGAAGAACATCGTGCTCTCCCAGTCGGAATCGCTTCCCATGATCACCCCAACCAAGGGGTTAAGACTTTGTACGAATGCGTTCGACATGTGTAGCTACCTCTCCGTTACCCCAGGGTGGGGAACTTCTGGGGCAGACTCTACTCTAGAACTGAAATGAAGGGAAGGGAGGCGTCGTATTTACAGGTTATTTGGGCGGAAAATCGCTCTAAATTAGAACACACATATGTCAAGGTTCTGGAAATGCCCTGGATTTTAGAGGGTGTTTTGGCGCGGTACGTTGACTTTGCAAATGCCTTCCTGTATCTTTGTCCTTATCCCGCAGTGCGGGCTTTTCATTACTTTACATGTCACGCTCACTTAAGAAAGGGCCCTTCGTGGACGCAAAACTCCTCAAGAAGGTCAAGAATCTTAAACCCGCTACCGCAGGGGTTGTGAAGACATGGGCTCGTCGTAGCCAAATAAGTCCTGAAATGCTCGGATTCACGCTCGGCGTACATAACGGCCGCGCTCACATCGAAGTACTCGTCTCTGAGGAGATGGTCGGTCACCGCTTGGGCGAGTTCGCTCCTACCAAGAAGTTCGTCCGTCACGGAGGCAAGATGCAGAAGGAGATGGAGATGAAGAAGCAGGAGTCTGAAATCGCGGCTGCAAACGCCGCGAAGGCTCCAGCTCCAGCTGCAAAGGCCCCAGCTAAATAACCATGACTACCGCAACCCTCAAGAGTCATAACCAGACACCACGCAAGGTCCGCCTTGTGACTGACCTCGTAAAAGGGAAGAAGGTCCCGGCTGCGCTCGCAACACTCCAGTTCCTCCCAAAGCGCGCATCAGAGCCAATTGCGAAGCTCATCAAGAGCGCCGCTGCAAACGCGAAGAATAAGGGCGAGAATCCTGATGAAATGACGGTACAGTCAATCATCGTCGAGGGTGCAGGCATGCTGAAGAAGTACATGCCGCGCGCTATGGGTCGCGCGACTCTCATCCGCCGCCGCAAGAGCCGCGTTATCGTATCGCTCTCGTCTCCAGTGAAGAAGGAGGAGGTAAAGGCTGCTAAGGCGGAGAAGCCAGCTAAGGCCGCTAAAAAGGCGAAATAATTTTCATATGACACATACCGTACATCCTTACGCACACCGCCTCGGCATCATCCGAGACTGGAAGAGTCGCTGGTTCGCTGGCGACAAGAAGAGCTTCCGCGAGAACATCAAAGTGGATGAGACTATTCGCCGCTACCTCACCAAGAAGCTGCGCGGTACCTACACGAGCGGTATTGAAATCGAGCGCTCGGCAAGCGAGCTCCGCATCATCCTCTCGACCGGCCGCCCAGGCCTCGTCATCGGCCGCTCAGGTGAGAACGCCGTGAAGCTCCGCAAAGAGCTCTCGGATATGGTGAAGAAGATTGCACCGACTGACCGCCGCACGGTGAAGTTCGATATCGTCGAAGTCCGCCAGCCAGAGACTGATGCTGCCGTCGTCGCGTACATGATCGCCGAGGGTCTCGAGAAGCGTATGCCGTTCCGCCGCGTGCTCAAGCAGACGGTAGAGAAGGTCATCGCCGCCCGTGAGGTCGAGGGCGTGCGTATCGCGCTCTCAGGCCGCCTCGGTGGGGCAGAGATGAGCCGCAAGGAAGAGCTCAAGAAGGGTCGCATCCCGCTTCAGACCTTCCGCGCAGATATCGACTTCTCGCACGAGCGCGCATACCTCCCGTACGGTGTCATCGGCATCAAGGTCTGGATATTCCGCGGTAACGTCTACCAGGACAAGAAGGCGCTCGTGCGCCAGCCCGGCCAAGCTGCCTAATATTTTTGTATGTTGTTTCCTAAAAAAGTTAAGCACCGAAAGTGGCAGACCCAGCGTCAGAGCCCGAAGCGCCGTAACCGCCCTGATACGCGCGGTACCACTATTGCGTTCGGCTCATTCGGCCTCAAGGCTCTCTCTGACGGTCGTGTGACGAGCAATCAGATCGAGGCTGCTCGTAAGGTAATCACCCGCGCGACGGCTAAGACCGGTAAGCTCTGGACGCGCATCTTCCCAGACCGCCCAGTCACGGCAAAGCCGGCTGAAGTGGGCATGGGTAGCGGTAAGGGCGACCCGAAGCACTACGTGTTTGAGGTGCGTCCAGGCCGCGTCCTCTTCGAAATCGACGGTGTCGAGGAGACCATCGCTCGCGCACACCTGCGCCAGGCAGGCATGAAGCTGCCGGTGAAGACGGTCGTCATCGCGCGCTCATAACTTGCATATCTTCCATTTCTATGACAAAAAAAGATACAATGACGACCAAGACAGACCACGAGCTCAACGAGCTCCTCTCGAAGACGCGCGAAACGCTTCGCACTGAGCGCTTCTCAGCTGCTGGCGCTCGCGCTAAGGATTCAAACAGTCCTCGCAAGCACCGTAAGGAGATCGCCCGTGTTCTGACTGAGCAACGCGCACGCGAACTCAAGGCTAAGACCGCATAACTACCATGGAAACAAAAACTATTCGCCCCCAATCATTCGTCGGAGTCGTCGTGAAGACGGCTATGAAGGACACCGCAACAGTCCGCGTCGATCGCTACACCAAGAATGCGAAGTACAAGAAGTACTTCGTACGCTCTAAGAAGTACCTCGCTCACGATCCAGGGAACACCGTGAAGGTGGGGGACAAGGTGACTATCGTCGCGACGCGCCCGATATCGAAGTTGAAGCACTTCGCTATCGACCCGGCTAAGACTGTCCCAGCCGCAACCGATACTGAATAATTTATGTTACAAGACCGCTCCATCGTTAACGTTGCAGATAACTCAGGCGCCACCATCGCCCGCGTATTCAAGATACTCGGCGGTTCTAAGCGCCGCTACGCTGGCATCGGCGACACTATCGTCGTGTCTATCCAGACCGCACAGCCGCGCAAGGCCGTGAAGAAAAAGGACGTGTTCCGCGCGGTCATCGTCCGACAGACCAAGCCGTTCGCTCGCAAGGACGGTTCCTATATCCGCTTCGACGAGAACGCAGTCGTGCTCATCGAGAAGCAGGGTAAGGAGATGGGTCCTAAGGGGAACCGCATCTTCGGTCCAGTACCGCGTGAGCTCTCTGAGCTCGGCTGGCACTCTATCGTGTCTCTCGCTCCAGAAGTCGTTTAATACATTCTTTATGCACGTCAAAAAAGGAGACACCGTCAAAGTGATAGCAGGCAAGGACAAGGGCAAGTCCGGCGTTATTCTGCGCGCACTCCCAAAGGAGAATAAGGTCGTCGTCGAAGGAGTCGCTATCTACAAGAAGCACATACGCGGATTCCAGGGGAAGGCGGGTCAGATAGTCGAGAAGCCGCGCGCGATTGATGCGTCTAATGTGCGGAATGTCTCGTCAAGCTCGAAGGTCCAGTCTGCACTCGATGCTCCGGTGAAGAAGACCGCCAAGAAGGTAACGAAATAAATATGTCTATTACAAAAGAAAAACAGAAAGAAGCTTTCGCCGCGCTCGCGAAGGACTTCGGCTACACGAGCACGATGCAGGCGCCGCGCATAATGAAGGTTATCGTCTCTTCTGGCGTCGGTAAGAAGCGCGACAAGAAACAGCTCGAGATCATTGCAGACCGTCTCGCGAAGATTACGGGACAGAAGCCGTCGGCTCGCCCCGCACGTATCTCTATAGCCTCCTTCAAGGTGCGCGAGGGAGACACCGTGGGCTACCAGATTACGCTCCGTGGCGCCCGCATGTTCGACTTCGTCGACAAGCTCATCCACATCGCCCTCCCTCGTACCCGCGACTTCCGCGGCCTCAAGGCGTCGGCTATCGACGAGATGGGTAATATGACCGTCGGTATTAAGGAGAACACTATCTTCCCAGAGACCTCGGACGAGGATTTGAAGGATGTGTTCGGGTTCGCTATCACGATAGTCACGACTGCCAAGTCGAAGGCAGAAGCAGAGGCATTCTTCCGCTTCATCGGCATGCCGCTCATCGTCGAAGCTCCGAAGAAATAGTTTCAATGTTGAAAAACACGCGTCCGGCCCTGCCGGACGCGTTTTTTCTGTTATGTCTTGAGATTTGACGCTAGTGAGCTTGGGTTGTACCTTTGCCGTGGATGCTTTATCTGTTCTCGGACTAGCGTTTCCGGCATCCACGCATACGTCCACGGACAGGAGAGAGAAATGCAGACATCAATAGTGTTGGAACTGAAGGACTTCAAAGGTCGCTTGCATGACGCTCAGATAGGTGAACTCTCACACGTTCTTTCAGGGAGAAGTTACGCGAATGAGTACTTTCTGAGCAACGCTGGCGGTCTGCGCTTGAAAGGCTGTGGCGGCGAAACCGATCCGGTTTACTTTCAGAACAAGGAGTTGTTCCTTAGATTCAGCCGGGCATCGGTCGAGACACAGGCAGGTTTTGTGGAGAAAGCGTATAGCTATTTATCCCACTACTCGTCCCTCCACCGTTTGGACAAAATCTTGATTGAGGTGGAATGGACACCAGCAGGGAAGAAGCGCCACATTTCGGCGCATCTGTACGAGCCCGCCGGTGGCGACATACGATTGAACAGGAAGTTCTTCTTCGATTTGGCCTGAAACACGGGGGCGCGGCGCAGGATTCCTGGCCGCGCCCCCTCGCTCATCTATAGGTTTGACGGCGTAGGAGCTAGATGCTAGATTGTCTACACGCTCCTCGGAGCTTTATTTTTTATGGCAAAGAAATCCCAGCTAGCTCGCCTTCAGAAGAAGGAAAAGCTTGTCAAGAAGTACGCGGTCAAGCGTGCGGCTTTGAAGTTGGCTGGCGATTATGAGGGTCTTGCGGCTCTCCCGAGAAGTTCCTCTCCCGTTCGCTTGAAGAACCGCTGTGCTATCACTGGCCGCTCACGCGGCTATATGCGCGCATTCGGCCTCTCCCGTATCCAGTTCCGCGAGCTCGCCCGCGACGGTAAGATTCCCGGCGTAAAGAAAGCATCATGGTAACCGACCGCGTAGGAGATTTCATAATTCGCCTCCAGAATGCTGCCATGATCGGCAAGCAGGAGGTAAAAGCACCATACTCTGCATTCCTTCTCGCTATCGCGAAGAAGCTTAAGGAGCTCGGCTTTCTCGCGTCCGTCACGACTGATGCAGTCGATGGTAAGGTCCATAAGACGCTCGTCGTCACCCTTACCTACGATGAGCGCGGCAACCCACGCCTCCAGGGTGTGAATCGCATCAGTAAGCCAGGCCGCCGCCTCTACGCTCCGCACACGGCCGCACACAAGGTGAAGGGTGGCACGGGCGCGCGCATCCTATCGACTCCGGCAGGTGTCATCACCGATGCGGAGTCGCGCAAGACGCATGTCGGCGGCGAGGAGCTGTTCGAAATTTGGTAATACTACTATGAGCCGCCTCGCAAAGAAGCCAATAGCAGTAGGGAAGGCAACCGTCACCATCGCGGACGGCGTTCTCTCTGTGCAGGGCCCGAAGGGTACGCTCACCAAGCGCGTGCACCCGTCTATTTCTATAGAAGTCACTCCAGAAGGAATTATGGTTACACCGAAGAACACCTCGCGCCTTGCGAAGACACTCGTCGGCACCTTCGCCTCACACTTGAAGAATATGATTGCCGGCGTTGAGAAGCCGTTTGTGAAGAAGCTCATCCTCGAAGGCGTCGGCTACAAGGCTGAGCTTAAGGGCAAGCAGCTCGTCCTCTCTATTGGCTTCTCGCACACCGTTCCGCTTGATATCCCGTCTGACGTCGAGATGAAGGTCGAGAACAATGCGATGACGATTACCGGTACCAACAAGGAGTCGGTCGGGCAGTTCGCCGCAGTTGTCCGCCGTCACAAGCCGTCGGAGCCGTACCTCGGCAAGGGTATTCGCTACGAGGGCGAGGTCATCCTTCGCAAACAGGGCAAGAAGGCGGTATAGTCTATTTCTCTTATGGCATCACTCACTAACAAAACACTTCGCGAGCGCCGCCACGCGCGCGTGCGTTCACGCATCAGCGGCACCGCCGAGCGCCCACGCCTCGCG
Source organism: Candidatus Parcubacteria bacterium (assembly GCA_046051155.1). Classification (GTDB taxonomy): domain Bacteria; phylum Patescibacteriota; class Minisyncoccia; order Phycocordibacterales; family Phycocordibacteraceae; genus C7867-001. The sequence continues at coordinate 10,552 of JBJOOS010000015.1, forward strand.
GTCTTCCGCAGTAACCGCTTCATCTCGGTACAGCTTATTGACGATGTAGCAGGGAAGACGGTCGCCGCCGCACACGGTCGCGACGTGAAGGGCTCGCAGTCGGTACAGGCGACGTCGGTCGGTACGATGATCGCTGAGAAGGCGAAGACGCTCGGCATCACCTCTGCGGTCTTCGATCGTGCGGGCTATCGCTACGCCGGCCAGGTGAAGTCGCTCGCTGACGCAGCGCGCGCAGGCGGTCTCGTCTTTTAATACATTATGACTACTCCAGTGGAACCAGAAATCATACAGGAAGCAGAGGTTGCGGCAGTAGCTGCACCCGCAGAAGTCGTAGTCGAAGGGGTTGCCGCGGCGAAGACTCCTGACGCACGCGGAGGTCGCGGCTCTATTCGCGGGCGCTCACAGCGCGGCGGCGGTCGTCCTCGCGCTCCTCGCGAGCGTGGCGAGTTCGATCAGGTCACTATCGATGTGCGCCGTGTCGCCCGCGTTATGGCCGGCGGCCGCCGCTTTAACTTCAGCCTCGTCATCGTCATTGGTGATAAGAAGGGTCGCGTCGGCGTCGGTCTCGGTAAGGCTATCGACACCGCGCTCGCTATCGACAAGGCTACCCGCGACGCTAAGCGCCACATGATTACGGTGAAGCGCACCAAGTCCGGCTCGATTCCTCATCAGGTGTCCTGCAAGTACGCGTCGTCAACGGTTGAAATCATCCCGTCGAAGGGTCGCGGTCTCGTCGCCGGCTCTGCAGTCCGTACCGTGCTCGACCTCGCTGGCGTAACCGACGTGGTGACCAAGATCCACAGCCGTTCTAAGAACAAGCTGACTATCGCTCGCGCGACTGTCGAGGCGCTCAAGAAGCTCCGCGCGGCATAACCTTTTGATACTATTTTCGTATGCAACTCCACACCATTACCCCAAGGACTAAGAACCGCAAGAACGCGCCGGTAGGACGCGGTGGTAAGCGCGGTAAGACTTCAGGACGCGGCGGCAAAGGTCAGACTGCGCGCGCGGGACACAAGATCCGCCCAGAAGTCCGCGACCTCATCAAAAAGTTCCCAAAGCGCCGTGGCTACGGTAAGAACCGCGCTCGCACGGTGAAGACGAACCGCATCAGCGTGAGCGCAGTGAACCTTGCCGCACTCGAGGCCGCCTACAAGACAGGGGAGAGCGTAACTCCGGGTTCACTCTTCGCCAAGGGTCTCGTGCGCCGTGCGAAGGGCCGCATGCCGGAGGTGAAGATTCTCGGTACTGGTGAAGTCACCAAGGCACTCGTCGTGAAGGGCTGTGCGCTCTCAGAGAGTGCACGCGCCGCAATCGAGAAGGCCGGCGGCACCATCCATGCTTAATACCTTTGCTCATAAACTTAAGCTCGCTCTCAACGCTCCCGAGATCCGTTTCCGCATCTTCTTTCTCGCAGGGGCGCTCGCACTCTTCCGTCTTCTCGCGACGATCCCGATCCCGGGTGTCGACAAGAACGCGCTCGCAAGCTTTTTCTCCAGCAATCAATTCTTCGGCCTTCTAAACGTCTTTTCAGGCGGCGGACTCTCAAACCTCTCTATCGTGATGCTTGGTGTCGGCCCCTACATCACGGCGTCCATCATCATGCAGCTTGCGACGATTATCTTCCCGCAGGTGAAGCAGGCGTACACCGAAGAGGGGGAGGCTGGCCGTGCCAAGTTTATCGGCTGGAGCCGTCTCCTCACCATCCCGATAGCGGTGCTCCAGGCTATCGGATTCCTCTTCTTGCTCCAGACGCAGGGCGTGATCGCGCACCTGGGCTCGACGGCGCTCATCGCGAACGTCGCACTCGTTACCGCAGGCTCACTCCTTCTTATGTGGCTCGGTGAGCTCGTGACGGAGTTCGGTATTGGCAACGGAATCTCGCTCATCATCCTCGCCGGTATCCTCGCCCGCCTTCCTTCGAGCATTTCGCAGACGCTCTTCGCGTCCACGGCGGCGAACATTCCGAGTTATGTCGCTTTTGCCGTACTTGCGCTTGGCGTCATCTACGCAGTGGTCGTCGTCTCTGATGCAGAGCGTTCGATCCCTATAGCCTACGCGCGCGCGGTGCGCGGTGCGGCTCTCCAGCAGAACGCGGCGACCTATCTCCCGATACGTCTCCTACAGGCCGGCGTTATCCCAATCATTTTCGCTCTCTCCCTTCTGCTTATTCCTCAGATGGCGCTCTCGATGCTCTCTGCCGCGCACGTGTCCTTCGCCGCAGGGGCGAACCTCTGGTACACCGCGTTCCTCGCTAACCCCTGGAACTACGGGTCGGTGTACTTCATCCTTGTCGTTCTCTTCACCTACTTCTACACCGCAGTCACCTTTGAGCCGCACCGCGTCGCTGAGAATCTCCAGAAGACAGGCGCCTTCGTCCCCGGCGTGCGCCCCGGTCGTGAGACAGAAGAGTATATCGCTAAGGTGGTGAATCGTGTTACCCTCCCGGGAGCCTGCTTCCTCGGTCTTATCGCCGTTGCTCCGTCTATTATCCAGGGTCTCACCGGTATCACGACATTGGTACTTGGCGGCACGGCACTCCTCATCGCGGTACAGGTGACTCTCGATCTCGCTCACAAGATTGACGCTCAGGTTTCTCTTCGCGAGTATTAAAATTAGGATTAAAAATGGTACAGTGGGCAAATGGATACACGCACGATATTTTTCTTAGGTAAGCCGGGGAGCGGGAAGGGAACACAGGCTAAGATGCTCGCCGCGAAGACCGGGTGGCACGTCTACGGGTCAGGGGATCTGTTTCGTGCGATCGCCAAGCAGGATACGCCAGTGGGGCGTAAGGTGAAAGAAGAGAACGATGCGGGCATCCTTCAGCCGCACTGGTTCGCGATGTATCTCTATCTCAATTCGCTTTTCTCAGTCCCCGAAGGCGCAGGGGCTATTTTTGATGGGTTTAACCGCAAGGTGCCGGAGGCAGAACTGATTGTCGACTCGCTTCGCTGGCTCGGGCGCCCTTTCACGGTTTTAAATATTCAAGTGTCTGATGAGTCGGTGCTCAAGCG
>JBJOOS010000016.1:0-13303 GCA_046051155.1 Candidatus Parcubacteria bacterium
CAATCGCCACAAGTTCCGTCATAACGATTTGCTATACTAGAGCGTGATGGAGAATCCGGAACGCGTAACCTACTTCGCGGCGACTGACTCGCGCGGGAAATATATTCCGTTTGGTATCAAGTCGAAGGATCGCGATCGTCACATGTACGTGATAGGTAAGACGGGCATGGGTAAGTCGACTCTGCTCGAGAACATGGCGATTCAGGATATTAGAAATGGGGAAGGGCTCGCGTTCATCGACCCTCACGGCGGCACAGTCGACCGTCTCCTCGACTACATTCCGGAGAACCGCATCAAAGACGTTGTCTACTTCGCTCCGTTCGATCTCGAACACCCCATCGCCTTCAACGTGATGGAGGACGTTGGCTACGATCGCCGCCACTTGGTCGTGAGCGGGCTCATGGCGACCTTCAAAAAGATTTGGGAGGACGCGTGGAGCGCGCGCATGGAGTACATCCTTACTAATACGCTCCTCGCGCTCCTCGAGTATCCAGGTGCGACCCTGCTTGGCGTGAACCGTATGTACACCGATAAGGACTACCGCAAGAAGGTGGTCGACAATGTAAAAGATCCGGTCGTGAAGGACTTCTGGACCAAGGAGTTCGCCAACTACGGCGACCGCTACACACAGGAGGCAACGCCTGCTATCCAGAACAAGGTCGGCCAATTTACGGGCAATCCGCTCATTCGCAATATCATCGGACAGGAGAAGTCCTCGTTTGATATTCGCGAGATGATGGACCAGAAGAAGATACTTATCATCAACCTCTCGAAGGGCTTGGTGGGCGAGACCAATATGCGCCTCTTGGGCTCGATGCTCACGACGCGGCTCTTCTTGGGCGCGATGAGTCGCGCAAACCTCTCGGGGCCGGATCTCGCGAAGCTCCCGCACTTCTATTTCTATGTGGACGAATTCCAGAACTTCGCGAACGAGACGTTCGCTGAGATTCTCTCCGAGTCTCGTAAATATAAATTAAATCTCGTGATTGCTCACCAGTACGTCGAGCAGATGGAAGAGGAGGTGCGTGACGCCGTCTTCGGAAACGTCGGCACGACCGTGGTCTTCCGTGTAGGGCCCTTTGATGCTGAGGTGCTCGAGACGGTCTTTATGCCGAAGTTTACGAAAGAAGATATTGTAAATCTCGACAAACGCCAGGTGTATCTCTCGCTCATGATCGACGGTGTCGGGTCCGCGCCGTTTTCTGCGGTGACGATTCCGCCAATCGAGGCTCCACCGGCGACATATAAGGAGCAGGTAATCGCAGCGTCGCGCGAACAGTTCTCTTCGCCCCGTGCGGGGATCGAGTCACGGATCGTAGATGAGCTCGCGGCGAGCGCGGCGTCTGAAGCGCCCGTAGATGCAAGGATGAAGAAGAAGTATCAGCCGCCGCCTCGCGTCCAGGCTCCCGCGTACAAGCCAGCGCCCACACCGGTAGCGAAGCCAGTGGTGACCGAGGTACGGCCGCAGGCCCCTTTTGTAGACAAGCCTCCGGCCGCTAAACCACAAAGAGAGATCGCGCCACAAAGATCCTCGGGTCTCCCCGTCCAGGCTGTGCCAGGCGGGGCCAGACCATTTGCTCCCCGGTCTCCTCTTGCTAAGCCGGTCGTCACAAAGAATGCCGAAGACTTGAAGGCAATTCTGCGGAATATGACTGCGAAGAATACGGCAGAAAAAGAGAAGAAGCAGGTACAGAATCAGCAATCACTCCACGGAACGCTCTCGAAGGTTGTTCCGCAGAATCTGCCACCCAGGCCGCCACCACCAACTCCGCAGCAAGCACAACCCGTAGCTCCGACCCCTGAACCAGCTAAAAAGGGACCATATGAGGTGCCCGAAGACACTCTTCGCAAGGTGCTGAAAGGTGAGGTATAGTGGGCGCCATGCGCCTTACGCGCCTCCTCGTATTAGCGTTTCTACTCCCTGCGGTTGTATACGCATCATCGGTGAATATCAATACGGCAGATGCGACACTGCTCGACACGCTCCCTGGCATCGGTCCTTCCAAAGCGGCGGCCATCGTCGATTACCGGACTAAAAATGGCCCGTTTACGGCCATAGCTGATATTCAAAAAGTGAAGGGCATCGGGCCTGCGACGTTTGCGAATTTGAAAGATTCTATAACCGTGAGCGTATCTGTAGTTGAGGGACCGCAACCTTCGGTGGAGGTAACGAGTTATGAAGAGAAGGCAGTCGAGCCTGTGGTGCAGAAGGAATCGATTATCAATACATCGAATACCGAACCCCATGAGGAAGCAATAGACGCCCCCGCAGTGGCGAATGATCTCGCCACTGCGGGGGCGGCATTGCCCGCTCCGGCTTCTCGCGCGTCAGGACTCTTGTCGGTGTGGACGTTTGGGCTCCTCGGAGTCATTTTGGTGGCAGGCGGAGCGTTTATACTTATCTAATGAAAAGGGTTCTCATTTTATCCCTCGCATACTATCCGCACGTGGGCGGCGCAGAGGTCGCGATAAAAGAAATTACCGACCGCATCGAGGATGTGGAGTTTCATATTCTGACTTTGAATTTTGGCGGGGAAGCGAGCGAAGAGAAAGTTGGGAATGTGGTCGTGCATAGGATTGGCAACGGCGCATCGTACCTCTCGAAGATTTTGTTCTTGCCGCGCGCAGCCTCTGCGGCGCGCGCCATGCACGCCTCGCTCCACTTCGACGCGTTCTGGGCGATGATGAGCTATATGCTCTTCCCAATAGTGCTTCTGCGCTTCAGGGGCGTGCGTGTGCCGTACCTGCTCACACTGCAAGAAGGTGATCCGTGGGAGCGCATGTTCTCACGATGGTTCATACTCCCGTTTCGACCGCTTCTCTCAATAGGCTTTAAGAATGCGTCGGCAGTGCAGGCTATCTCTACCTATCTCGGACAGTGGGCGACCCGCATGGGGTTCGCGGGTGATGTGGCGGTCGTTCCTAACGGTGTCGACCTCACACAGTTTATTGCTTCGCCTCATCCGCTCGTCGTGACGGCGGGAGTTGTAAACCTCGTCACGTCTTCGCGCCTGGTGCACAAGAACGCTCTCGACGAAGTCATCCGCGCGCTAGTGCTCCTCCCAGAGAACGTGCACTTTGTAATTTATGGCGAGGGCGTTGATGAAACAGCGTTACGACGACTCTCTGAAGAACTCGGCGTGTCCGAGCGAGTGTTGTTCAAGGGCTACATTTCTCACGCCGAACTTGCAAAAGCGTTTAGTACCGCACACATCTTTATTCGACCTTCGCGTTCAGAAGGAATGGGGAATTCGTTTATTGAAGCGATGGCGGCAGGGCTGCCGGTCGTTGCTACTCAAGAGGGAGGCATTACTGACTTTCTGTTTGATGAGAAGCGTAATCCGGGGAAGCCCTCGACCGGCTGGGCAGTAGACGTGGACTCGCCGGACCAGATAGCGCTCGCAGTGAAAGACATCATGACCAATCCCGACAAGGTCGCGCGCATCCGCGCCAACGCCCTCGCGCTCGTCCGTGAGAAATACGACTGGAATCTGATTGCGAAGCAGATGCAGACGGCATTTGAGGCAGTAATTTCAGGCTAATAAGACCGAAACCGCGGAGTGCTTAGGTAGGGTTATACTTAGCACACATGAAGCTCGTCATTGCGACACCTCTATATCCGCCCGAAATGGGCGGGCCGGCGACGTATGCGAAGCTTCTCGCAGAGGGGCTACCGGCAAAGGGTATAGACGTAGAATTGGTGAAATTTAGTGATGTGCGGCACTTGCCGAAGATAGTGCGGCACTATGCGTATTACCGCCGCGTGCTCAAAGCGGCACGCGATGCCGACGTCGTTATCGCACTTGACCCTGTGTCAGTTGGGTTGCCGACAATGAAAGCGGCTAAGAAAGCAGGGAAGAAGTTCGTGGTGAAGGTGGTGGGCGACTACGCGTGGGAGCAGGGAGTTCAGAGGTTCGGGATTACTGAGACTCTTGATGAGTTCGTGAAGACAATACACGTGCCGTTTGCGGTGCGTGCCCTGCGGCGGATTCAAACGCGCGTGGCGCAGAGCGCCACGCGCGTAATCGTGCCGGGCAAGTATTTGAAGAAGGTAGTTGAGACTTGGGGCATCACGCCCGAGAAAATAGACGTTATTTATAACAGCATTGAGCTTTTAACAGTGCCCGAAATGAAAGAGCGTCCTGAGGGTTTCTTGGTAGTTTCTTCCGGCAGGCGAGTACCATGGAAGGGCTTTGAGTCGCTCGAGCGCGTGGTCGCCCGCGATCTGTCGTGGCAGCTGTTCATCGCGTCTGGTCTGCCGCGCGGCGAGACGCTCGGGTGGGTGAGGAGTGCCGACGTGTTTGTACTAAACTCGAGTTACGAAGGACTCTCGCATGCGCTCATCGAAGCGATGATGCTCGGCACGCCAGTCATCGCGACAGATGTCGGCGGGAACGCGGAGCTTATCGAAGACGGTGTGACCGGACTCCTCATCCCGCGCGACGAAGAAGCACTTCTTGCTGCACTTAAAAATATCGAGCAGGACCCTACAGCCGCGCGTACCCGCGCGGCTTCTGCACACAAGCGCATGCAGAAGTTCACTCCGGAGGAAATGCTCTCGACGACGAGCACCCTCCTCAAATCCCTATGAAAGTTTTAATGATTAGCGGTGACAAAAATATTCTCGTAGCGGGAAGCGTGGCGCACGCGCGTTTTGAACTGCAGAAGAAGCAGGTCGACCAGCTCGACGTGTTCGTGTGGCCGCAGGTGCATTCCTTCCGTGAGATACGCGCCGCGGTCGTGCGCGAGCACTATGACGTGATAACGGCCCAGGACCCTTTCTGGCGCGGACACTTCGCGTGGCATCTCTCGCATAAGCATCATTCTAAATTAAATATACAAGTGCACACTGACCTCCGCACAGAGCCTTGGTGGCGGCGCGCGTGGGCCTATTTCCAGCTCCGTAACGCGACCTCTATCCGCGTGGTGTCAGAGGCGCTGAAGCAGCAAATTGCGCCCTACGTGCGCGCGCCGATATTCGTACTTCCGGTCTTCGTCGACGTCGACTCATTCAAGGTCGTGCAGGCGAAGCCTCACCAACAGAAGACGATTCTCTGGATTGGCAGATTCGAGGTCGAGAAAGACCCGCTCTCTGCACTCACTGTGTTGAAAGAGGTGCGTTCAAGCGGGATAGAGGCAAAGCTCGTGATGCTCGGCGCGGGGAGTCTGGAGCCGGCGCTACGGAAATCAGCAGAAACGCTGCCGATAGAGTTCGCGGGGTGGGGGAAGGATCCAAAGCCGTACTTGGAGAGTGCGGACGTGGTGTTATGTACTTCAGTGTACGAGAGCTGGGGCGCGAGCATCGTGGAAGCGCTCGCGGCAGGAGTGCCGGTCGTCGCGCCTGATGTTGGCGTCGCGAAGGAGGCAGGTGCGGTGGTCGTTCCGCGCTCCGAGCTAGCGCAGGTGGTCATGCGCGTACTGCAATCGGGCGAGCGCGGTGTGCTTAAGATCGTGCCGCCGACTGCTGCCGAGTGGGCTGTACGCTGGCGCGAGACACTGTTATGAAATTACTTATTTGCACACAGGTAGTCGACAGTACGGACTCTGATCTGGGGTTTTTTACCGGCTGGATAGCCGAGTTCGCCAAACATGCAGAGCAGATCGAAGTCATTTGTCTGAAGGAAGGAAAGCACCAGTTGCCCGCAAATGTGCACGTGAATTCGCTCGGCAAAGAGAGGGGCGCACAGAATCGCCTGACATATGCGTGGCGATTCTTGTCTCTTATACGCAGTCTCCGCCGCGAGTACGACGTGGTGTTCGTGCACATGAATCCTGAATATGTTGTGCTCGGCGGTCTGTGGTGGAGGTGGTGGCACAAGCGAGTCGCGCTTTGGTATGTGCATAAAAGCGTTGATTTAAAGCTCCGTATGGCAACAGCACTTGTAGATGTCATTCTTACCGCGTCTAAAGAAAGTTGTCGTGTTACGAGCTCGAAAGTCCGCATAGTGGGGCACGGTATCGATACGGATTTCTTTTCTCCTGACCCAAGTGTCGCGCGCGGGGAGTGGTTACTGTCAGTTGGTCGACTCGCAAAAAGCAAGCGGCACGATCTTGCCATCCGCGAAGCGGCAGAAGAGGGAAATGAGCTGCGAATCGCCGGAGAAGGGCCTGAAGAAGGGAGCCTCCAGGTTCTTGCAGACACGCTCCATGCAAGGGTGCGTTTCCTCGGCGGCCTCTCCCAGGTAGCACTTCGAGACGAATATCGGCGCGCCCACCTGTTCTTACATACCAGCGAGACCGGCAGTCTCGATAAGGTCGTACTCGAGGCGCTCGCTTGCGGCTTGCCCATTCGTACAAACGATTCGGCTCTGAAGTTTCTTGAACAGGAGACCTCGGTGTACGTGCGAGAGCACTATGCGCTTTCCAAGCTCATCCCTGCTATCTTGGGTATACTTTCGAAGCTATGACCCCTACGCCCCAAGTTACAAAAGAAGAAGGATACAAATTCGGCTCCTACGGATTCGAGGGCCGGTTTGTAAGCTATTATCACCAGCTTCGCGAAGTGCTTGCTCAGCATCCGAGGTCAGTACTTGAGGTCGGGGTGGGCGACAAGGTGTTCGGCTCTTTCATTAAAAACAATACCAAGGTGTCTTACACGTCGATTGATATCGCTGAAGACTTACAGCCCGACGTGGTCGGGAGTGTACTCCAGCTCCCGTTTCCGGATAACTCGTTTGACGTAGTGTGTGCCTTTGAGGTCCTCGAACACTTACCGTTTGACGAGTTTGAAAAAGCCGTGGGCGAGGTTGCACGCGTATCGCGTACGAAGGTTATTATTAGCCTTCCGCATTTTGGCCCGATGCTCTCTCTGTCCTTCAAGCTGCCCTTTCTCAAGGTGGTCCAGTTAGCACTCAAGCTGCCTTTCCCGCGGCGGCACGTATTTAACGGACAGCATTATTGGGAGATAGGGAAGAAGGGCTACCCGCTATCGCGTATACGCGCGAAGCTGGCGAAAGAGGGTGTAATCGAACGGGATTTCATTCCCTGGAGCAGTCCGTACCACCACTTCTTTGTCATAGGGAAGTCTCACTAAGGTGTATGGCTTACGTGTATTTGTATGGAGGGGCGATAGGGGATGCGCTGTTTGGAGTGCATCTCGGACGTGCGCTGTCTGAGACCGTTCCTGGCAGTACGCTTACCCTCATCTCGACTCGTCCGAATGCTTTCGTACGGGAGCTGGTCGGTGGACTGCCGTTTATTTCTTATCATGAAGTCGTGAGGAGTAATCCGTTGACGTGGGTGCCCTTATGGAGACTTGCCTGCGGGAAGAATAATATTGCTGTCCTCGAGCCGTCTGATATCCCGGTGTCGTTCTGGTGGCGAACCATTTTGCGGGTAAGCCAGCTCGTACCGGGCGGAAGCGAAGTGCACGGATACATAGCCGAGCATGAGCGCGCTGTGCGCCGATCCGTTCATCAGATAACGATTACCCCCGAGGACAACTTGTTTATGACAATCGTGCCGCGGGTCCTCTCCTCGTGGGGACTCTCTCCGGTCTCAGTCCAGCCGCATCTGCCTCGTGCTTCGTGCGCCACAGTGGGTAAGCCGTACATACTCTTCCACTTCTTCGCAGGTAGTTACCGCAGGAGCATGCCGCCTGAGAAGGTGCGCCCGCTTCTTGAGCGCGCGCGCGAGGTGTTCCCGACGTACGAGTTTGTCTTAAGTGCGGCTCCTGCCGAGCGTTCCAGGGCGATGTCAATGATAGCGGGTATGGCTAATGCTCGCATCGAATCAGAGTTGTCGGCGCAGGCGCTGCTCTGTCTGCTACAAGGGGCGACGCTTGTTGTTGCCGTTGCATCGGGCATCGCGCACCTTGCCGCCCACCTCGATGCGCCGTTAATTGCACTCTCTAATCTGTCAGATCCGTACTGGCTTCCGACCTACAACTCCCGCGTGGTTATCCTTGCTGACCGTGAGCATTGTCGATGCCGTGGAAATAAGAGCGGAGACTGCTCGCAGACGACTGCCGACGGTGAGGTCTTCCGTTGCTTGTATTACATACCCACCGACCGTATTGTTGACTCGATGCAATCCCTGCTTGCGCACTAAGTATGCAGCCAACTCTTTTTGTTCCAGATCCGTGCGAGGGAGTTCCGATCCACAATCTGTTCTATTTCATGTTCTCCAAGGAACAGCTGAAGGAGGACACCTTCGGAGAACCCCCTTTCCGGAATTACTTTGAGACGACAGCGTCGTACACGAAGGACGTGGAGCGTGCGGCCGCGATCATATTGCCACACAACTTCACGGCACTGTCGCCCGCCGCGAATGCCTACATCACCCACTGGGCCGACGAAGGCGAGCGGCTCAGTATCCCGGTGTACGTATTTTGTTTTAGCGATTTTGCGCACGAACTCGCTATCGACCCGCGCGTGTGGGTGTTTCTTATGTCCAGTTATAAGAGCGCTCTCCGGTCGCGAGACATTATTGTGCCGACTACGGCGCGCTCGTTTGTAGACCTGCCGAAAGGGGTGCGCGAGAAAGCGGATCGTCCGGTCGTTTCCTTCTGCGGCTTTGCGGGATTCCAAAACGGGAAGAAACAGGCCGCGTATCTCTTGAAAAATCTTATCTGGGACCTGCGATCGCTCAGCGACCCCTCGCTCCGTGCGAGGAAGCTCGGCATCTACTGGCGTCGAATAGCGATGCGTGCGTTACGCGCTTCTTCACTCGTGACGACCAACTTCATCGTCAGGCGGACGTTCTCGGGGGCGCGTCAAACCATCGAGCTGTCTCCAGCGAAGGCGCGCCAAGAATTTATTGAGAATATCCTGCAGTCAGACTTCGTACTGGCACCCAAGGGCGACGGCAACTATTCGAATCGTTTTCTTGAAGCATTATCGCTTGGTCGCATACCAGTACTTATCGATACGGACGTACCCCTGCCTGCCGAAAACGAAGTACCATACGATAAGATCGTGGTTCGTGTTCCCATGCGCGAAGTGTCGCATACGGCCGAGTATGTACGGCGTTTTTATGACCCGCTGTCAAACGAGGAGTGGAAGGAGCGGCAACGGCTTGCGCGCTCTTCGTTCCTCGCCTTCCTCGATCAGGAGCGTTTCTTTACTAATTATTTCGGACGGCTGCCGCGCGCCGAACAATAACAGACGATGAAACTAATCTACCTCTCGCATTGGCGTTTCCCCTCGCAAAAGACGACCACGCCGTTTACCCTGCGGACGTGTGAAGAGTTTCAGAAGCTCGGGTATACCGTTGAGCTCTGGATACCGCGCCGCAAAAACCCCGATGACACCGGACAGTCCTTGTTCGACGAGTACCGTATCTCAGAGCAGTTTCGCGTGCGTAAATTGCCGGCAATAGACTTCACCGCACGCCTTGGCAAGGTAGGTTTCCTGCTCATGGTCGCGAGCTTCAACGCAAGCGCGTTTATAGCGCTTCTTTTCCGTTCCCGAGAGGGGACCATTTTGTATGGTCAGGATATGCGCGACACAGTGCTCCCGGGTCTTCTCGGTCTACCGCTTTTTGTCGAGATACACGATTTCTATGAGAGCTCCCTTACACTCGTCAATCGCGCGGTGCTTAAGCGGGCGACTGGTCTCATCGTGACAAATACGCTCAAGATACAGAGACTCCACGACGCGTACGGCTATCCGCTCGAGCGCATGTTGCACCAACCTAACGCGGTAGACGCAAGCGTGTTTGACTCTCCTCGTACGCGTGCGAGCGCTCGGGAAGAGCTTGGTATAGACAGTCGCTTGACCATCGCGCTCTATGCAGGGCATCTCTACAGTTGGAAGGGCGTCGACACACTGGTGCGCGCGGCGGCCTTCCTGCCGGAGCAGATACACGTGTATTTGGTCGGCGGCACTCCTGAGGACCGCGCACGGCTCGAAGAGCTTACTCGACGAGAGTCTATTCAGCGCGTCACGTTTATTGGTCACGTGTCTCAGACCAAGATTCCTCTCTACCTACGTGCCGCAGACGTGCTGGTACTTCCGAATACCGCTAAAGAGGAGGCCTCGCGGATCGAGACGTCGCCGGTAAAACTATTTGAATATATTGCTTCGGGAACGCCGATTGTGGCGGCGGATCTCCCCTCTATTCGAGAGATTGTGACCGACGAACACGTACTCTTCGCCAAGCCCGATACGCCGCAGGATTTTGCTGAGAAAATAGTAGCGACCGCCACGGGGGGTGCCGAAGTATCGGCCCGGGCGCGCGAGGCAAAGGAGTTAGCTCGCCGGCACAGCTGGGAGGGGCGAGCCGCCGCCATCTCGGCCTTTATTCAAAAGCGGGTAGACGCGTAACAAGTACGGTACTATGGGTACTATGAAGAATGATTGGTTACTCGATTATCGCAAGAACGTGACGAGTGAGCACGGCGAAGACGGCATTATCGCGAAGATATTTGAAGTACTCGGTGAAGGGGGGAAGTGGTGCGTTGAGCTCGGAGCGCTGAATGGCAAGCACGACTCTAACGTATGGACCCTTATCAAGAACCGCGAGTGGAACGCGGTGCTCATCGAGGCGGATCAGACCTACTTCGAGCGATTACTTGAAGAGCATAAGGGTAATAAGCGGGTGCAGGGCGTGCAGGCTTTTGTATCGTTCGAAGGCGAGCACCGGCTGGATGCGCTGTTTGCCGCAACTGCACTGCCGAAGACGTTTGACCTCTTTGTCCTCGACATTGACGGTAACGATTACCATCTCTGGGATTCCCTCAACGACTATCGTCCGCGTGTAATGGTGATTGAATTTAACCCTTCAATTCCTGATTCGATTTCGTTTATTCAACCACGCGACATGAACGTATATCAGGGGTCGTCGTTGCGCGCCATCGTGGAGCTCGGGAAGAAGAAGGGATACGAGCTCGTCTGTGTGCGCGCGGGGAATGCCTTCTTTGTTGAGCAGGCGCTGTTCTCCGCGTTTGGCATCACCGACAACTCGCTCGAAGCGCTTCACTCTGACCATTCCTACGAGACCCAGTTCTTCCAGCTCTACGACGGCACCCTCAAGCTGGCAGGGAACAAAGAGCTCATCTGGCACAGGACCCCCTTACGGGAAGAGGATATTCAGGTGTTGTCGAAGCGTCGTCGGCAGTATCCGGCAAAGATAAGCAGTAGTGGCACTCTGCGGTCGGTGAAGTACTGGGTTCGCAAACAACCATGGTATGGAGCTCTCCAGCGCGTGCGCAAAGCAGTCTGGAAGTAGCACCTATGGCTATCAAGAAGGCAGTCTCGTTTCGCGCATCCTCGATAGGGGATTGCCTCATGGGGAAGTACTTGCTGGAAAATGTACACGCGGCCTACCCAGAGGCGCGTTGCGCCATCGTGGTGGGGAGTCGTGGCGCGATGATACGCGATCTGCTTACTGCCTACCCATGGATAGAAGTTATCGAAGCGAATCGTCGCGAACCGCTTGCGGTCCTCGGGCTCATCTACCGTTTCTGGCGGAGTGATCTCGTCACGACGCTCTATACCGGAGGAACGCTCAATCTCTCGACGAAGCTCGTGGCCCGCCTTATCGCGCGGCGCGGCGCGCTTATCGGATTTGCCGACCCTTCGCCCTTGAACCGGTTTCTCTTCGATCGGACTCTGCCGACGCATGGTCGTGCCGGCGTGCCGCGCACGCACGAATGCGCGGTACTGCGTACGGCTGGCGTCCCCCTCGCGTACGAAGAGATGCGTTTTGAGTTTCTGCCACAACCGGGTCTCCTCGCGCGGCTAGGACTTGTCGAGAAAAAGTACGTAGTCGTGGGCCTCTTCTCCGGCACCGCCGCACGCGGCCTTTCCGAGAGGCGAAGACAGGACCTCCTTGATGCGCTTATGCGCGTCTATGCCGACACGACCTTTGTCTTCCTGGGTACCAAGAAGGAGCGCGAACAGCTCGCCGCGCTCTCTTTGCCGCCCCGGTCTATCGCGGTCGACACATCTCTCCAGGAGGCGGCAGCGCTCATTCGTACCTCTCTCGGGATGATCTCGCTTGGCACGGGCACTTCGCACATCGCCGCACTTCTACGCGTGCCGCTGGTGGTGTTGGTCGCGTGTCAGGGCAGACAGTGGGTTGGCACCGAGCAGTTTGGCGACGCACCGATACTCGTCCGCTGTAAGCCAGAGGCTTGTCCGCAAGGACATCTGCCTGATGCTCCTTGTATCAACTCTCTTGACATGGACGCCGTCGCGCAGGATACCAAAGAGTTTTTCAGTGCGAAAGAGAAACGTGTTGAGTGAGGGTCGCGTACTTGTTGTCAAAGAAAGCTTCTTTCCCTCGATAGTAGCTCCAGTCGATGGGATTGGTGTCGGTAACTATATGCGGTACGTTTGCCAACCACGTCGCGAGATTGGCCGTGGGCGAATTCGTGCCCACCACGACGCTGGTGCGGGTCAGAGCGTGGAACCCTTGCTTCTCGTTGGTAATGACGACCGTCCGATAGCCCGAGAACAGTTCGCGTGGAATCGACGCATCGCTTGCGATGACGATGCCCAGATCACGGGCTGTCAATCCTCGTTCTCGCACGTACTCATCGACGATCTCCTTGGTCCGCGCAAGAGGTATGAGGAAATCTCCTTCGGGGAAATAGGTGAACGGCTGCTGTCGAATCTCGACGCCTATCAGTGTGCGTCCTTCGAGCGGAAGGAGAAGATAGGTAACCTGACGGGCTGTACGCGTATCACTGCGGAAGCGGTCGCGAATCAGAGCGGCATACTTTTTAAACCCTTCCGGATTTCGGAAGAGCATGCCGAGCAGATACAGCGATTGCGCGCCCGCGTACTTAGCGGGAAGGGGTGCGGAAGGAGGCAGGTAACGCACGGTGCCGCCCCACGCCCACATGCTCTCTTCTGCGTGAAGTACGCGACCGACGAACTGGGCCCAGATTCTATAGAGACCTCTCGACAGGCGAGTGTGCTCAAGTAGGGAGGTGGTCCGCATCGGTACATCGAGTTCGCGCGTTGCCGCGTAGATCGCCAGGTCGTTCCAGAGGCGGTTCGCATACATCTTGCAGTCGTACGTAACCGCTACAATCTTTTTCAGGTGGCTGGACATACTAGTTTAAAATAACCCACGGTTTCTTGAGGATGGGCAGATTCCACGCGGCGTTCGGCCGCGCATAGCGATGCACGAACAGCTTCTGGTTGGGCGCTTCGTAGGGAAGGCAGTCGATGAGGAACATAAATGATGAATCGATTACGTGGATTTCCTCTGCCTTTTCGATGACGTCACAAAAGTCAAAGAGATTGTCAGTAAGCCCCGGGCCCACGCGGAATGTTCGGAGTGAAGAACTGATGCGTGCATCGTCTATTGGGTAGCGATGGTCGTCGTGTACGAACACATACTTGTCAGAGAG
>JBJOOS010000017.1:0-13142 GCA_046051155.1 Candidatus Parcubacteria bacterium
CGGTGGAAGGCGAGCATGTCTTCAATATTTTTGAGTAAGGTGCCACGATCAGCGAACGAATCGAGCGCGCCGCACTTGATAAGCGACTCGAGCGACTTGCGGTTCAGGTTCTTCGACCCGACGCGGGAGAGGAAGTCGGAGAGCGTCTTGAAAGGGCCGTTCGCTTTGCGCTCTCCAATTATCGCTTCTGAAATGCCGTCGCCGAAGTTCTTGATAGAAGAGAGCCCGAAGCGCACGACGTCTTTATTCTCACCGACGACGGTGAAGTCGGTGCCGCTCTCATTCACGTCTGGCGGGAGCACCTTCACGCTCATGCGCTTCGCCTCGGCGACGTAGATTGAGATCTGGTCCGTGTTGCCCGAGTCGCCGGTAAGCAGAGCAGCGAGGTACTCGACGGGGTAATTCGCCTTCATATACGCAGTCTGGTACGCGACCTTGCCATAGGAGGCGGCGTGCGCCTTGTTGAAGCCGTAGGCGGCGAAGGGCTCGATGAGCTCCCATATCTTCTCGGACAGTGCTTTAGAAAGCTTACCGTATTCCATGAACCCCTTGAGCAACTTCTCTTTCTCCGCCTGCATGACCTTCGGAATCTTTTTCCCCATCGCCTTACGCAGCGCGTCTGCCTCGAGCCACGAGTAGCCAGCGAGTTTAATCGACGTGAGGAGCACGTCATCTTGGTACACGAGTACGCCGTTACTGAAATCGAGGTACTCCTTCATCCTCGGGTCTAGGTAGTGCACGAGCTTTGGATTATGCTTGCGCTCGATGTATTGGGGAATGGTTTCCATCGGGCCCGGGCGGTAGAGGGCGACCATCGCGTTGATGTCGTGGATGGTGGTCGGTCGCAGCTCCTTAAGCCAGCGGGTCATACCCGAGCCGTTTAGTTGGAAGGTGCCTTCGGTCTCGCCGCGCGCGAGCATCTCGAAGGTCTTCGTGTCATCGATAGGGACGTTCTCGATGTCGACCGTGATGCCGCGCGTCTCCTTAACGCGGATGACCGAATCGGCGAGGACTGCCAAGTTTTTAATCCCGAGGAAGTCGAACTTAAGAAGACCGACGCCGCCATACTCGTCGGTAATCGAGTACATATCGTACTGGGTAATCATCTTGCCGGTGCCCTTAGGGTCGGGCTGAATCGGCGTCCACTCGACGAGCGGCGTCGGGGCCACCACGACGCCGGCGGCGTGGACGCCGACGTGACGGACGCATCCTTCGATGCGCTTCGCGAGGTCGATGACTTCGCGGGCCTCGTCATCTTCATCGTAGAGCGTTTTCAGGTCAGGCTCGAGCTCGAGCGCTTTATCAATCGTCATCGGGAATCCCTGAGAGCCGACCGGAATCAGCTTCGCGATGCGGTCGCCGGTGGTATAGGAGTGTCCGAGCGCGCGCGCGACGTCGCGCACTGCGGCGCGCGCCATCATCGTGCCGAAGGTACCTATCTGCGCGACGTGGTCTTCGCCATAGCGTCTCTTCGTGTACGCGATCATCTCGTCGCGACGGTTATCGGCCATGTCCATGTCGATATCCGGCGCCTTCGGGCGTTCCGGGTTGAGAAAGCGCTCGAAGGGAAGCTTGTAGAAGAGCGGGTCCACGTTTGTGACACCGATCAGGTACGCGACGAGACTGCCTGCGGCCGAGCCGCGGGTGGTGGTGAGGATCCCCTGCGACTTCGCGAAGCCCAGGAGGTCAGCGACGATGAGATAGTACACCGCGAAGCCCTTATCGATAATGATTTTGAGCTCGTAGTCGATGCGGTCGGTGACCTCTTTGGTCTCTTCGAGCCCTCGGGTCTTTATTCCTGCGTACGCTTTGGCGCGAAGCTCTTCGTCGTGATTCTGGTAGCCGGGTGACACTGGTACCGCGGGGAAGGTCCACTTACCGAGCTCAAATGAGAGGTTGCAACGATCAGCGATTTTACTCGAGTTCTCGATTGCCTCTGGGGTGTCTTTGAAAAGTGCGAGCGCCTTCTTCTCGCTTATGAAAGAGAAATCTTCTTCTTCGTTTTGACCCTGGCCGCCTTGTTGGATGCGGCGCATGGTGGCGGTTGCTTCGCGATCATCGGGCTCAAGGTAGTAGACGTCATGCTGTGCGACGAGCGGGGTGCCACTCTCTTTACCCAGTGCAATAATCTTATCCATTAGTGCCTCGTGACCAGCGACCTTGGGGTGATGCGTGAGTTCGAGGAACACGTTTTCAGCACCCAGTATGTTTTTAAATTCCGCGAGCACGGCCGCGGCGCCGTCGTGGTCGCCTGCGCGAAGGCACTGAGCAACGTCTCCGGCGAAGGACGGGAGTATCGCGATCACTCCGCGGCTGTGCTCGCGGAGAATCTCCTTGTCGATTCTCGGCCGATCGAAGAATCCTTCGGTCCACGACTTCGTCACGAGCGCCAGCAGATTTTTATATCCTGCGTTGTTTTCTGCCAAGAGGACGATGCGCGAACGCTTCGCGTCGAGAGAAGGGTCTTTTCCATGTCGCGAGCGTGGGGCGAGGTATGCGTCTACGCCGAGAATCGGCTTCACTCCGGCTGCGGTCGCGGCCTTGTAGAACTCGATCGCACCGTGCATGTTCCCGCCATCGGTGAGCGCGACCGCATCCATGCCTTCCTTCTTTGCCTTCTCGACCAGCTCCTCGACCTTCGGCAACGCCTGTAGGAAGGTGTAGTGACTGTGGGTGTGGAGATGGATAAATCTTGAGGCCATTACGCTGAGTATACCAATATGCGACCGCGTTGCGCTTCTGCATTTTTGTTATATTCTTACGTTCGGACCAACTTCTGCGGAGTTAGGAAAATGAAAACCGTACTCTCGGTACTAGCGATATGTGGCCCGACGTGGGTGATAGCAATCTTTCTTTGGATGTGGGCCGACAACTATTACGACGACCCGGCGGAAGGCAGGTGGCGAGCCTTTACTGCGGCTTGGAAACGCCTGGCGAGTGCGCCCTACAAGGTACCGCGTAATGAGTGGCGTAGGTGGCGAAGCGAGCGAGCACATCGGTATCGGCTCAAGCACGACTACTGGTACAGGATGTCAGAAGCAGTTCAGGAGGTTGAGTCTCGAAGATACATTCACGTCCTCACGGGCGGTCACCCCTTGGATCCTGACTTTCCAACGCTCTTCAAAGTTCTTGCCGAGTGGGGCTACTGGCCTTTCAAGAGACAGCCCTGGTGGCAGCGTCTTCGGACGTGGGTTGCCTGAGTTACGGCCTCGTGATCTTAGGATCACGAGGCCGCTCTTTTTGGTATGCTTCATCGTATGCAATTTATTCTGGGCGTTGACGAAGCCGGCCGCGGACCACTTGCAGGGCCGGTGTCGGTGGGGGTGGCTATGGTGCCAGAGGGATTTGATGTAGCGAAGGAGTTTCCTGGCGTTGCGGATTCGAAAAAAATTTCAGAAAAGAAGCGGGAGAAGGTATTTGAGATGCTGGTTACGGGGGTCGCCCTTGGCGCCGCGCGTTTCGTGGTTGAGTTTGAGAGCGCAGAGACTATTGATAGGGAAGGTATCGCGGTAGCAGTACGCCGCGCGCTTTGGCGCGGCGTAAACGCACTCGCGTCAGATGCCGCGCTCGTAAAAGTGATGCTCGACGGCTCGCTCAAGGCTCCACCAGAATACGCGCAAGAAACAATCATCAACGGCGATGCGCTCGTCCCGCTTATTTCGCTCGCCTCTATCGCCGCGAAGGTCTCGCGGGACCGCCTGATGCTCGAACTCGCCAAAGAATATCCGCAGTACGGATTTGAAAAACATAAGGGCTACGGCACGGCCGCGCACTACGAAGCTCTTAAAAAGCATGGGCTCTCCGCTATCCACCGCCGGTCTTTCATACACCTTGACACGGGAACTAAATAAGAGTACAGTTTCCGCTTGTGTCCAGTCCCGCACTGGTCACAAAGGTAGCCCCGTAAGGGGATGGACTAGCCTTGAAGGTAAGATAAGAAGGGTATCATGACGAAAAAAGTAGTAGCAGGTCAGAAGAAGTACGGCTACAAGACAGAAATGGCCATTGCGGCTTCGCAAAAGGCTCTGAAAGGGACAGCTTTCGTCCCGCTGTGTGTGCCTTGTCCAGGATGCCACAATAAGGTGGTCAACGGCGAGGTAGGTTGCACCAATGGTCACGGCCAAGTGGTCTATGTACCGCTTCGCGCCGCAACCGAGTGTGATGGCAAGAAACCGAAGGTTGGCGTGGTGGGGCGTCAGTCGATGGTTTTGCGCCGCCGGGGTTGAATCCCCTCAAATAACGATAACGAAGGTCTTTCAAGCGCGTTCTCCCGCCTTCGGGGAGGACGCGCTTTGTGTTTTTTATGCCCGCATGGTAAGGTTTTCTTCATGTCAGTCCGAATGCGCCATACCCGAGGTCACACCGGCAACCGCCGGTCTCATCATGCACTCCACGAGATCAACATCGTGAAGGATAAAGAGAGCGGCAATCTCCGCCTCCCGCACCACATGGACGAGGCTACCGGCATGTACCGCGGTAAGAAGATCTTCACTCCTAAGGTAAAGGTCGACCACAAGTCGAAGGTCAAGGGAGCATCGACCGAGCCGACTCCTACTCACACCCACGAGCATGCAAAGGAGGTCCACGCAAACGCAGAGGCGAAGGGTTTGAAGGGCGTGTTCGGTAAGATCGCAACCGGCGGTCGCCCGAAGGCTCGCAGCGGCTTCGGCGGGGGAGCATAAACATTTAATACGCACCGCAATCCCCGTGGCCACGTTGCGTGGCCACGGGGATTGCTTATACTCAGGAGGTACCAAGATCTTTTCATGGCGAACCGACATTTAGCGCGCTCTATTGTTCTTCAAACTCTGTTTGAATGGGACACTACGCATGCATCGAAGAACGATGCGGAGACAATCCTCACGCGCAACGTCACCGAGTTCGGTGGCGAAGATGTCGATCAAACGTTCATGAATTCTCTTCTCGATGGCGTGCTCGCTAAGGCCGAGGACATCGACCTCGTTATTACTAAAGCCGCTCCCGATTGGCCGCTCGACCGCATCGCGCCCGTCGACCGTAACATCCTGCGTCTCGGCCTCTACGAGCTCCTCTTCGCCGATCGCGCGCAGGTACCGGCGAAGGTGGCTATCAATGAGGCCATCGAGCTCGCCAAGACCTTTGGCGGAGACTCGAGCGGGAGATTTATCAACGGCGTTTTGGGCGCTGTCTATAAGGAGCTCGGCGAACCAGGCAAGGAGGAGCAGGGCAAGAAGAGTAATAAGGTGCGCTATGAAGACCTCCCGCTTCAGAATCTCGGCGGGGCAGTCGTGTACGCGAAGCACGAAGGTCAGTACTATCTCGCTCTTGTGCATGACGTGTTCGGACACTGGACTCTCTCTAAAGGGAAGATAGCCGATACTGAAGACACCAAAACAGAAACCGTCGAGCAGGGCACTGCGCGCAAGGTCAAGGCGGAGATAGGAATCGACATTTCGATCGAGGAGAAGATTGGCGAGAACGAGTACGTCGCCTCTCACCCCGAGAACGGTAAGTACCGTAAGCACGTGACCTACTTCCTCGCGAAGGCACAGTTCGAGCCGGTGCATCTGCAAGAGGGTAAGGGAGGTCTCGACGATACCAAGTGGTTCCGCCTACAGGACATCATTGACCTGAATTTCTACGATGATATGCTCCCCATCGTGACCGTGGCCGTCCAGAAGCTCCTTGATCAAGCGAGCAGAGAGAAGGGCCAGAGTGTTTCAAGTCATGCCTGATTTCTCAACTTTTGCATCAAAAATCGGAATCACTTTTAGCAATATCGACCTCTTGGTTGAAGCTTTCACGCACCGTTCCTACCTCAACGAGCACCGTGAGTACGCCGGGAGTCACAACGAGCGCCTCGAGTTCCTCGGTGACGCGGTGCTTGAGCTCGCCGCGACCAACTTCCTCTTTAAGAAATATCCGACCAGGACGGAGGGCGAGCTCACGAGTTACCGAGCCGCACTCGTCAACACCGTCTCCTTGGCCGAGTCAGCGCAGTCGCTCGGCATAAACGAATACCTTCTACTCTCTAGGGGCGAGTCCAAGGACACAGGCCGCGCGCGCGAGGTTATTCTCGCGGACGCGTTTGAGGCTATCATCGGCGCGATCTATCTCGATCAGGGGTTTGCGGCCGCAGAGTCGTTTATCGCACAAAACCTGTTCGGCAAGATCGAAGGCGTCATCGCGAAGCGCTCCTACCAGGATGCGAAGAGCCGATTCCAAGAAATTGCGCAGGAGAAGCGCGGCACCACGCCTCGCTACGAGACGCTCTCGCAGGAAGGGCCTGATCACGCCAAGCTCTTTACCGTCGGCGTGTTTATCGGTACTGAGGAGGTGGCGCGTGGAGAAGGGCAGTCTAAGCAAGAAGCAGAGCAGTCGGCCGCACAGGCGGGCCTTGATAAGACGGGTTGGTAGTGGTATAGTTATAGCGGAAAAGAAGCTGACGAATACTTCGTCAACAGGACTTCGAGGAGAAGTACCATGTACCTGATATGGAAGTGGAGCACAATCATGTGTGCGCTCCAGCTCGTCGTCGGAGAATGGATATACCAATTTTTTGGAATCCAGGCTGCGCTCGGTGTAGCGGGAATCGCCACAGGAACCGTTGCCGTACTCTACGGTGCGATATATCACACTACGGAGGATTTCGAGTACCTCGTGCGGTATCTGTCGGCGTTCATGGCGATGGTTGCAGTTGTGGGTTGGGGGAGCTCCGTATTTCCCACACATGATTTTGTTCTCGTCGCGGTAATGTGCACTCTGCTCATTCCTTGCCTGAGCGCCACGATTGCCGAGCGTGTGCAGGATCAGACGAAAGAGAGCACCCCCCTGATCTTATTGGCGGCGACAGCTCTGCCACTTGGGGTTGGTATGTTCGTCGGCGCGCCGATTCTACTGCGACGCTTCTATCACAAGTACGAGTTGGTGAGTAAGCGTCAGTTCATAGAAGATATGAAGGCCCAGTGACAGTGCAACGTGTAAAGCGCCCTTCCTGCTGCAAGCGGAAGGGCGCTCGTTTTTATACTAATCAACAGGCGGAAGAATCAGGAGTCGCGAACATGTTTTAATAAGAGTGTGATTACTCCAGAGTACCCTTTGAGGTATGGCTGTACGTATGGGGCCGAGGCAATTTTACACATTCTAAACTAACCGTCGTATGAAAATAACTAACCAAACAGAGAATGAGATGGTGGTTGTCGATAAGGGCCTTGTCTCGAGCGTACTGATAGGGGCGGTGTTCGTCGTTGTCGGCGGCGTTCTGTTATTTCTGGCGGGGTCCCAAACTATCGCGCTCATTGTCGGAGGGTTGTTCATAGTTGCCGGCATCGTGGTCGTGCTCAAGGCCTCCTCAATCAATATCACCATTGATAAGAGTCAGGGGCAAATCCTCTTCCAGAAGAACGGACTCGTCAAACACGAGGTACGTACCTACGCCATCGCAGACGCGGTTCGTGTCGAGCTGAGGAACCAGTACCAGACGAGCACGACGACGATGCAGGGGCGGACGTATTCTCAGCCAACTATCGTGTGGCAGTCAGTACTGATATTGAAAGACGGCACGGAACTTCCTCTTGAAAACTTGCAGGCTCCCGGCCAGACCAACGTTGGTGTGGCAGGAGTTGGGTTCTCTGTCATAGGTGGTGGAGAGGCGAAGGAGGTGGTCGTGGGTCAGCAGATAGCCGCGTTCCTCGGCGTACCGTTCCAGGAGATCGGCGCGCCTGGAGCTGCTCTCGGGGGTGGGGTTGCGCAAGGGGCGATGCCTATGAACATCAATCTCTAGAGTGTAAGCGTTCGCTAATTCTACCTGGCAGGAGGTCAGTGCATTTTATTTGATACAATGAAAGGCAATGTTGAAGCGGCTTGAAATAGTCGGATTTAAGTCCTTTGCCAAGAAGGTAGTCTTGGATTTCTCCAATGCGACGACCGCTATCGTCGGGCCGAACGGTTCGGGTAAGTCGAACGTTGCCGAGGCGTTCCGCTTCGCGCTTGGCGAGCAGTCGATTAAGAGTATGCGCGGCAAGCGCACCGAGGACCTCATCTTCAACGGGTCACACTCGGCTCCAAGAGCAAACCGCGCATCGGTCGCGATTATTTTTGATAACGCGCGCCGCGAGTTCAAGATTGACTTCGACGAGGTGACGATTGAGCGCACGGTCTTCCGCGACGGGTCGAGCGAGTACGCGATTAACGGCTCTCGCGTGCGTCTACGCGACGTCGCAGAACTCTTGGCGAGTGCGAACATCGGCGAGACGGGGCACCACATCATCTCTCAGGGCGAAGCGGATAGAATCCTGCTCTCAAACGCGCGTGAGCGCCGCGCGATGCTCGAGGACGCGCTCGGCTTGAAGCTCTATGAGTTTAAGAAGCAGGAGGCAGAGAAAAAGTTGCTTAAGACCGAGGACAATATCGAGCAGGTGAATTCGCTTCGCAGAGAGCTCACGCCGCACTTGCGCTTCCTTGAGAATCAGGTGAAGAAGCTTGAGCGGGCAGACGAGCTGCGCAAGTCGCTCATGGGGCTCGCGCAGACGTACTTCGCGATTGAAGACGCGTACCTCGCGCACGAGAAGGAAGCGATTACAAAGAATAAGAAAGAGGCCAGCGAGCGTCTCGCGAAGGTGACCGAAGAGCTGAATCGCATTGCCGACCCCTCTGCCGCGAACACCGAGAGCGCGAAACGTACCGAGGTCCTCCGTAAGGCGGAACAAGACGTCACCGTCTTTTCGAGTACGCGCTCGGCTCTCTCGCGCGAGATGGGGCGGGTTGAGGGCGCGCTTGCCGAGGTGAAGCGCCGCGCGACCGCGGTCGCGCAGGAGCCATACGCGAAAGTGCCACGCGAGGAGCTCGAAGCTTTGCGGGGCGAGGTCGAGCGGCAGGTCAGCACCGCAGGGAGCGAAGTGAGCGGTCTGCGCGCGGCACTTGATGCGGTCCAGCGAGTGATCAAGGTGTTCTTCGAGCGGTACGGCGCGCTTCGCAACGACCGTTTTTCTGAAGAAGAAGAGTCGGCAAATCGGTTTGAAGCAGAACGCGCGGCGCTTGCAGAGAAGTACGCGACCGCTTCTACTGAGCTCGAGAAGGCCGAGTCTGCGCGCGCCCGCGCCCGCGAGGCACTCATGGCGCTCGAAGAGGCGGGACACGAAGATCGCCGCCGCATCCTCGACATCGCCCAATCGAAGGCACACGAGGAGGGAGTTCTAGCTTCCTGCGACGCACGCGAGCGCGAGCTCGGGATCGCAGCCGAGGCACTGACCCAAGACAAGAGCGAAGTATTCGCGCTCACAGGAGGAGACATTCTTTCGTACGCGGCGCTTACCGCGATGCCGCAGGAGGAGCGTCGCGCGCAGGAAGACCGTAAGAAGACCATGGAGCGGATGAAGATTAGGCTCGAGGAGTCGGGCGGCACGGGCGAAGACATCCGCCAGGAGCACAAAGAAGTCTCAGAGCGCGAAGCGTTCTTCGCCAAGGAGCTCGACGATCTCGGGAAGTCTGCTGTGTCGCTCAAGACTCTCATCACTGACTTGGATACTGAACTCTCGAAGCACTTCAATGAGGGACTCGCCAAGGTGAACACATCGTTCGGCGAATACTTCTCACTTATGTTCGGTGGCGGGAGTGCGCGCCTCACGCTTGAAGAGGAAGACGAGAGCGACTCTGACGAGGAGGACAGCGCTCTGACAGATGATGTGCCAGAAGAGAAGGAGCGCGCGGGCATAGAAATCGCAGTGAACCTGCCGAAGAAGAAGGTGCGTTCGCTGATGCAGCTCTCGGGTGGCGAGCGCGCGCTCACGAGTATCGCGCTTATCTTCGCGATGAGCCAGGTGAACCCGCCGCCGTTCCTCATACTCGACGAGACTGACGCGGCGCTCGATGAGGCGAACAGCCGTCGCTATGGCGATATGATTGAGAACCTGGCGAAGAAGTCACAGCTTATCGTCATCACCCATAATCGCGAGACGATGAGCCGCACCAATCTACTCTACGGCGTGACGATGGGCGGGGACGGTGTGTCGAAGCTGTTGTCAGTTAAGTTTGAAGAGGCTGTCGCTGTGGCAAAGTAGGTGTATGATTCTGTAACTATGGCGGCATTTACTTATTTCAAAACAAACGTAGATCGGGCGGCGAAGCTTCTCGGACTGTCTGATGCAGAGCGCAAGGCACTTGAGAAGCCAGACCGCATTTTAAAAGCGGATCTCAAAATCACGCTCGACAATGGGACGGCAGCAACGTTCCCCGCATATCGCGTGCAGTTTAATAATGCGCGCGGCCCGTACAAGGGCGGCATCCGCTTCCACCCAGACGCCGACGAAGACGAAGTCTCTGCACTCGCGGCGATGATGGCGATTAAGTGCGCCGTAGTCGGCATCCCGATGGGCGGCGGTAAGGGGGGCGTAGCGGTTGACCCTAAGAAGCTCTCGCGTGACGAGATTCACCGCTTGTCGCGTGCATATGTGCGCGCATTTGCTGACCACCTCGGTCCTGATACTGACGTGCCCGCGCCAGACGTGTACACCAATGCTGAGATTATGGGCGTCATGCTCGATGAGTACGAGAAGATTGTGGGTCACAAAGCGCCGGCGATGATAACGGGTAAGCCGATTGAGCAGGGCGGCAGTCTCGGTCGCGACACGGCGACTGCCGACGGCGCGATGGAGGTGCTCGCCCAGCTCCTGAAAGACAAGAAGCTCGACCCGTCGAAGCTCTCAGTCGCCGTGCAGGGAGCAGGGAATGCTGGCGCACAGGCTGCGCGACTTGCGGTGGAGATGGGGATCAAGGTTACCGTACTAGCAGATTCGCACGGGACACTGGTGCGTAACGAGGGAATCGATGTTGCGAAAGCGCTCAGAGACAAGGAGGCGACGGGCTCTGTGTGTGCCGGCGAGCCGGGTCTCGAGCCTGGTGCCGTTATCACGCAAGTCGCAGACATTTTAATCCCCGCTGCTCTCGAGGAGCAGGTGCGGGCTGATAACGTCGAGCAGGTAAAAGCGAAGATAATTTTGGAAATCGCGAACGGTCCGGTCACTCCTGTCGCAGATGAAATTTTGGCGACAAAGGGAGTCACGGTCGTCCCTGACGTGCTCGCAAATGCGGGCGGCGTGACGGTTTCTTATTTTGAATGGGAGCAGAATCGCGCAGGTGAACAGTGGACCGCCGAAGTCGTGCGCGAGCGTTTGACTGAAATTATGAATAAGGCATACCGTGAGGTCGCGGACTTCGCTTTGGAGAAAAAAGTCACGCTACGCGAAGCGGCATACGCGCTCGCGCTCAAGCGCATCATCGAAGCGATGAAACAGCAGGGGCGAATTTAAGCAGGAACGAAATCTAACTCCTTCTCCGGAATACGTGCGGCAATCAACTTCACTTTGATAGGATCGCCGAGGCGGAACACTTTGTGCGTGCGCTTGCCCACGAGGCGGTACTGCTTCTCTTGGTATTCAAAAAAGTCGTCCCCGACTGCGCGGACGTTTATCATGCCGTCGGCGTGAGTCTCAGCGAGCTCTACGTAGAGCCCTCGCTCAGTGACACCAGAAATAACTGCATCAAATATCTCACCCACACGGCCAGCGAGGAACTCTACCTGTTTCATCTTGATAGAGTCGCGCTCTGCGTCAGAGGCCGATACTTCGCGCTCGGATGCGTGGAGTGCGAGCTTGTCGAACGCCTCCATCTCCTCAGTCGTAATCGGCGTGCCGCCCGGCGTGTGCGCTTTAATCAGGCGGTGGATGACGAGGTCGGGGTAGCGTCTAATCGGCGACGTGAAGTGCGTGTAGTAGTCAAACGCGAGGCCGAAGTGTCCGATGTTCTTGGTCGCGTACACTGCCTTGCTCATCGAGCGGAGCGTTGCCATCTTTACCAAGTATTCCTCAGGCTTACCCTTTACCGACTCCATGAGCTTGTTGAGCTCAGCACCGGTGACGCTGCCGCTCCCCGACGTTTTCAAATGGTAGCCCATGATGCGGAGCAGGTTCGTGAGGTTCTCGATGCGATCGTTGTCTGGAGCGTCGTGGATGCGGTACAGCGAGTAGAATTGTGGGCCGCCTTTCTTGGTGAGCGCAGAGAGATGCTTCGCGACAGCTTCGTTCGCGAGGAGCATGAAGTCCTCGATAAGGAGCATTGTGGCTTTACGCTCTTTGAGGCGCACGGCTGTCGGCTTACCTTCTGCGTCGAGCTCGATTTTCACCTCTGCGGTATCAAATTCCACAGCGCCCTTGACGACGCGGCGCTCGCGGATCTTCTTCGAGAGCGCGAGCAGGGTAGACAGCTCAGCGTGGAGCGGGCCGGTGCCTGTGTCGAGCACTTCCTGCGCGTTTTCGTACGTAAAGCGTTTTGCAGAATGGATGACCGTCTCGCCGAACCACGTGTCGACGATGTTTGCGTCCTTGTCGAGCGTGAAGACCGCCGAGACCGCGAGACGGTCTTCGTCTGGCTTCAGAGAGCAAAGGTCGTTGGAGAGCACCTCAGGAAGCATAGGAATAGTCCGGTCGACGAGGTACACGGAGGTCGCGCGCGCGATGGCCTCTTTGTCGAGTTGTGTTCCTGGCTTCACGAAGAACGACACATCAGCGATGTGCACGCCTACCTCGATATTGCCGTCGGTCAGCGTCTGTACAGAAAGCGCGTCGTCAAAGTCTTTTGCATCAAATGGATCGATGGTGCAGGTTGGTACATTTCTGAAGTCGCGGCGCGAACCCTTTTCAACAGCGTTCTTTGCTTCCTCGGCGAGCATTGCGCGGCCGTTCTTCTCGAGGTGTTCGGCATCGGACACGACCCCGGGAGGGAAGTCACTTGAGAATCCCTGACCAAGCGCGAGCGCGCGCATCTCAGTCTCGTGGACTCCTGACTTGCCGATTACTTCTTCAATCTTCCCGAGCGGGTACTGCTTATCAGCGTCCCAGGCGGTGAGGCGCACGAGCACTTTGTATCCGAGCTGTGCATCGCCGCGGTCGAGGATAACTATCGGCACATACATCTTCTTATAGTCAGGGGCCATGAGGGTCAGGCCCTCTTCCTCGACAAGCGTACCTACAAACGTCTCTCGTGCGCGGGAGACTATCTCAGTCACCTTGCCGGCCTCGCGTGGGGGCATACGCCCTGCAGGGTCCCGGTAGAGGCCCGTGGGGACAACCTTCACGATATCGCCGGAGAGCGCGTGGCCGGCCTGCTCA